>NZ_CP135162.1:2810000-3125828 GCF_001940165.2 Roseburia sp. 831b | reverse complement strand
AGTGCGTTTTGTGGACGGTTAGAAGCCCGTTTTCCGGGGCGGGCGATACTTTATACCACCAGCCCCGGTTTGGGGCTTGCGAAGCCTGATAAATCAAGGCTTTTTTCGCTCCTAACTGTCCACAGCAGACCTCCTTTTCCGTTCACTTTCTGTTTTCTGCCGCCTGTGAACTCTGGCGGCACAGCCGGGGCAGTATTTTGCCCGGTTGGATTTGGGGACGAACACACCGCCGCAGACCTCACAGCGTTTCAAGTCCTTATCCCGGAAAATCTCCGCTTCCAGCGTCCCGTCCAGCGGCAAGACCGCCCAGCGGAACCACTTACAGCAGACCGAGAAAGAAATCGTCTGCGGACAGGTGCAGGTGTCCCCATCGTCAAGGACAATGCAGTTGCCGTCCTCACAGCAACAGCACTCCCGGCGTATCAGGCTGGCCGCCTGTTTTCTCTGCGCCGGGGTCATGCGGTAAAGGGAACCGTCCGGCCTGCGTTCCAGCGGCGGCAAGTCTTTATAGGGGTTATCTCTCATGCGTTCCCTCCATTTTGCTTTCCGTTGCCGTTCTCCCCGAAAAGGTTTCCTGCCCCATTCCTGCGGCGTGTTCCGGCGTTGGCACGCTCCTCGCAACTTCGGGACATTTTGTCCCGAAGTCCGACTCCTTGCGGTGCTTCCCCAGCCGGGGTATTCCTTTTCGGACGGTCATTCTGTTTTCAAGGTGCCGTCCATCGATGAACTACCCTAAGTCTACACGAAAAAAATGCAATTCCCGGAATATTGCGAGAATTGCATTTTGATGAAGTTTACACTTTGGAAATTGCATTTTTGCAATCATTCTGTATAATGGAAGTATGCGGAGGAGGTGCGTATCTATGGCTTTACCCGGAACGCCCGGACAGCGGATTTCCGATTTATGCAACGGGAACCACATCACACAAAAGGAACTTGCGGAGAAGATAGGCGTTTCCGCTTCCCAGTTGAGCCGCATTGTCAGCGGCGAAACAAGAACGGTCAGCAGTGATATTCTCATAGGTGTGGCAAAGGAATTTAAGGTATCGACAGACTACATACTGGGCTTGTCTACCGTGAGCGTTCGTAAAAGCTACGATATTTCTGAATTAGGCTTGTCCGAGGGAGCCGTGAGGGGGCTTGTGACGGGTGCTGTTGATGTGCAAATCCTCAACCGCCTGTTGGAACACAGGAATTTTCCTAAGCTGATAGATTTGATACGGATTTATTTTCAGGATACGGCGGCAAAGGGCATAACAGCAAGAAACCAGCTTATCGAGATGGCAACGGCTTCCCTGTCCGACCTGATGAAAGAACACCCGGAACACCGGGCAGAAGCGAAGCAGGATTTACAGCTTTTGAACGCCCAAAAGATAGGGGAACATGAAGCGGAGATTGAAAAAATCAAAAATGTGTTCCTGGCTATCCTGCGGGACATTAAGAAAGACATTGACAACGGGGAACAGCCGGGAGAAGCTGTGACCGCCGCTATGTTCCAAGCCATGCGGGACGCACTGGCGGAACAGAAACAAAAACCACTTTCCATTGACGATGTAACGGCGATGATAGCTGGACAGATCGGACAGCTTACACCGATGGATAAAGAAACTGTTGAAATGTTCCAGCAGTTTGCGAAGAAGATGATTGAGCAGGCAGGAACAAAGTGATAAATTTGAATTGTGAGGGAAAATACAGATGAATCAAGGAAGAATTATTGTGATTACAGGCTCACCGGGGACAGGAAAAACAACAACTGCGTCAATTGTCGCAAAGGAATCAGATATGGATAAATCAGTGCATATGCACACCGATGACTTTTTTCATTACTTAAGCAAAGGCGCAATACCACCACATTTGCCAGAATCCAACGAGCAAAATCTGGTTGTCATTGAAGCCTTTTTAGAAGCTGCAAAGCGATATGCTCGTGGCGGATATGATGTAATTGTAGATGGGATTGTCGGGCCATGGTTTTTGGAGCCATGGAAAGCTCTTGCCCAAGAAGATTACGAGGTACACTATATTGTATTAAGAGCGAGTAAAAAAGAAACTATGAAGCGAGCTGTGGAACGCTCAAAATTAGATAGAAAAACAAATATTGAATTAGTGGAAACAATGTGGGAGCAATTTTCCGGTTTGGGAGTATATGAATCAAATGTCATAGACACAACTACATTCACAATTAAAGATACGGTTTCCGCAATAAAAGAAAGAGTTGCATGTGGGACGTCTTTACTATCTTAGACATTCCCATTTGTCAGGAAGATAGCAAAGCCCTAAAATGGCTTCACACCTATTTCAATAATTGGAGGAGATAAAAATGAGATCAGAAAAGGAAGTTTATGATATTGTTTTGAATTTTGCAAAAACAGACAAACGCATTCGCATGGTTACTTTGGAAGGATCTAGAACAAATACAAATATTCCGCCTGATGATTTTCAGGATTTTGATATTACTTTTTTTGTTACGGATATGGACAGCTTCACAAGTGATGATAAATGGCTAGATATATTTGGTGAAAGGTTGATTCTGCAAAAGCCGGAAGATATGGAATTATTTCCAGCTGTAGAAAAGGGATTTTCATATTTAATGCTGTTTACTGATGATGTTAAGATAGATTTAACTTTGCTGCCGCTGGAACTGATAGACGAGTATTTTACATGGGATAAACTGGTAAAGTTACTGTTGGATAAAGACAACCGTATCGTAAAGCCGCCAATACCAACGGATATAGACTACCACTTGCAGAAGCCTACTCAAAGAATGTTTGACGATTGCTGTAATGAATTTTGGAATACTACAACATATGTAGTAAAGGGCTTATGCCGCAAAGAAATTCTTTTTGCTATTGACCATATGAATGATATAGTACGAAAAGAATTGCTTCGCATGATTTCCTGGCTGATTGGTATCAAACAGGGATTTCATTTCAGTTTGGGAAAAAACTATAAATTTATGAAGCAATATGTCCCAGAGGAATTGTGGGAACGACTTATGTCCACTTATAATATGGATTCCTATCCCCATATGTGGGAATCCTTTGAACAATGTATGGCATTGTTCCGGGAGGTTTCGTCAGAAGTGGCATGCCAGTTGGATTACCAGTATCCACTATATGATGAAAAAATCAGTAATTATGTGATTCGGCAAAAGAAAAAATATGGCATTGAAGATGATAACAAATAAAATTTTTTCAATCGAAAAAATTTATTTTGATTATTCAATTTTGAAAAACTGAATACCTCAAAATCAGAAAGAGAGCGGCCAAGCACTTTGAGGGATTGGCCGCCTTGTCCACCCATCCAGCGGGACAGCGGGCGGAGGTCAAGGCCGGGTGTAAACCCGTTCATTTCAGCCTTGACGGTTGCCCGTTGTCCTGCTACTTTTCCGGGAGTGTGGCCACAACTTCGGGACACTTTGTCCACAAGTTGGAGCGTAGGACGAGGAACTGGGGCTTTCATATACGCCCTGTCTGCTGATGAGTCCAGACCTGCGGCTGTATCGGTTGAGCAAAAGTCCGCGTGGGATTGATGTGGTATCTTTAACTTTGGGAAACTCCTGTCTCCCATTTGGATACCGCTTTGTCGGTCACGCCAACTTTTTGAGCCAGTTCTTTTTGTGTCATTCCTTTTTCCATTCGGACCCGGCTGATAAATTGCCCTGTTAAAATAGCATTCATTGCTGTCCTCCTTATCTGTTTTTTGTTTTTCAGATACATGCATCTTATGAGCTTATTCTAGGTTCATCCCACACGATTCGCAACCTACGATGCGTAGAATCCGCCCTAAACCTTGCGTAGGATATGTCTACCTCATGCTATCCGGCACTTTCTCGAATGAGTTCTTTATTATACCTGTTTCTCCCAGCTCCACGTAACGCTGTCAAGCCCTTCTTTTCCTTCGGAAAGATGCTTCATTTCCTCCATGCAAAATGTCGTCGCGCGCTCAATAAATTCATCTGCCATCTCCTTGGTGAAAAAGAAACTATCGTCCTCCTCAATTGGCACAAACTGCCCTCTTACTTCCTCAACCATCCCCGGCACATCAAATTCAGCAAGCTCTGTAATTGGTTCTTTTTCTATCTCAACTGCCTGAACCATTTCTTTGTTAAGTTTATAACAATTTACGACATGCCAGTTCGTGATTGCATAATCACGATGTAAACGGTCAATATTTCCTGGAATCGTCGGATTCCAGTCATGCTCGGAGTAGATAAAATACCGGTAAAAAATATCCTGAATCAGATGGAGATAATAGCCCAGATACAAATCATCCTGTTTCATCTCTTCTTGAAATTTTTCCCGAAAAAATTCCAAGTCATAGGTTACTCTCGTTCCATCGCAGATTTCTTTTTTCAGGTGGCTGTTTCCACTTATGATTCCATCTGGAAGGATGGAACCAAGACTTAATCTGCCGCTATCCTTAAACTTCATCTTCTTTGTTAAACATTGTGTTATTGCAAGGTGTATCATACTTGATGCCATAATTACTTCCTCTTTTCTGTCGGGCGATATTTTTTGTGTACTGTATAAAATTACTTTTTCATTTCATTTGATGTTAACAGGAAATAATCAGCTACATATTGGTAACCATCCCATGCGCGGACTTCCGGCTTGCTATGTGTATAATGAAAACCGAGACTTTCTGCAAGCCTTCTGGATGCAGTATTTTCTTGAAAACAACCATATATGAATTTCTCGCCACCCAACAAATCAAATGCTGCAAAAAGAAGTGCATTCACGACTTCTTTTCCATATCCCTTCTTCTGGTGGTTCGCTGCAATGCAGATACCGCACTCTTCATATGTTTTTGGCTTTTCTTCTTTAAATCCGGCAAATCCAATTGGCTCATTTGTATCTTTCAGACAAACAAAGTAAGCCGGTATTTTTCTTTGATGAGCTATTGTTCTTACTATTCTTTCCTGCGCTTCTTCCCTTGATTTTACCGGTGGCCATAGCATATTTTTCGCAATCGTTTCGTCCGACCATATATTTTTCCAAATAGCATCCATATCCTCCAGGCGAGCCTTTCTCAACCGAAGGTGATTCGTTTCGATTGACTCCTGTTCCTTTAAATCAATCCAGTAGCGCTCTAATTTTTCATTTCTTTCTTCACAAAAAACGGTTTTCTCATAAACTCCACCATTTTTTAGAATTGTTCTTCTGCTTGCTTCATTATCATCCAGACAGCATACTAAAATTTTCTCAAGTCCTATGCTTCTGCAAAATGGCATAATATTGTGGAGCATCCATGTCGCATACCCTTTTTTTCTCTCCGATGGTCTTACCGAGTATCCAATATGCCCTGCATATTTTTCAACATATTCATTAAAATAATGTCTGACCTGTATCATGCCAACAATCCGATGATCGCTTTTCCTTACACATAAAAATTGTGATGCCACCACCATTCCGTCGGGCAATGTATCTGGATTTAAATACTGCTCCACCATCTTAAGATAATCCTTCATGTTTTCATATCTTTTGAGTGGTCCACAGCCGTCCATGGAATCCGCGTTTTCAAGAAAATCTTTCCTGTAAGCTAATAGTTCTGAAATATATGCTTCTGATGGTCTTACCAGCATTAAATTATTCTTCATGTTTTTTCCTCGTTTGTAATTTTTGTATTTGGGTACAACTTAATGCTATCCAGTATACTTAACTTGTTAATAGATTGCAAATCAGAAGTTCCTTATCCATTGACAAATCCTAATATTCTTGCTATGATTTTATTAGGAAATGAGTTTTCTACTGAGTAAAGTCTTATGACTGGAAAAGGTTACTCGTTTCTTTTTTATATTTATAACATCATAAAGATATTTTTTCCTTTTAAATGTGCAAAAGCAAACCTCCAAATCTTTTATAGACCTGGAGGTTTGCTTCCAATCATATCGCTTTTTTTACTACAAAACCAGTTTCGCAGTAATATTGTTATTCGCTGGTATTTCTTCAAATCCCATCTTTTCATACAAATGAATTGCTGGAGCGTTGTCAATATCAACCGTGAGCACCAGACGTTTATCACCGTTAGTAAATATTGCCTTCTTTAGGAGTAATGCACCGATTCCATGATTGCGATACTCCGGAAGAATCCACAAATCCATGATTTCATTGGTATCATTTTCTTTACTCAAATCAATGTATCCAACAAGGCGTTGATTTCGGATGCACAGATAAACATAGAAGTCATCTATCTTTTCGAGGACTTTTTCTCCATCCCAATAGCCTTCTTTATTGTGAATCCTTATGTAGTCATTTTTATACGAATCGCAGTATGGTATTACTTCACTAACATCCTCTTTCTCGACGCCCTTATATTCCATATACCTCTGTTCCGTATAGAAAAATGCTTGTTTCTCTGACAAATAATTTTGCAGCACATAATTCTTTGGATTATAAACAAACCACATTTCATACCCTTTATATCGTTTTGACAAATCATCCATCAACTCAGTATATGCTTTCTTTTCCCTCGTATAAAGAAAAACCGTTTCCATATATTTTTCTTCCTCTAAGACCAAAAGGCAGAAGATTCCGGTTAACAGATTTCCCTCATAGGCACAAAGCAATATATGGTTTTCTTTCTTTGAAACAGCTGTGACTCTTGCTTTATCACAAAAAGGTGTGGAAAAAGATGGATCAAGGCACAATGAATCAATCCAACCTAAATGTTCTGTAATATCATTTTCTATCTTAATCATTTATCAAGTCCTCTAAGTTAAAATTTTTTTTCCGCACTGGCAGCATCTACATCAATTTCTAGTTCGAAAGAATCATCCATCTTTTATCGGATCAAAAGACACACCGTCTCCACATGCATCGTATGCCCAAACTGGTCCACCGGCCTGACTCTTTCTAATTCATAACCGCCTTCACAGAGCACCTTTAGATCCCTTGCAAGCGTTGCGGAATCGCAGCTGACATACACGATTTTCTTTGGCTGCATTTTTAACATGGTTTCAAGGCAAAGACTATCGCAGCCCTTTCTTGGCGGGTCTACGACAATCACGTCCGGTGTAAGCATGTCCGCATCTGCTGTCATTGCGCCCGTTATTTTATCTACATTTGTAGTTGTTTTCTGGCTTTCTCTCTCGTAGAACTCTGGCAGCACTTCCTCTGCTTTTCCAACAAAAAATTCTGCATTCGTAAAACCGTTTCGTTTTGCATTATCTTTTGCATCCTCAATCGCCTGTGGAACAATTTCCACACCATATACTTTTCCAGCCTTTCTTGCAAGGAAAAGAGAGATTGTGCCGATTCCGCAATACAGGTCCCACACGGTCTCCTTGCCTGTCAGCCCTGCATAATCAAGTGCCAGACTGTAAAGTTTTTCTGTCTGTACCGGATTTACCTGGTAGAAAGACTGCGGTGAAATCTGATAGGAAACCGCGGTCTTAGTCGGCACAAAGGCAACCTGCTTTGATGCATCATAATGACAATCCCACAGGTGAATGTAGTCTGTAATGTAAGGCTGCCCCCAGATTGTTTTCGTGACATCCCCTAAAATGACATTGGTATTTTTCATATTAAGGTTGATAGAAATACTTGTCATGCCATCTAGTTTACATAATTTTTCTATCAATTTTTCCTGTGCCGGCAATTCTTTTCCGTTGACAATCAGACACACCATGATTTCTTTTGTCGTAAACCCGTAGCGAATCAGTACATGGCGCACCAGACCTTTTCCCGTCTCCTCGTTGTAGGATGTAACGTGATTCTCTTTCATGTAGGAAAGCACACCGTCTAAAATCTGCTGGTTCTCCTTCACCCCTAACAGACAGTCCTCAACCGGAATAATACTGTGCGTTCTTGCCGCATAAAAACCAGCCACAAGATTGCCCTCTTTATCGGTTCCAATTGGAAACTGTGCCTTGTTCCGGTAACGGTATGGCTCCTCCATTCCGACAATCGGCTCCATCACGGCATCTACCTTTTCCGAGGGAAATCCGCCAAGACGAATCAGATTTCCACGCACTTTTTCCTGTTTAAACGCAAGCTGCGCCTTGTAATCCATCGCCTGAATCTGGCATCCACCACAGCGTTTATGAAGCGGACATTCCGGCTCTATGCGGTATTCGGATGGAACCTGAATCTCCTCAACTCTTGCATAGCCATAATTTTTCTTAAGTTTTGTGATTCGAGCCACAATCTCATCCCCGATCATGGCATCTTTTACAAAAAAAGTCATACCGTCATATTTTCCGATTCCTTCCCCGCCGACGCCCATATCCTCTATTTTCAACTGAATCAAATCATTTTTCTGCATCCTATCCATACCTTTCTCTTGAAACACAAAGGGATAACACTTATTTCTTCGTATCCCCACAAAACGCTTTCCTTCATACGACATGAAACGAATAGGCGCTGTAAAAGCGCCTATTGTTATGTAATGAAACTTATTTACTTGATTTACGAATATTGCTTTCTAACAGACGGTTGTATCCAAGCCACTCGGTACTTCCCTCCGGAGCACTGTTAAACAACTCCTTGATGGTCTCCATCTTTGCATCAAAATTATCTGCAAAACTCAATGCCACTGCCTCTGCGAGTGCCGGCTTCTTCGGGGAACCATACTCAAGCTCTCCGTGATGTGCCAATATACAGTGTTTCAACTCATTCCCAAGGCGAACCGGAAAATCTGGAATGGTACGGATTCTCTCACCGACCATCTCTGCACCAATCATAATATGTCCAAGCAGCTGTCCTTCGTCTGTGTAATCGTTTTCCGGGAAAACAGAAAGTTCTTCTAATTTTCCGATGTCATGGAACATCGCTGCTGCAAGCAGCAAATCACGGTTTAACATTGGATAAGCGGACGCAAAGTAATTACAGTGTCTTGTCACCCCTAAGGTATGATCCAACAGTCCTCCCACAAACCCGTGATGAACCGTTTTCGCTGCGGAATGGAATTTAAAACGTTTTGCAAAATCTTCATCCTCCACGAAGAAGCTGCCCGCAAGCTGTTTCAGATATGGATTCTCCATGGAATTGATGTAAGATAACAGTTCTTTGTACATTTCTTCCACATCATACTGGCTGACCGGAAGGTAATCCTTTGGATCGTACTCCCCTTCCTGAACCTTACGGACACGTTTGACATTCAACTGCAATGCCCCCTGGAAGCTTGTCACATCTCCCATGACCGCAATATAATCTAAGGAATCGAACTCATCAATTCCAACCGAACCCGGCTCCCAGATTTTTGCATCTAAGGTTCCTGTCTTGTCCTGTAAAATCACGTTATCATATGGTTTTCCTGCCTTGGTTAACGCAGACTGTTTTTGTTTACATAAATAAACTTCATTAATTCTTTCGCCTTCTCTTAGGCTCTCAATATATTTCATAATTCCTCCAGTTAGCTCTCTTTTGTGTCTGTTCTATTGTAAAACTCCTACTTCCACATTGCATGTCACTTCATGGTACTTGTTATTGCCCTCACGGTTAATCACCATTTTTACAGTATCTCCAGGTGTTAACGATAAAATGGTATTCTCATACATCTTAGCGGATGTAATCGTCTCACCATTCACCTCGACAATGACATCCCCGCTTTGTAACCCTGCTGCCATTGCAGGAGAATCCATCATCACGTCCTTAATGTAAACTCCCTTCGGGATATCATACTCGTCCTGAATCAGCTGTGTTACCGTCGTAACCTGAAGTCCCAAATATGGAATGTCCTGATTATTGGACAGCATCTCAATCACTGACTTAAGTTCCGAAATAGAAACCGCCGTCAAGGTATTCTCATCCTCCGAACTGCTATATCCTTGCATTACAAGGCCAATCACTTCTCCGTCGAGGTTAATCAATGCTCCACTTCCGGAACTGCTTCCAACAATGTCTGTGGTAAAAACGGTATAGGTACTGTCTATTGTTGTAATCGTGTTTGAATTCGATGTTACCGTTCCGGTCAGAATCGAATAATTGGCACCGGTCGGACTTCCAACCGCCATCACAAGCGTTCCCTGATTGATGACCTTGGAATTACCAAGTGTCGCAATTGAAATTTTCCCAAGTGTCTCCTCATCCAAATCACTAAGCAAAACACTCAAAACGGTAATCCCCGTATTTCCATCGTATTTTTTAATGGTCGCCGAGGCAGAAACGTCATTCACAAAGGTAACAAATATATCCTGTGCGTCTGAAATCACTTTCTTTTCCGTTAAAATCAAAAGCTCCCGTCCATTATTTCCAATGATGATTCCAGAGCCTTGTCCCTTGCTCTCATAGGAATTGTTAAACCAGTCTGTATCACTTTTTACACCTGTCACCGTCACAATGTAGTTATTCGCGGTACGTCCCACCGCATACATCTGGTTCTGAAGCTTCTGATAGTCCTCTAACGTCAGCTCCTGCGGTGTCTCCGGCGCAACCGTTTGCTCTGTGTCGCCTTCCTGTCCCGCCTCTTCCTGTGTATCTTCTTCTTTCT
The DNA here is from genome assembly GCF_001940165.2 of Roseburia sp. 831b. NCBI lineage: Bacteria > Bacillati > Bacillota > Clostridia > Lachnospirales > Lachnospiraceae > Roseburia > Roseburia sp. 831b. The sequence goes on along the minus strand of NZ_CP135162.1, from coordinate 3,115,400 downwards.
TCTCTTCTGTCTCCGTCTCCTCTTCATCCCTTGGAATTGTAATCTTCGGGTCCTCCTCCGGATACATCCATTTTTGCATCTTCGGCTGTAAAAAAGTGAACGTCGCACATGCAACCACGCCAAACACGACCGCAATCACAATTGCAAAGAGAACATGAAGTGCCAGTTTTCTTTTTTGAAAAGGTTTGTCCTTTATTTTTTCACGAATAAAAGCATACTCTTGTTTTTCATTTTCCTGCATAAAATAATCATGCCTTTCTCATCCACACAGTAGAAAACCTGCTGTGTCTTTTTCTTTCTTAGCATAACCGGGCTACAAAATCTTTTGTGCCACCAACTCTTTTTGTGCGCTCACAGTTTATTATAGAATGAAAGCCTTGCCGTTGCAACAATTTTCTGCTTTCCTATCCCGTTCGAATAAGCTATAATAAGAAAAGAATTGTTGACTTACAGAAAGGTATGACCAGTTATGAATGAAAAAGTATTAAAAACTTTAGAATATAACAAAATAATCGATCAGCTTGTCGAATATGCAAGCTGTGAAGAGGCAAAAAAACGCTGTCAGGAGCTTCGTCCCATCACAGATAAAGCTCTGATTGAACAACAGCAGCTTCAGGTAAAAGACGCTTTGACAAGACTTTTCAAATCCGGGAATCTCTCTTTTTCAGGTTTACATAACATCCATGATTCCTTAAAACGTCTTGAGATTGGTGCATCTTTAAATACACGTGAATTGCTGCGCATCTGCTCTCTTTTAGAGGTTGCAAAAAGAGCGAAAACGTTTTCACGCTCTGAGCGTTCCGATATCCCGGATGACTCTTTGACCTCTTTCTTTTCCGATATTGAACCGCTCACGCCATTGTACGATGAGATTCGCCGCTGCATCTTATCGGAGGACGAAATTGCGGATGACGCAAGCAGTACACTGCGTGGTATCCGTAAATCCATGCGTGGCATGAATGATAAGATTCGAAACCAGATGAATTCCATGATAAACAACACGACCACACGTGGCTACTTGCAGGATACCGTCATCACCATGCGCGACGGACGTTTCTGTCTCCCGGTCAAGGCAGAATTTAAGTCCCAGGTGTCCGGTATGATTCACGACCAGTCTTCCACCGGTTCTACTCTTTTCATTGAGCCGCTTGCGGTTGTGAACCTCAACAATGAGTTAAAGGAACTGATGTTAAAAGAACAGGAAGAAATCGAAGTAATCCTTGCAAATTTAAGCAACCTCGTCGGAAACTTTTCCGAACAGCTTGCCTCTGACTATGCGATTCTTGCAGAACTCGATTTTATTTTTGCAAAAGCATTCCTTGCAAAATCCTACAACGGCGTTGCACCAACTTTTAACGAGGAAGGACGTATCAAGATTATGAAAGGACGTCATCCGCTTCTTGACCCAAAGAAGGTGGTTCCGATCGATGTCCGTCTCGGAGAGGACTTCAAGTTATTGATTGTAACCGGACCGAATACCGGTGGTAAAACCGTCTCCTTAAAGACCGTCGGTCTGTTGACTTTAATGGGTCAGGCAGGGCTTCATATTCCGGCTTCCGAGCGCAGCGAACTTGCCATTTTCGAGGAAGTGTTTGCAGATATCGGTGACGAGCAGAGTATCGAGCAAAGTTTAAGTACCTTCTCCTCCCACATGACCAACATCATCCGCATTTTAAAACATGCCGATGACCGCTCCCTGGTTCTTTTCGATGAGTTGTGTGCCGGAACCGATCCGACCGAAGGTGCTGCACTTGCCATCTCCATTTTGTCCAAACTACATTTGTACGGAAGTCATGTCATGGCAACCACCCATTACAGTGAATTGAAGGTCTACGCGCTCTCCACACCGGGTGTTGAAAACGCCTGCTGTGAATTTAATGTAGAGACGTTAAGCCCGACTTACCGCCTTCTTATCGGTATTCCCGGAAAAAGTAATGCGTTCGCGATTTCACAAAAGCTTGGACTTAGCCAGGACCTGATTGAGGACGCCAAAGGGCGTATCAGCGAATCCGATGAGAACTTTGAAGACCTGTTAAGCGATTTGGAGGCAAGCCGTGTCACCATCGAAAAAGAACGTGCCGAAATCCAGTCCTATAAGACAGAAATTGAGACACTTAAGAAAAAACTCGAAGAAAAGCAGGAACGTCTCGACAACAGCCGCGATAAGATTTTGCGTGAAGCAAATGAGCAGGCAATGAACATCTTAAAAGAAGCCAAAGATGCGGCAGACGAAACTATCCGAAACTTCAATAAATATGGAAAAGGTACGGCTCCAATGAGTGAGATGGAAAAAGAGCGTACCAAAATCCGTAATAAAATGTCGGAAACCGAAAAGAAACTTGCAGGCAGCAAAAAGACAGCGAATGTCAACCACAAGGTTCCGAAAAATCTTCGTATTGGCGATAAAGTAAAAGTTATCAGCATGAACTTAAACGGAACCGTCCACACACTGCCGAATGCCAAGGGCGAACTGTTCGTTCAGATGGGTATTCTTCGTTCCCAGGTAAAACTGAACGATTTAATTTTGCTGGAAGAAGAGACTTCTCCTGCCAGCAAGAAATTCAACAAATCCGGTGCCGGAAAAATTAAGATATCAAAATCTTCTTCCGTTTCTACCGAAATCAATCTCATTGGAAAGACAACCGATGAAGCGATTGCACTTTTGGATAAATATTTAGACGACGCCTACCTTGCCCATCTGCCTTCCGTCCGCATTGTCCACGGAAAAGGTACCGGCGCGTTACGCAGTGCCGTGCAGAGTCATTTGAAACGTTGTAAATATGTAAAATCCTATCACCTCGGAGAATTTGGCGAGGGCGATGCCGGAGTTACCATTGCAGAATTTGAATCCTAGGAGGTCATTATGGTTGCAAAACAAAAAGTACTAATTGTAGACGATGACAACAATATCGCCGAACTGATTTCTCTTTATTTAACAAAAGAATGTTATGATACAAAAATTGTAAACGATGGGGAAGAGGCTCTCGTTGCTTTCGAACAGTACCATCCCAATATGATTCTGTTAGATCTCATGCTGCCGGGCATCGACGGATACCAGGTCTGCCGCGAGATTCGTACCAAATCAAATGTGCCGATTATCATGCTCTCCGCAAAAGGTGAAATTTTTGACAAAGTCTTAGGCTTAGAGCTTGGTGCGGATGATTACATGATGAAGCCGTTTGACGCAAAAGAGCTTGTAGCTCGTGTAAAAGCTGTTTTAAGACGTTTTCAGCCTGCCAAGCAGGAAGAACCTGCAGCTGACTTAAAATGCGTGGAATACCCCGATTTAGTCGTCAATTTGTCTAATTATTCTGTTGTATACAACGGACAGCCGATTGATATGCCGCCAAAAGAATTAGAACTTCTTTATTTCCTGGCATCCTCACCAAACCAGGTATTCACCCGAGAACAGCTTCTTGACCATATCTGGGGATATGAATACATCGGAGACACCAGAACCGTCGACGTCCATGTCAAACGTCTCCGCGAGAAAATCAAAGACCATGCCAACTGGAGTCTTTCCACCGTCTGGGGCATCGGTTACAAATTTGAGGTCAAAGAATCATGAGACGCACGCTTTATTTAAAGATGTTGATTGGCTTCCTCATCTATGGAATTTTGGGTTTTCTTTTGATTGCGACTTTCACCAATCATTACACGTCGCAATATTTAGAGAAAAAGGAGGCCTCAAACCTCTACCGTGAGGCGAATCTGATTGCAAATAATTATGCCAAAAATTATTACAATCACTCGATGGAATTAGCTGAACTTGAGACACAGCTTAACACGCTAGACACTTACTTATCCGCTGACATCTGGATTGTCGACAAAAACGGAACCATCCTTTTGGATTCCTCCGATGAATCCAGCATCAACGATACACGCTCAATTGATTCCTTCGATATCAGCGATTTTGGGAATCAATATTACGGCATTGGCACTTTTTATGACAGCTTTGAGGAAACGCAGTTAAGCGTTTTTGCTCCCATCACTGTAAATTACAAGGTACGGGGCTATGTGATTATCCATAAACCAATGAGCCTTGTCACGAAAAACCTTTACGGGCTCATGAACATTTCCTATGTCACACAGCTTTTGCTTTTCCTTGGAACAATCGTGATACTCGCTGCATTTACATTTGTAGTTTATATCCCGATTCACCGTATCACAAAGGCCGCAAAAGAATACGCTGCCGGCTCGTTTGAACAGCAGATTCCGGTTCACTCCAACGATGAGATTGGTTATCTGACGGCATCCTTTAACTATATGGCAAATGAGCTGAATACCTTAGAGGACGACCAGCGCAAATTTGTCTCCAATGTCTCTCACGACTTCCGTTCTCCTTTGACTTCAATCAAAGGATACATAGAGGCAATGTTAGATGGAACTATCCCAGTGGAGATGCAGGAAAAATACTTAAACATCATCCTGTTTGAGACCGAGCGCCTAAACAAGCTGACCAACAGCCTGCTGGAATTAAATAAATTTGGAACAAAGGGCGTCATCCTGGACATCAGTGATTTTGACATCAACAATATGATTAAGATGACAGTGCAGACTTTTGAGGGAAAATGCAAGGAGAAGCGAATCTCGTTCAACCTGATTCTTACCGGAAAAGAATTGTTTGTCACTGCCGATTATGACAAGATTCAACGTGTACTCTACAATCTGATTGACAATGCCATCAAATTCAGCCACAACGATTCTGCCATTACCATCGAGACCACCGAAAAGAATGAGAAAATCTTCATTTCCGTCAAAGATACCGGAATCGGTATTCCAAAAGACAGTATCAAAAAAATCTGGGAACGTTTTTACAAGACAGATCTTTCCCGTGGAAAAGATAAAAAAGGAACCGGCCTTGGCCTTGCCATTGTAAAAGAAATTGTACAGGCACACGACGAAAACATTAATGTCATCAGTACAGAAGGAGTTGGAACGGAATTTATTTTCACGCTGCCAATTGCAAAGAAATAACAAACTGATTTTTTAATGCATGACTGTAAAAAAGAATCCTGCTTGCAGGATTCTCCGCCTGCGGCGGGTCGCATTTGCGACATTGTTCAACTCCGCCGCAGTGCGATCCTTGTGGAGCTTTTTTATGTAATAGGAACGAAATTTCCTATTACATAAAAAAAGAAGGAGCTGGCTCACTAAATGAGCCAACTCCTTCTTTTTTTCAACTCTTTATTTGTTTAGAACATCTTAAAACATGAGTCCTCAATCCCTTACAGATTCAAGCTTACATGCAATTTTACTATGCTCTTTTTTTACGAGCTACTACAGCTGCAATTGCTACTACACCAAGTAACATTACTACGATGTATAATACAAGGTTTGCCTGATCTCCTGTATCTGGAGCTGGTGTTGTTACAAGTGCTCCTGTTAACTCTTCGTTTGTTACGATGTAGTCAGAGCAGTGTGTCATGGTAAAGGTTGCATATCCATCCTTAAATGCAGAAGAATCAATCTTCTCAAATAAGTTTGTAGTTGGATTGTAATAATATAAGTAAATGGTAGAACCATCTGCTGCGCCAGTAAATGTAGAAAGGTCTAATGTAACCTCTGCCTGTGCTGGAAGTGTTCCATCAAATGCAAAGTGTACTGGTGTGTATTTTAAGGTAGATGGTAAGGTAACGCTAGCTAACTTTTTATCCATCGCATCAGAAGACTGACCAACATTTACAGTTGGGTCAAATTCTACTACGTTCTGGATAACACCAAATGCCCATGATACATAAGTTCCTGCAGAAGACTCTAAAGTAAGAGCTACGCCCTTATCTTTTGCTGCCTGCATAACATCTGTTGTTACAACAGTTCCCCTTGGTACCGTTACTTTTACAACGTTACCTGCCTCTGTGGAAGCGATGGTATCTTTGATTGCTTTGGTTAAGTCTGCTGTCTTTGTAATACCAAAAGTATCTACAACAACTGTTTTACCGGTTGTGATAGAATCTGGTAATAAATCTCTTGTTACAAGGTATGTACCTTTTTTGTTTACATTGTCCAAAGAAAGGAAGTTATAACTATCACCATACTGTCCATAGAATGCTGTTCCTACATATTCAAACAAATCTCTGGATGCATTGTAATAATAGGTATAGCCATGTAAATATTGATAACTGTTCTTTGAAGCATCAAGTGAAAATGTTCCATTTGCGATATTACCAATTTCCAAATTGTCAACAGAACCTGGTAATGTACTATTGACAGAAAACTGTGTTTTCTCTCCAGCAAAACCAACAGATGCTAATTTTGCATTTACAGCATCATTGCTGATATCTTTTGAAATATTATCTGGGTTGAAATCCTTGGATGCATCATTAATCATGCTGATTGTCCAGAATACATCCTTACTATCACTACCAAATGTAGCACTCATTTTCTTGTCTTTTAATGCGGACAATAAGTCTGTGTTTGCAACAACACCATCTCCCATTGAAAATGCCTGTAACATGGAATAATCAATAACGTGTGGGTCTGCCATTGCTGTCTTTGCAGTTGCAGTAAGTGTTGCAGTATCCTTTGACTTCTCTGCATAAATCCAGACACATGCTAAGTATCCTGCATCTGTCTTTGTTGCAGCACCAATTGTATAGCCGTCTCCCTCAATTGTTTTCCAACGACCATCATCTGGTGTTACGTTTTCTGCCCGTACGCCAACTGCACTGGTAAATAACAATACCATTGCAAAAACAAGCGCACTCAGGCGTTTTGTTAATTTCTTCATAAACTACTACCTCCGTGTAAATTTTTTGTTACCACTCAATTATATTCTTCCAAAATTTAACAGTAAATAATTCGGGCAGTATCGGGAGATTTTATGTCGAAATTGGATTTTTTCCGCCTGTTATGTAACAGGAACGATATTTCCTGTTATATGAAAAAGCATATTGCACAGCAATTTCCTATAAATTAAAAAAAGACCCATCCACATGACTTTCATCACGGAATGAGTCTTATGTTATCGTAGGATTAAACTAACTCAAGAAGTACTTCTAAAGCTCCGTCACCTTTACGCTGACCAATCTTTACGATTCTTGTGTAACCACCGTTACGTCCTTCATACTTAGGAGCGATTTCGTCAAATAATTTTGCACATAAATCAACTTCTTTTGTATTTCTCTTCTTTCCTGCTGCAGCTGTTGGAACTTCTGTTACAGAGTAAAGAACTTTCATCATCTGTCTTCTAGCATGAAGACGGGATGGTAAATCTTTCTTGATCGTTTTTTCAACTTCATCATAAACAGTAACTTTCTTACCATCTACAACTTCTTTTACTCTCTTACCATCTTTATCTTTACGAGCAACTTTAGCTTTTACAGTTACTTCTTCGAAGTTATCTTTTTCTTTGATTGCTAAAGCGATAATGCCTTCTGCAATTTTACGAACTTCTTTTGCTTTTGCTTCTGTTGTAACAATTTTACCATTGTTTAATAATGCTGTTACCTGACCTCTTAATAAAGCCTTTCTCTGGCTAGAGGTTCTGCTTAATTTACGATACTTTGCCATTTTATTTTCCTCCATTTGTGGTACACCAGGCTATGCCATTCGGACTTACTTGCCAAGTGCAATTTTTGTGGCGAGACATAGTTCATGCCATTCGGACTTACTGTTTCTGCCTCAATATATAGAAATCAATCTAAGGTGAGATGTTTTTTCGAAACCTCTCTCAATTGTGGGAAGTTTCGAAGAAACTTCTAATGAACTTTGCTTGCAAAGTTCTATTTATTCTTCACCCTGGTTGAGCTCTAATCCTAATTCTTTTAATTTTGCTAATACTTCTTCTAAAGACTTACGTCCAAGGTTACGAACTTTCATCATGTCTTCTGGTGTTCTGTTTGTCAACTCTTCTACTGTGTTGATACCTGCTCTCTTTAAGCAGTTGTAAGAACGAACAGATAACTCAAGTTCATCAATGTTCATTTCAAGAACTTTTTCTTTTGCATTATCTTCTTTCTCGATCATAACGTCAGCCTGCTGTGCAGTCTCGGATAAATCGATGAAAAGATTTAAATGTTCACTTAAAACTTTTGCAGCTAAGCTTACAGCTTCGTCTGGCTCTAAAGTTCCATTTGTGTAAACATCTAATGTAAGTTTATCAAAGTCTGTAATCTGACCAACACGTGTATTTTCAATAGAAAGGTTTACTCTCTCTACTGGTGTGTAGATAGAATCCACAGCGATTACACCGATTGGTACATCTTCTGATTTGTTCTTGTCAGCGCTTACATAACCTCTACCTTTTGTGATAGTAAGTTCCATGTATAATTTACTGTCTGCACCACCATTTAAGTTTGCGATAACTAAATCCGGATTTAAAATCTGGATATCGGAATCAGCCTGGATATCTGCAGCCGTAACAACGCCTTCACCTTCGAATTCAATATAAGCAACTTTTGGTTCATTTGTAGTACTATTATTTCTGATTGCAAGGTTCTTGATGTTCATGATAATCTCAGTCACATCTTCTTTTACTCCAGGAATGGAGCTGAACTCATGTAACACACCATCGATTTTAACCTGGCTTACTGCAGCACCTGGCAAAGAAGAAAGCATAATTCTTCTTAATGAGTTACCAAGAGTTGTACCATAGCCTCTTTCCAATGGTTCTACAACAAATTTACCGTACTTTTTGTCTTCTGAAATTTCAGCGATCGTAATATTTGGTTTTTCAAAATCGAACACTACAAAGTCCCTCCTTCTCGGGTTTCATTGCTTAACAATATATAGCTTTTGGCGATTTCCAAAGACAGCAAAAGTATTTTAAGTATAAATACATAAAATACTCTTGCTGCTTTATCCATACGCTCTTTATGACTACTTATTTAGAATATAACTCGACGATAAGCATCTCATCAACTGGAACGTCGATCTGCTCTCTGGAAGGTAATTCTTTTACAGTACCCTGTAATTTTTCAACATCTACGTCTAACCAGTCTGGAACTAATCTTCCGCCAGCTACTTCAACGATGTCTTTCATTCTCTGAAGGCCTTTGCTCTTCTCTCTAACTTCGATAACGTCGCCAGCTTTTACTAAGTAAGATGGTACGTTTACTGGTTTACCATTTACTAAGAAGAACTTGTGATCTACGATCTGTCTAGCTTCTTTTCTTGTTCTAGCGAATCCCATACGGAATACTACGTTATCTAATCTGGACTCTAACATAGTCATTAAGTTCTGACCTGTCATTCCCTTCATACGGTCTGCTCTCTCATAGTAGTTATGGAAAGGTTTTTCTAATACACCGTAGATAAATTTTGCTTTCTGTTTTTCTCTAAGCTGAAGAGCATATTCAGACATTTTCTTATTTGCTCTTTTTAATTCTCTATTGGATTTTTTATCATATCCTAAGTAACTTGGTTCTAAACCAAGAGATCTACATCTCTTAAGAACAGGAACTTTATTTACTGCCATCTTGACTCTACCTCCCTAATTAGACTCTTCTACGTTTTGGTGGACGACATCCATTGTGAGGTACTGGAGTTACGTCTTTGATACTTGTAACTTCAAGACCACAAGCGGAGAGTGCACGGATAGCTGCTTCTCTTCCTGATCCTGGTCCTTTAACCATAACGTCAACTGTTTTTAATCCGTGAATTAAAGCTGCTTTTGTAGCAGTTTCAGCTGCCATCTGAGCAGCATATGGAGTAGATTTTCTTGAACCTCTAAATCCAAGACCACCAGCACTTGCCCATGATAAAGCATTTCCTTCAGCATCTGTAATTGTTACGATTGTATTGTTAAAAGATGACTGAATGTGTGCCTGTCCGCGTTCAACGTTTTTCTTTACACGCTTTTTTGTCACTTTTTTTGTAACTTTAGCCATATCTAAACTAACCTACTTTCTCTAAAATTAATTTTCTAATTTGCAACATGAAATTGAATTTGTCTGTTAAGAAGACTTATTTCTTCTTATTAGCAACTGTACGCTTTGGACCCTTACGTGTTCTAGCGTTTGTCTTTGTCTTCTGTCCACGAACTGGAAGACCTTTTCTATGACGGATACCACGATAGCATCCAATCTCCTGAAGTCTCTTAATATTAAGAGCGATTTCTCTTCTTAAATCACCTTCTACAGTCTGAGTTTCATCGATAACTGCACTGATTTTCTTAACATCATCATCTGTTAAGTCTTTACAACGAATGTCAGGATTAACTCCTGCTGCTTCAAGGATACGGGTAGCACTTACTCTACCGATACCGTAGATATAAGTCAAACCGATCTCAACACGTTTTTCTCTTGGTAAATCTACACCTGCAATACGAGCCATGTGTTTTTTAACCTCCATTAATTCATCTGATGCAAGGCATCTTATTTTATGTTTGCATTTCCAAGCCATTTGACATCATGACTTTTCGCAAAGCTCTTCTTCCGCGCACGTAAACAATGCACAGTATATCTGACACTAAGGCATCCAGTATATACAACTATCTTTGCTCGTAGAATCACAGATAAAGGCAGCCCCGTTGTCATCCGGTCTGAAATGTGTGCCAGTCCTGTTTCTTCCATATTTAGACGTTTCCCCATGCATCTCGGTATTAATGCATGAAAGCAGCTGTCTCCTGCTGTTATTATGATAACAGTGATACAACCTATCCAGGTGTCTCACTGCAGCCGCACATAATTCATGTTTTGCAATAGAGCCTTGGCTCTACTGTCTACGCAAAGCAATAAGACAAGAACAAATTAGCCCTGTCTCTGTTTGTGTTTAGGATTTTCACAGATAATTCTGATGCTTCCTTTTCTTTTAATGACTTTGCATTTTTCGCAAATAGGTTTAACTGATGATCTTACCTTCACAGCAAATCCTCCTTTCTCATGAAACACTCGAGCACGTAAAAAAGCGCACTTCGAGAGCTTTCCAAAAGTGTCCGACTAATATTATATTCGAACTTTCTTTGGAAGTCAATCATTTTTTTATTAATTTATTTATCTCTCCAGATGATTCTTCCTTTTGTTAAATCATATGGGGACATTTCGATGGTTACTTTATCACCTGGTAAAATACGAATGAAGTTCATTCTTAATTTTCCACTGATAGTTGCTAAAATCTGGTGACCGTTTTCGAGCTCTACCTTAAAAAATGCGTTTGGTAATTTCTCAACAACGACTCCTTCTACTTCGATTACATCTGCTTTAGACATTCTTTGTTTCCTCCTGCTTTTTGATTCGTGAATAAATTTGAATTGCTTTCTTTATTGTGATATCGGTCATTTCGCCTTCGAAAATCTCTGTCACTTCACCCGGAAGCTTTTTGATAAGCTGAACATGTCTTACGTTCTTTTTCTTCGGCTGACTCAGGGGCTTTGTTGTCCCATTGACCAGATAAACAAATTTTTCATCTTTTTTCAAAACCAGATAAATCTGATTTTTATCATGACCGGACTTTGACATCCCCAGTTCTATATTCATAACAACGTTTCCTTTTCTTTATGCTAAACCGATTCCGGCTGCACGTTCGGATTCCGTCAATGTTAAAATCTCCGGTTTTCCTTCCGTAATCAGAATCGTGTTCTCATAATGAGCTGACAATGACATATCCTCTGATACGACTGTCCATTCATTATCCATCCAGACAACTTCTCTCGTTCCAAGGTTCACCATTGGTTCAACCGCAAGTGTCATTCCCGGACGAAGCTTGATGCCTCTTCGAAACTGTTTGAAATTCGGAATCTCAGGCTCCTCATGAAGATGAGTGCCAATTCCATGACCGCATAAATCCCGGACCACTCCATATCCGAAGCTTTCTGCATAATTGCCGATTGCCTTGGAAATATCATGAAGGTGATTTCCTGCTGTCGCAAATTTCATACCCTCGAAAAAGCTTTGTCTGGTCCGCTCTACCAGTAGCTTTGCTTCCTCTGATATTTCTCCGACTGCAATTGTCCTTGCAGCATCCGAATGATATCCTTTGTGAATCACCCCGATATCCAGGCTGACGATATCTCCTTCGTGGATAATTTTCTTAGAATCCGGAATTCCGTGGACAACTTCTTCGTTAACAGACACACAGACAGATGCCGGATATCCGCAATAATTTTTAAAAGATGGTATACAACCCAAGCTACGAATCATATCTTCCCCAAGTCTATCGACATCTAAGGTTGACATCCCAGGTTTCAATTCTTTTCCCAGGTCCTCATGAACTTTGGCAAGAATCTTGCCAGCTTCTCTCATCAACTCGATCTCCCGGGAAGACTTTATTGTTACAGGCATCTTTTATTCTCCTAAAATTGCGGTAATATCAGCAAATACTTTTTCCATTGGCTGTGTACCGTCTACAGATTTCAAAATGTTTTGTTTCTTATAGTAATCAATTAATGGCTGTGTCTGATTATGGTAAACTGTTAAACGTTTCTGAACTGTTTCTGGCTTATCATCCTCACGTAATACAACCGGGCTGCCACATCTGTCACAGATTCCTTCTACTTTTGTTGGAATTGTTACAATATGATAAGTAGCTCCACAATTTAAACATGCACGTCTTCCGCTCATTCTGTTGACGATATTTTCGTCTGGAACATCGACGTCAATTGCATAATCCATTTTTTCATTTATTTTATCAAGTGCTGCATCAAGAGCCTCAGCCTGAGGAATGGTTCTTGGGAATCCATCTAAAATGAATCCATCTTTGCAGTCATCCTGCTGTATTCTATCCATTACTAAGTCACATGTTAATTCATCTGGAACCAAAAGTCCCTGATCCATGTATTCTTTTGCTTTCTTTCCTAAATCAGTTCCGTTTTTGATGTTTGCACGGAAAATATCTCCTGTTGAGATATGTGGAATCTTATATTTATCTGCAATCTGTTTTGCCTGTGTTCCTTTACCAGCACCTGGTGCACCTAACATAATAATTTTCATCGTTTTAACCATGCCTTTCTTGTAAAACTGCACTTTTTTGTAGACTACGCTTTCGCCCTTTATAATGCACTTTTGGAGATACAGAAAAAACACCCTATGTGCCTCTACCAGTATCTCCAAAGTACACCTTACATCTAATCTTAATCGTTTAAGAATCCTTTATAATAACGTACTAACATCTGGGATTCAATCTGTTTCAATGTCTCAATTACAACTCCGACGATGATAATAATGGATGTTCCACCGAAGGAAACATCAGCACCAAATACACCGTTAAAGAAAATTGGAACAAATGCAACGATTGCTAATCCGACTGCACCTATAAAGACGATGTAATTTAATATCTTATTCAGATAATCACTGGTTGGTTTTCCAGGTCTGATACCAGGAATAAAGCCACCAGCTTTTTTCATATTGTTTGCAATCTCTAATGGATTGAATGTAATGGATGTATAGAAATAAGCAAAAGCAATAATAAGTACAATGTAAACTACCAAACCAATGTTGTAAATCGGTTGGCTTGGATTACACCAGTTAGACTGGGACATTCCTTTTAAAATCTTACTTCCGATTCCATTACCATTTCCCTTATTCAGTACACTGGCAATGATAACAGGTGTCTGCAACAATGACTGTGCAAAGATAACCGGGATAACACCACCAGTATTTACCTTCAGAGGAATGTGAGTAGACTGACCGCCTACCTGTTTTCTACCCTGAATTTTCTTGGAATACTGAACTGGAATTCTTCTTTCGCCGCCCTGAAGGAATACAACGAAAACTACCATTGCCACAATAATCGCAATAATAATTACAGCTGCTAACACTCCCTTTGGAACGGATTTTCCAGATATAAACTGTTCATATAAGGAACCAATGTCATCTGGCATACGGGAAATGATGTTAATAGTAAGTACGATGGAAATACCATTTCCAACACCTTTTTCAGTGATACGTTCACCAATCCACATTAAGACTGCTGAACCTGCTGTTAAGGTTGTCACTACCATGATAACATTCAGTGCGTTAAATTCTGTTAAATATCCGCCTCTGCCAAATCCGATTGCCATTGCAACTGATTCAATCAACGCTAATGCGATTGTCAAATATCTGGTGATCTCAACAATCTTCTTACGACCCTCTTCTCCGTCACGCTGCATCTCTTCCAATTTTGGTATAGCAATTGTAAGAAGCTGCATAATAATGGAAGACGTAATGTAAGGTGTAATATTCAATGCAAAGATTGACATATTATAAAATGAACCACCTGTTACTGCATCAAAAAATCCCATTCCATCCGCAGTCTGACTATCAAACCAATTTGCAAATACACTGCTGTCGACACCAGGAATAGGAAGCTGACTTCCTATTCTGATGACGATCAACATGAAAAAAGTAAAAATAATTCTATTTCGAATATCTTTAATTTTAAATGCATTACGGAGTGTCTCTAGCATTAGATCACCTCTGTTTTTCCACCAAGAGCCTCAATCTTTTCTTTTGCGCTTGCGCTGAATGCATTTGCCTGAACTGTAAGCTTCTTAGTAAGTTCGCCATTTCCAAGAATCTTAACACCATCTCTTGGGTTCTTTACGATACCAGCTTCGATTAATGTTTCAACAGATACTACTGAATCATTCTCAAAGCGTTCTAAAGCTGAAATGTTAATTCCTACGATTGTCTTAGAGTTTCTGCATGTGAAACCTCTCTTTGGCAATCTTCTGTATAATGGCATCTGACCACCTTCAAAACCTGGTCTAGGTGCTCCTGAACGAGCTTTCTGGCCTTTATGTCCCTTACCAGCAGTCTTACCGTTTCCTGATCCATGTCCACGACCTCTTCTGAAGTTATCGTTATGTGTGGATCCTTCTGCTGCATGTAAATTTGATAAATCCATACCGGCACCTCCTTCTCTCTTATTCTTTTTATGCTTCTTCTACTTTAACATATGGTGCAACTTTACGAAGAGCGCCAGCTGTTGCTGCGTTGTCTGGTAATTCAACCGTCTTGTTTAATTTTGTTAAACCAAGAGCTTCGATTGTTTTTTTGTTCTTTGGAACAGCACCGATTGTAGATTTGATTAATGTTACTTTAAGTTTCTTATCTGCCATTTTAATCTCCTCCTTAACCTACGATTTCTTCTACGGATTTACCGCGAAGTTTCGCTACTTCTTCAGGGGATTTTAACTGACTTAAAGCGTCGATTGTAGCAAGTACAACGTTCTGCTTGTTGTTAGATCCTAAAGATTTTGTACGGATGTTTTTGATACCTGCTAACTCACATACGTTACGAGCAGGACCACCAGCGATAATACCAGTACCTTCTGGAGATTTCTTTAATAATACAGAAGCACCTGTATATTTACCTGTAACATCATGTGTGATACTGGAAACTTCATCTAACTTAACAGTAATGAGTTTTTTCATAGCATCTTCTTTTCCTTTACGGATTGCTTCAGGAATTTCAGTTGCTTTTCCTAAACCAGCACCAACATGGCCATTGCCGTCACCGACAACAACTAAAGCTGTAAAACGCATGTTACGTCCACCTTTTACAACTTTTGTTACACGTTTAATTGATACCACTTTTTCGTTTAATTCTAATTGACTAGCATCAATAAGTTCACGTTTCATGTAATGTATTCCTCCTAAAATAATGAATCTTCTTGAAAAGAATCAAGAAGCCTGGAATCCAAATGGATTCCTAGAATTCTAAACCAGCTTCTCTTGCTGCTTCAGCTAATGCTTTTACTTTTCCTTCATATATGAAGCCGCCTCTATCAAAGACAACCGTTGTAATACCCTTATCTAAAGCTTTTTTTGCAATTACAGTACCAAGTTTGGTTGCTGCATCTACGTTATTAGTCTTTTCTACTTCAGCTTTTACATCTTTGTCAAGTGTAGAAGCAGAAACAAGTGTATTTCCAACTGTATCGTCAATAATTTGAGCGTACATATGATTATTGCTTCTAAACACAGCTAAACGTGGTCTTTCGGCTGTACCTGCAAGATGATTACGCATTCTTCTATGTTTATTTTCACGAACTAATGTTCTTGATTTCTTACTAACCATTTCTTGTCACTCCTTTAATTATTTCTTACCAGTCTTACCAACTTTACGTCTAATAACTTCATCAGCATATTTGATACCTTTTCCTTTGTAAGGTTCAGGTCTTCTCTTATCTCTGATTTCAGCTGCGTACTGGCCAACTTTTTCTTTATCGATACCTTTTACAGTAATTTTGTTACCGTCAACTACAGACTCTAATCCTTCTGGATCGATCATCTCTACCGGATGAGAATATCCTAAGTTTAATGTAAGTGTTTTACCAGCTTTGGATGCTCTGTAACCTACACCGTTTACTTCAAGAACTTTCTCATATCCCTGTGTAACACCAACTACCATGTTGTTGATTAATGTTCTTGTTAATCCGTGTAAGGATTTCATTTTTTTCAAATCGTTAGGTCTTGTTACGATTACTTCAGAACCTTCTAATTTGATGTCCATCTCAGATGGAAGAGTTCTCTCAAGAGTTCCCTTTGGACCTTTTACAGTCACATGATTATTTTCTGCAATTACAACTTCAACTCCAGCTGGAACTGCGATTGGCATTCTTCCTATACGTGACATGCCCGTACCTCCTAAATTTTTTTCAGCTTAATGTTTTCACCTTTAAGCCGTTGCGATTGCATCTTTCAATGACAATCGTAGTTATAAGTTACATCTATCATTCAAGGTATTCATTTTCATGAATGATAAATCCGATGTCTGGTCTTACCTACATAAATGCAGGCAAAAACCAAAGACACAACTCGAATTTATCCTACCATACGAATGCTAAAACTTCTCCACCAACCTGAAGCTTTCTAGCTTCTTTGTCAGTGATGATTCCCTGATTTGTAGAAAGGATAGCGATTCCTAATCCACCAAGTACTCTAGGAATTTCGTTTTTACCAGCGTATACACGAAGACCTGGTTTGGAAATTCTCTTAATTCCTGTAATAATCTTTTCGTTTTTATCTGCACCGTATTTTAATGTAACACGGATTGTTTTAAAATTGCCATCTTCGATGATATCGTATTTTGCAATATATCCTTCATCAAGAAGAATTCCTGCGATTGCAATTTTCATCTTTGATGCTGGGATATCAACTGTATCATGTTTTGCAGTGTTTGCATTACGAATTCTTGTAAGCATATCTGCGATTGGATCACTTGTAACCATGATGTATATTTCCTCCTTTTTCTAAATTGCCTCGGGCCTACCAGCTTGCTTTTTTAACGCCTGGGATCTGACCTTTGTATGCTAATTCACGGAAACATACTCTACAGATTCCGTATTTTCTTAAAACTGAGTGTGGACGTCCACAAACTCTACAACGTGTATATTCTCTAGTAGAGAATTTTGGTTTACGCTGCTGTTTAACTTTCATACTTGTCTTAGCCATTAAAATTCCCTCCTATTATTTAGCGAATGGCATATTGAACAGAGTCAATAATTCACGTGCTTCTTCGTCTGTTTTAGCGGTAGTTACGAAAATAATGTCCATACCTCTAACTTTGTCTACTTTATCGTACTCGATTTCAGGGAAAATGATCTGTTCCTTGATACCAAGTGCGTAGTTACCACGTCCGTCAAATGCGTTAGGATTTACTCCTCTGAAGTCACGTACACGAGGTAATGCTAAGTTAACTAAACGATCAAGGAATTCATACATCTTGTCGCCACGTAATGTTGTTTTACATCCGATTGGCATACCTTCTCTGATCTTGAAGTTAGCTACTGAATTCTTAGCTTTTGTTGCAATAACTTTCTGGCCTGTGATAGCTTCCATATCTTTCATTGCAGCTTCTAATAATTTTGCATTTTCTTTGGCTTCGCCAACGCCCATGTTTACAACGATTTTGTCAAGCTTTGGCACTTCCATAATGTTTTTATATCCAAATTTTTTGATCATTGCATCAACGATCTCATTCTGATACTGTTCTTTAAGTCTACTCAACTTGTTGACCTCCTCTCCTTAATTAATCGATTACTTCGCCTGTTGATTTTGCTACACGTACTTTCTTGTCTCCGTCAAGCTTAAAGCCAACTCTTGTAGCTTTACCTTTGTGAAGATACATTACGTTAGAAATATCGATTGGGCCTTCCTGATGGATGATTCCGCCCTGCTGGTTTGACATACTTGGTTTTGTATGTTTTGTTACCATATTGATACCTTCAACAAGAAGAGTGTTATCTTTTTTATTTACAGCAATAACTTTGCCTTCTTTATCTTTGTCTTTACCAGCGATAACTTTAACCATATCGCCTTTTTTAATTTTCATAGTTGCCATATCTTCGTTCCTCCTACAATACTTCTGGAGCTAAGGAAACAATTTTCATAAACTGTTTCTCACGAAGCTCTCTAGCTACTGGTCCAAAAATACGTGTTCCCTTTGGAGTTTTGTCATCTTTAATAATAACAGCAGCGTTCTCATCAAATTTAATATAAGAACCGTCTTTACGACGTGCACCTTTTACTGAACGAACAACTACAGCTTTAACGACGTCACCTTTTTTTACAACACCGCCTGGTGTTGCATCTTTGACAGTAGCAACAATAACGTCACCAATGTTTGCATATCTTCTAGTAGATCCACCCATAACACGGATTACAAGTAATTCTTTTGCTCCTGTGTTATCGGCTACTCTAAGTCTACTTTCCTGTTGTACCATGCTTGTAGCCTCCTTTAATTATTTTGCTCTTTCCATGATTTCTACAAGTCTCCATCTCTTGTCTTTAGATAAAGGTCTTGTTTCCATTACTCTGACTTTGTCACCGACCTTGCAATCGTTGTTCTCGTCATGAGCTTTTAATTTATATGTCTTTTTCACGATTTTATTGTAAAGTGGATGTCTTACGTTATCCTGGATTGCAACTGTGATTGTCTTATCCATTTTATCACTTACAACAATACCCACACGTGTTTTTCTAAGATTTCTTTCTTCCACGATAAGTTCTCCTTTCTAGAGTTCTATTCTGCAACTTTTGCTTTCTCAGTGATGATAGTCTGAATTCTTGCGATATTCTTTCTAACTTCTTTAATTCTGCTTGTGTTGTCTAACTGATTTGTTGCGTTCTGGAATCTCAAATTGAAAAGTTCTTTTTTAGCGTCAACTAACTGTGCATTTAAGTCTGCAACAGACTGTGTTTTTAATTCTTCTAAATATTTACTAGTTTTCATTCGATACACCGCCTTCTAAATCCGCACGAGAAACCACTTTACATCTGCAAGGTAATTTGTGTGTAGCAAGACGTAATGCTTCTCTAGCAACGTCTTCCGGTACTCCGGAGATTTCAAATAATACGCGACCTGGCTTAACTACAGCTACCCAGTATTCTAAGGATCCTTTTCCGGAACCCATACGTGTTTCAGCTGGTTTAGCAGTTACTGGTTTATCTGGGAAGATCTTGATGAAGACTTTACCACCACGTTTGATGTAACGTGTCATAGCGATACGGGCTGCTTCAATCTGGTTAGATCTGATCCAGCATGGTTCTAATGCTACGATACCGTATTCACCCTGGCTAATAGTATTGCCTCTCATAGCTTTACCTGCCATGGAACCACGGAACTGTTTTCTATGTTTTACTCTCTTTGGCATTAACATAATTACTGAGCTCCTCCTTCCTTATTCTTCTTTGCAGGAAGTACTTCGCCTTTGTAGATCCAAACTTTAACACCGACTTTACCGTAAGTTGTATCTGCTTCTGCGAATCCATAATCGATATCTGCTCTTAATGTCTGAAGTGGAATAGTTCCTTCTGAGTAGAACTCTGTACGAGCCATATCAGCTCCACCTAAACGACCTGAACAAGAAGTTTTGATACCCTTGCATCCGGCTTTCATTGCACGTCCCATGCAAGATTTCATTGCTCTACGGAAAGAAACACGGTTCTCTAACTGTAATGCAATGTTCTCAGCTACTAACTGAGCGTCTTTGTCTGGTCTCTTTACTTCTTTGATATCAACAACTAATTTCTTATCTGTGAATTTCTGAAGTTCACCTTTAACTCTTTCGATTTCAGCTCCACCTTTACCGATTACAACACCTGGTTTTGCTGTATAGATGATAACTTTTACACGATCAGATGCTCTTTCGATTTCGATCTTAGAAACACCTGCTGCATATAATTTCTTTTTAAGATATGTTCTGATATTGTAGTCTTCTACTAAGCAGTCTGCAAAATCAGCTTCCGCATACCATTTAGAGTCCCAGTCTTTGATAACACCGACTCTTAAGCCATGAGGATTTACTTTCTGTCCCATATTTGCTCCTTTCTTCGCGTGGAAAAATGTTTACCTTTTCCATGACTCAACACCTCTTATGAGGCATTGCTCGCTACTCTTTTGCGAGTTGTTATTTTCTTTCATCAAGCACGATTGTGATGTGGCTCATTCTCTTTTCGATTCTGTAAGCTCTACCCTGTGCTCTTGGTCTGATTCTCTTCATTGTAGGTCCTTTGTTTGCATAACACTCTGCAACATAAAGGTCTTCAGCTTTCATACCATTGTTGTTTTCAGCATTTGCGATTGCTGACTCTAATAACTTCTTCACTAAACTAGAAGCGTATCTTGGATTGTATGTTACGATAGCAAGAGCTGTCTGAACATCCTTTCCACGGATAGCGTCTAATACGAAGCAAGCTTTCTGAACAGACACTCTTGCATAAGATAACTTAGCAGATGGTCTGGTATCTTTTACTTCATTTCTTTCTCTTTTAATTTGACTTCTATGTCCTTTAGCCATGGATGAAACCTCCTTTCAAAAATTGTTTCTTATCTAACGCCTGATTTCTTTTCGTCTTTTCCATGTCCTCTGTATGTTCTGGTTGCAACGAACTCACCAAGTTTGTGTCCAACCATATCTTCTGTAACATATACAGGTACATGTTTTCTTCCGTCATGAACTGCGATTGTATGACCAACGAACTGAGGGAAGATTGTTGAGCGACGAGACCATGTCTTAATAACAGTTTTGTCACCAGCAGCATTCATAGCGTCTACTTTTTTAAGTAAGCTTTCATCAGCGAATGGTCCTTTTTTTAATGAACGAGCCATATTTACCTCCTATATTCATCGATTCCCGTTGTGGGACATATGTCCCGCGGGCCCTTCCAAGTTATTTTCATTTTTCGTACTGTCGTTTTTTGCGGGAAGAAACCGTTTTTGTTTCTTCTTTTGCGGTAAGAATTCATTTATGAATTCTTACAAGCCATCAAATCTTATTTGATGGCTTTACCATCACGACGACGTACAATCATCTTATTAGACTGTTTGTTTTTCTTTCTTGTCTTAAGACCAAGAGCAGGTTTACCCCAAGGTGTGCAAGGTCCGGAACGTCCAACTGGAGCTTTTCCTTCACCACCACCGTGTGGATGGTCATTAGGGTTCATTACAGAACCACGAACTGTTGGGCGGATACCCATGTGACGTTTACGTCCTGCTTTACCGATATTAACAAGGTTGTGGTCACCGTTTCCGACAACACCGATAGATGCACGGCAATTTAATGGAACCATACGCATTTCTCCTGAAGGAAGTCTTAATGTAGCGTATTTACCTTCTTTTGCCATTAACTGAGCGCTCATACCAGCGGAACGAACTAACTGTCCACCCTTACCTGGATATAACTCAATGTTGTGTACCTGAGTACCTACTGGAATTAATTCAAGTGGTAAGCAGTTACCAACTCTTACTTCTGCTTCTGCACCGTTCATAACAGTCATTCCGTCTGTTAATCCCTGAGGAGCTAAGATGTAAGCTTTTTCACCATCTGCGTAGCAGATTAATGCGATGTTAGCTGTTCTGTTTGGATCATATTCGATACCAATTACAGTTGCTGGAATACCATCTTTTCTTCTTTTAAAATCGATAATTCTGTATTTCTGTCTGTTTCCACCACCATGATGTCTAACAGTGATTTTACCCTGGTTGTTACGACCTGCGTTCTTCTTTAAAGAAACTGTTAAAGATTTTTCTGGAGTCTTCTTTGTGATTTCAGAGAAGTCAGAACCAGTCATGTTTCTTCTGGAAGGTGTATATGGGTTATATGTCTTAATTCCCATTGTCGTTCTCCTTTCAAATGTTTATTATCGCACTTTCCTGTGCCTAGTTTCATTCGCTATCTTTTAGAGTCCTGCAAAAATCTCGATATCTTTGCTGTCAGCTGTTAACTGAACGATAGCTTTCTTTGTCTTAGCAGTTTTTCCTGTTGTCATTCCACGTCTTTTGCTCTTTCCTTCAGAGTTCATTGTGTTGACTTTTGCTACTTTTGTTCCTTCGAACATTTTTTCAACTGCCTCTTTAATCATGGTCTTGTTTGCTTCTGGATGAACTAAGAAAGTATATTTCCTCTCAGCCATAGCTGCCATAGATTTTTCAGTTACTACTGGTTTGAGGATTACATCATAATACTGTACGTTTGCCATTATGCATACACCTCCTCGATTGTTGCAACAGCAGCTTTAGAAACTACTACTGTGTCATATTTCAATACATCAAATACGTTTAACTCATTGATCTGAGTTGTCTTAACTGTTGCTAAGTTCTGTGCGGATTTGATTACGTTTGTATCCATCTCGTTTAATACAACCAATGCTTTTTCAACCTTTAAGTTGTTTAAAACTTCAACGAATTTCTTTGTTTTGATTTCATCTAATTTTAATTCGTCAACAACAACGAACTTGTTGTCAGCTACTCTAGATGTTAATGCAGATTTAAGAGCTGCTCTCTTTTCTTTCTTATTTAATTTGAAAGAATAATCTCTTGGTGTAGGAGCGAATACCATTCCACCACCTGTCCACTGTGGAGCTCTTGTTGAACCCTGTCTTGCATGACCTGTTCCTTTCTGTCTCCATGGTTTTCTACCACCGCCGCGAACTTCTGAGCGAGTTTTTGCTTTCTGTGTTCCCTGACGATTATTTGCAAGCTGCTGAAGTACTGCCATGTGTACTAAATGTTCGTTAACTTCTACTCCGAAGATAGCGTCATTAAGTTCCATTGTTCCGACTTCTTTGCCTTCCATATTATAAACAGCTACGTTAGCCATCGTTTAGTTCCTCCTTTCCTAATCAAGCACTATTTACCTGCTTTTACTGTTTCCTTAACTGTTACTAAACATTTTTTAGCTCCTGGAACAGCACCTTTAACTAAAAGCAAGTTGTTCTCAGCGTCTACTCTTACAACTTCAAGGTTCTGAGTTGTAACTTTTACGCTACCCATATGTCCAGGCATTCCTTTTCCTTTGAATACTTTACTTGGTGAAGAACAAGCACCATTGGAACCCTGATGACGATGGAATTTAGAACCGTGAGCCATAGGTCCTCTGTGCTGACCTAATCTCTTAATAGCACCCTGGAATCCTTTTCCTTTAGAAATAGCAGACACATCAATTTTATCGCCTTCAGTAAAGATGTCAGCTTTGATTACATCAGCTAAGTTGTATTCTTCAGCGTTATCGAATTTGAATTCTTTTACAAATCTCTTACCAGATACACCAGCTTTTGCAAAGTGTCCCATCTGAGCTTTGTTTACACCATGTCTGTTTCTGATTTCTTTTTTACCGTTGGCATCTTTGTTTACAACTTTTTCTTTCTTGTCAACAAATCCAACCTGAACTGCGCTGTATCCGTCGTTTTCTACAGTTTTAACCTGAGTAACGACACATGGACCAGCTTCCAATACAGTAACTGGTACTAAAACACCATCTGCATTGAAGATCTGAGTCATTCCGACTTTTGTTGCTAAAATCGCTTTCTTCATTCTTATTACCTCCTGTTTTCTCTACAGTGGAACGCTTCATGCCCATCTTGATGGGGTAGCGGAACCGTTCATCCTAGAACAGTCAATATAAGTGGACGCGAATCGAATCGCATAAGAAGAACGCTTGCGCTCTCCCAAGAACGAAGGCTTCTGCCAAACATTCTTTACTTCTATATCAAACCCTTCAGGATATTATCTTACTTGATTGTGAAAAACTTATTTGTTTTTCATTTTGATATCGATGAATACACCAGCTGGCATCTCTAAACGAGATAATGCATCAACAGTTTTCTGTGTTGGTGTCATGATATCAATGAGTCTCTTGTGAGTTCTCTGCTCGAACTGTTCTCTGGAATCTTTGTACTTGTGAGTAGCTCTTAAGATTGTAACAACTTCCCTCTTAGTTGGAAGTGGCACTGGTCCGCTCACCTGTGATCCGTTTTTCTTTACAGTTTCGATGATCTTCTTAGCAGATGCATCAACTAACTCGTGGTCATAAGCCTTTAATGTGATTCTCATTACCTGACTTGCCATAAAAAAAGTCGCCTCCTTTTCGCACTTTATACTTCAGTACGACAAGCGGTGACTGTACACTCTCCCGTGTGTATCATGAACTTTCATTCACGAAAAAGGAACGTCATCCCTCAATCCCGAACTCTATTCATCTTTTCACACGTTGTTTCTACCTTCTGTAGACATATTCGTGATACAGTGACTTGTCGCCAGTTTTATAACTTGACATTCGCTCCACGGAAAACCTACCGATTTCTCAGTAGCAACCTCACGCTTCTACGCTATCAATGTCACAACAGTAGCTATTATACAGGAGTTTTCGCGGTTTGGCAATACTTTTTTTATGTTTTTTTCGAACTTTTGAAAAAATGTGATTTTTACCAGTAAACCTCTTTTTTTCTTTCTTTTTTGCACGAAACTGCACAGATAGGATTGCATTTTTAGCTATTTTCCCGTAGAATGAACAGGAGCAAAAAAATCTGACCTAATATTTCACACTATTAATATAGAAGAAACTCGTTTTTTCCAAAACTTATTTAGCTGTCAATTGCGACAGATTCTATATTTTAACAACAGATTGTAATTAAGAAAGGATACGCTTATGTGGATTGCAAATAATTGGAAGGACTATCAGGTTATCGATTGTTCCTCCGGCGAGAAACTAGAACGATGGGGAAATTATTTACTCGTTCGCCCGGACCCACAGGTTATCTGGGATACCCCAAAACAGGAAAAGGGATGGCGCAAAATGAACGGCCATTATCATAGAAGTGCAAAAGGCGGCGGTGAATGGGAATTCTTTGATTTACCGGAGCAGTGGACCATCCATTATAATTCCCTTACCTTTAACTTAAAACCATTTAGTTTTAAACATACCGGTTTGTTCCCGGAACAGGCTGTCAACTGGGACTGGTGCAGTGAGAAAATCAAGCACGCCGGCAGACCTGTTAAAGTTTTGAACCTTTTCGCTTATACGGGTGGTGCAACGTTAGCCGCTGCTGCTGCCGGTGCAAGTGTAACACACGTCGATGCCTCTAAGGGAATGGTTACCTGGGCAAAAGAGAATGCAGCCTCCTCCGGTCTTATCGACCGCCCAATCCGTTGGATTGTAGATGACTGCGTCAAATTCGTAGAACGCGAAATCCGTCGTGGCAACCACTATGATGCAATTATCATGGACCCGCCATCTTACGGTCGTGGACCAAAGGGCGAAATCTGGAAGATTGAGGAAGCGATTTATCCATTAATCAAGCTGTGTGCGCAGCTTTTGACGGATGAACCTCTTTTCTTCTTAATCAATTCCTACACAACAGGTCTTCAGCCAGCAGTCTTAACCTATATGATGAGTACCGCTTTAAAAAAATTCCACGGTCACATCACTGCCGATGAGATTGGTCTTCCGGTCTCCTCAAACGGACTGGTGTTGCCGTGCGGTGCAAGCGGACGTTTTGAATTGAAGAAATAACCATAAAAAAAAATGCTGTGATTACAGCATTTTTTTTCGTTTTAAAATCCATAATGTAATTAAACAAATCAGGAATGTGAGCACACAGATAATTAAAAATCCATGTGGCACATTGGCAAACGGCATCCATTTTTCATTGACATTCATTCCGTAGATTCCGGAAATGACAGTCGGAATCGCCATGACAATCGTGATGGATGTCAGGTATTTCATAACGTTGTTCAAACGGTTGT
Source organism: Roseburia sp. 831b (assembly GCF_001940165.2). Lineage (NCBI taxonomy): Bacteria > Bacillati > Bacillota > Clostridia > Lachnospirales > Lachnospiraceae > Roseburia > Roseburia sp. 831b. The sequence continues at coordinate 3,089,510 of NZ_CP135162.1, read as the reverse complement.
CAATAACAGAGGACAACAGTTCTCTTGTTCCGTTGATAATATCTCGATAAATGGATGTCATCTCAATCGCCTGCCGGTTCTCGACAATGACATCGCCTAGTAATTCTTTATCTTCCGGGTACTGTTCGAGTCTCTTATATCGGGTCAGTCGGTCAAGCACGACGCCGTTTGCTCGAAGGGAAGTTGCAAAGTAGACCAGTGTGGATTCTAATTCGTGCAAGTCAATCAAATCGACATCCTCGGTATTCTTTCCAACACGTTCCTCAATCTCAGTTCGCTTCTTGTCAATCGTTCGAAGATTGGACTGATACATAGAAGCCGTCCGATATAGAATCTGATAGACAAAACGAAGTTTTTTCTTGGTGCTGAATTCTTTGACTCTTCCTCTGGTAAAGTTCTGTAAAACCGGTGTATCCTCGGTACAAATCGTCACAATGACATCTTTTGTCAAAATGATACCAAGCGGAATGGTCGTATAGGATTGCTTTTCATGACGAATCTCTGTGGTTGGAATATCGACCAGAATCAACGTGTATCCGTCCTGCAGCTCAATACGGGAACTTTCCTCTTCATCGAGAGCTGCCTGGATATCCTCAATGTCGACATTAAGCATGTCTGCTACTTCCTGGCTTTCCGCCAGAGTTGGCTGAATCATCTGCACCCATACGCCATCGTCTACTTTTTCCTGTTCATGAATCACCTGATCGTCTGTTCTATAGTATTTTACCATGTTCTTACCCTGCTTTCTCTTTTTGTGCTGCCCGGGTTGTCTATATTATGTAAACCTTATTCCAGATTACGTTCATAGCAGATTTCATAGGCATTGAGGTGCAATCTTTTTCCGAATTTTATGCCGGCATTGCGAATCTGTCCGCAATAGGTAAAGCCATACTTCTCATGCAAATGAATACTGGTCTCATTCTCGCTTGTAATCAAGGAAACTACGGTATCTATGTTCTGTTCCTTCTGGGCAAATTTCAATATCTCTTCCATTAATTCACTACCAATATGTTTCCCTCGATAGTCGGGATGTATGTATATTGAAATCTCCACAACGGTATCAAATGCTTTTCGGTCACGATACTGCGATAAGGAAGCATAACCGGCAATGTGTCCGTCTGTTTCATAGACATAAATGACATAGGCACCGGTATGCGCCGCAAACCATTGCTTTCGGTTCTCGTAATCTTTCATCTCTGTATCAAATGTTGCAGTTGTATGTAAAATGGCATCATTATAGATGTCCATCATTTCGTAAATATCCTGTTCTGTCGCCTTACGAATCATTTCTGTCTTTCCTTATCCTATATCCTAGCGGAGCATTTCTTATGTAATAGGAAGGAAATTCCCTTTTACAAAAAAAATTTTTCCTTTTCTTTTTCTATCTCGTGTCTGCATGGTATCTGCGTCAGGTTATCCCTGACCCACACCTAGCATATTCTATCATAATTTCTTAGGTTCTGCCACCCTCGGAATCCTATTTTTTTATCATTTTGGTTACAACTTCTTTTAACTCTTTTGTGGCATCCTCAATCTCTTTTTGTGCAAAAATAGCGCTTACCACGGCGACACCTGCCATCCCTCTTCCGGCAAGCTGTTCTACATTTTCTCTTGTAATTCCGCCGATGGCAACCGCCGGAATCTCAACAGCGGAACAGATTTCTTGTAACTTTTCATGTGTAATCATAAGGGCATCCTTCTTGGTTCCTGTGGAAAAAACAGCACCGACCCCAAGATAATCTGCCCCGTTTTCCTGTGCATATTTTGCCTGTTCTATCGTCTTTGCCGTCACGCCAATGATTTTGTCCGGGCCAAGCAGCGCACGCACTTTTCCGGCTTCCATGTCGCTCTGTCCGACATGCACACCATCGGCATCGATTTTTTTGGCGAGTTCCACATTATCATTGATAATAAGCGGCACGTTGTATAGTTTACATAATTTTTGGATTTCTAACGCTTCTTTTAAAAATTCTTCTTCCGGAAGGTTTTTCTCGCGAATCTGTAACATGGTGATACCGCCCTTTAATGCTTTTTCCACCTGCGCAATCAGCGTCTCCTCTCCTAACCAGCTGCGGTCTGTTATCGCGTATAATAATAAATCTTCTTTTTTCATCACGTTTCCTGCCTTTCCTCTATCTCTCCAGATATCCTTCAATCGGTTTGTAAAAATCCTTGCTTTCTTCTCTTAAGCTTTTCCTGTCTATAATAACATATTTATGATTTTCTTTTCGCAATATTTTTTTCTCGATCAGCGTATTGAGTGCCCGCAAAAGGTGACGGTAGCTTGTCCCAAGTGCCTCGGCAACCTCGGTCAGCTTCTCATCGAACACATCCTGCTCGCACGCAGTGTCAATATACGAGCAGAGTCTTGTCTCCAACGGATACAAAAGATTGTGGGCATTGTTTTTCGTGGAGCGCTGTATCTTGTGCGCAAGATGATTACCTAATTGAAAAAGAAATTTCTTGTCATCCAGCAATTTCTCCCGATTTTCGGCAAATGGAACTGCAAGCACAAGGACTTTCGTCATCGCCTGCACACTGCTGTCTGCCACCGTGGTATTCAAAAAGAACTCCAAATCCCCAATCAGACCTCCCGGCTCATAAAAGCTGACCAACAGCCTTTTTCCATTTTCCAGATTGCAAAATACTTTCGCCTCCCCGGAAAGCACAATAAGCAGATGCTGCAATGTCTGCCCCTGGTGGCAGAGAAATTCCCCTGCCTCATATTCAATAAGCTCCATTTTCAGTTTTTCTGGATTTTGAAAACCAAGCCGTTTCAATTTTTCCTGGTTCTGTCCCTGATATTGTTTGCGTTCCATTGACGTTCTTTCCTAAAAAATTATCAAATGTGACATATGTCATATTCATTATAACACAAATCTTCTATAATCACTCACTAGAAAATCATAACAACTGTATGTAAAAAACAAAATGCCCGGTTTTCTGACATAATTGGTAATTCGAAAACCGGAACTGTATGTTTATGGAGGAACTAACATGTACTATTTACTTGCTTTATTATGCGCAGCCACGATTTCCGGGATGTCTGCCATCAACGGACAGCTCTCCCTCTCCTGTGATGCCTTTGCCTCGACCGTCCTCATTCACGTGAGCGGACTTATTGGCATCACCATCCTTGCCCTCGTTCGAAAAGAAAAACTTTTTCTTAAGGAACGTATCCGGCCGGCTCTTTATCTGGGAGGTGCCATCGGAGTTGGAACTACCATCTTTAACAACGCCGCCTATGGACACATCAGCCTGTCTGCTATCCTTGCCTTAGGACTTTTCTCGCAGGCCGTCACCTCGCTCGTGATTGACCACTTTGGTCTTTTCCACATGCCGGTGCGCAAGTTCAATCCTGGCAAACTGGTCGGCTTCGTGTTTACGCTTTTGGGAATTGCCTGTCTGTTCCATGGTTCTTCCTTTGTGCTGCTTCCTGTTATTTTTTCCCTGCTGACCGGTATCACCATCGTGTGCTCCCGCTCTGTCAACGCAGAATTAGCGGAAAAGTCTTCTGTTTTGGTGAGCACCTGGTATAACTATGTGGTTGGTCTTATTACCTGCAGCATTCTTTGGATTGGAGCTGTCTTTACCGGAAAATCTACTTTTTCCATTACATTTTCAGCACCATGGTGGGTTTACACCGGCGGACTTATCGGCGTCGTTAGTGTTTCCTTACTGAATCTCGTCACCAAAAAAATGTCTGCTTTTATCCTGACACTCATCATGTTTGTAGGACAGCTTTTTACCGGCATTCTAATCGATGCACTCACCGGGGATGGTTTCTCCACCACGTACATCATCGGCAGTATTCTGACAACACTTGGTCTTTGCTTTAATCTTTGGCTGGACCGTCGTTTTTATGGCTTTTCGGATGTTTCAAAGTGTGATAAAGTAGAGACAGCAAATTAAATTCAGTTACATTTGTCGTTGCATAATTTTACAGTATTTCCGATTGCATCCATTTGTGCCTGAATACACACTACACTTACGGAAAGGTCTGAAATTACCATGAACGAAACCATGCCTGCTTCCAGAAAATTTGGAATTAGCGGAAGCACCTTAAAACTGATTGCGATTATCTCGATGTTTATCGACCATCTTGGAGCAGCGGTTGTTGCCCGTATCTTAGTTGCAGCTAACCGAAACGGTGTCTTTTCACTCTCACCGCTTTGCCGTTCCATCTATCTGAATTGTGACTTATATGTGGTTTACCAGGTGATGCGCGATATCGGACGTATCGCCTTTCCAATTTTTTGTTTTCTATTGATTGAGGGATTTTTACATACACATGATGTCAAAAAATACGCACTCCGCTTATTGGCATTTTGCGCGATATCCGAAATTCCATTTGACCTGGCGTTTCAGAATACGTTCCTGGAATTTCACTCCCAGAATGTGTTTTTCACCTTATTAATCGGGCTTTTGACCATGATGGTCTGCCGTGAAATTGAAAAGCATGTTGCAATGGCACCTCTTTTTCGTGGACTCCTTTATGTGCTTGCTCTTGCCGTTGGGATGGGAGTTGCAGAACTTCTTCACACGGACTATTCGTACCGCGGTGTATTTTGTATCATGATGCTTTATTTTGCGCGCACCTCAAAACCATGGCAAATTTTAGTTGGTGCGATTTCCTTTGCATGGGAGATTCCTGCACCGGCAGCTTTTCTTCCGATTGCACTTTACAATGGGAAAAGAGGCTGGAACATCAAATACTTTTTCTACCTGTTTTATCCGGTGCATCTGTTGCTGTTATATCTGCTTGCCTGTGCGATTGGGCTAGGAGGCGTCACACTCTAGATGATTTTAAAAAAAGCTGGTTCTTCGTTCTCTTTCGGATATTACATTCCAAAATAGAACGAAAAGCCAGCTTTTTATAGCTTCAAAGGCAGCCTGCAAATTAGCTGCCTTCGAAATTTTTCGTTATATCAAACTAACCAACAAATTCTTCCACACATCTGCGGTATGCAGCAACCGGGTCTGCTGCCTGTGTGATTGGTCTGCCGACAACGATATAATCGGAGCCGATCTCTTTTGCCTGTGCCGGAGTCATGACACGTTTCTGGTCTCCAACTTCGCCATCTGCAAAACGGACACCTGGTGTTATGGTTAAGAAGGAAGCTCCGCATTTTGCATGTACGGCACCAGCTTCAAGTGGGGAGCATACGACACCGTCTAATCCGGCATCTTTTGCATTTTTTGCATAATGCATAACGGTCTCTTCCATGGAATTTGGAATCAGTAAATCTTCATGCATGGTCTCTTCTGCTGTTGAAGTAAGCTGTGTTACTGCAATCAGTATTGGTCTTGTTCCGTCTGCTCTTGTAAGTCCTTCGATAGCAGCTTCCATCATTGGCTTTGTGCCTGCTGCATGCACGTTACACATATCAACATCAAGGTTTGACAAAACAGCCATTGCTTTCTTTACGGTGTTTGGAATGTCATGCAGTTTTAAATCCAAGAAAATCTTATGTCCCATTCCTTTAATGGTACGGACAATTTCTGGTCCTTCTGCATAGAACAATTCCATTCCAATCTTAACGAATGGCTTTTCATTTTCGTGTTCGAACTTGCTTAAAAACTTTACCACTTCTTCTTTGCTGTTAAAATCACATGCAACAATAACGTCTCTTCCCATCGTGAATCTCCAATCTTTTTTGTTTTACCATCAGGCTAAATCTTCGATATGTTATCACTAAATGTGACATCTGTCAAGTTATTCGGTTTGTGTCGTGGATGTTGTTCTAGCGAACGGACATGCCCCAAAAACAAAAACCCTTGAAAGATTTCTCTCTTTCAAGGGTTTCAAGGAATCGGCGCGACAGGATTCGAACCTGCGACCTCGGCGTCCCGAACGCCGCGCTCTACCAAACTGAGCCACGCGCCGAAATGAATCGTACCAAATTATTATAGCATATTTTCTTTTTATTGTCTAGTAAGTGGTTTCTCTTTTTCCTTTTTTTCTTGGTCGACCTGACCGTGGCTTTGTGGTAAAATTACTAATATATTTTACGTTGAAATTTGCATTTGCAACTCAATGAAAGGAAGGAACTTTTATGAAAAAAACTGCTTTAATTACCGGCGCTTCCCGCGGCATCGGCCGTGCGATTGCGATGTCTTTCGGGCAGGCTGGTTATAATCTTGTCATCACCTGTTCGAAAACTGAAACCGCTCTTTTGGACCTGGCTTATGTGTTAGAAAAAAACTACCACGTCGATGTCCTGACAAGTGTGGGGGATGTGAGTGACTATCATTACTTAGAACAGCTGTTTCAATCAATTGCGGAACGCTTTGGCACAGTTGATGTGTTAATCAACAATGCCGGCATTTCTCACATTGGATTGCTGAGTGACATGACAATCGAGGATTGGAACCACATTGTAGCCACAAACCTTACCTCCGTTTTTGCCACAAGCAAACTTGCCATTCCGGGTATGGTTTCCAAGAAATCAGGAAAGATTCTTAATATTTCTTCTGTCTGGGGAAATGTTGGCGCTTCCTGCGAAGTTGCCTACTCTGCCTGCAAGGGCGGTGTCAATTCTTTTACCAAAGCTTTAGCAAAAGAACTGGCACCAAGCAACATTCAGGTCAATGCGATTGCATGTGGCTGTATCGACACACAGATGAACGCATGCTTTTCCGATGAAGAACGTTTCGAACTTGAGGAGGAAATCCCTGCCGGACGTTTCGGAAAACCGGAGGAAGTCGGTGCCCTTGCTCTCCAGATCGTCACCGGCAATCATTATCTGACCGGTCAGATTATAACCTTAGATGGTGGCTGGATTTAACCCCACACTATATAGTGGCTGGATTTAACAGACTTCGGAGCGGTTTTCTGCCGTCAGTACAATCACTGTCCGGTCTGGAACCTGAATCGTATGATCTCCTAAGAAAGTCGTCATGCTTTGAATCTCTTCTCCATCCTTGTATGGAAGATTGGTATTTGCACAGACCTTCCAGTACTTGCCTTCCGGCAGGTCTGGGAGCTGCTGTGTAAGTGGCTGCCAATAGGCATTGATTGCCAAAAATACGATGTCATCATCCGTATCTGTCTCATTTCTTCCTGCATACATGACTCCAATCATCCGGGTATTGTTGTCACTGCCAGCATTCCACGGATAACCGTTGTGAATACTGATTCCTGGGAATCCACAGGCGGCACCGTTTGTTCTTCTTCGGATAATCGGATGCGCCTTTCGAAATGCAATCATATAACGGAAGAAATCATGAATCTCCTGGTACTCGTTCAGACGCTCCCAATCCAGCCAGGAAATCATGTTGTCCTGACAATATGCATTGTTATTTCCATACTGCGTATTACAGAATTCGTCTCCGGCAAAAAACATCGCCGGTCCTCTGCTGCACATTAACGTTGCAAATGCATTTTTCACCAGTCGTTTTCTTAGATTGTTTACATTTACATCTGTAGTTTCACCTTCTACACCACAGTTCCAGCTGTTTCCATTGTTATCCCCATCGGTGTTGTTCCAGCCATTTTTTTCATTGTGCTTTGTATTGTAGGAATAAAGGTCATACAACGTAAATCCATCATGGCAGGTCAAAAAGTTAATAGATGCACTGTCTCCGCGGTGTTTCGGGTCATACAAATCGGTAGAACCGGTAATTCGGTTAATCGCAGCCTGCGCTAATCCACCGTCCCCTTTTAAAAAGCGTCTCATGTCATCACGATACCTGCCGTTCCATTCTGCCCAACGGCTCCACGCCGGGAAGGTTCCAACCTGATAAAGGCCGCCTGCATCCCACGCCTCGGCAATCAATTTTACTTTTCCAAGAATGGCATCACAGGCAAGACTTTCCAAAATCGGTGGATGCTCCATCGGTGCACCATTCTGATCTCTTGTTAAGATAGAAGCAAGGTCAAAACGGAAGCCATCCACACGGTAATCAATGACCCAGCTTCTAAGACATTCCACAATAAATTTATGCACCGCCGGATGATTACAGTTCATAACATTTCCACAACCACTAAAATTGTAATATTTTCCATCTGGCGTCAGCATATAGTAGATATTATTATCAATTCCTTTAAAAGAAAAACAAGGTCCTAATTCGTTTCCTTCTGCCGTATGATTAAATACAACATCCAAAATTACCTCGATGCCATTCTCTTTCAACTCATAAATGAGGCGTTTTAGTTCATCCCCTTCATGGTTATGTTCCTCGACAGAGGTATAACTTGTATTTGGCGCAAAGAATCCTACCGTGTTGTAACCCCAGTAATTATAGAGTTTTTCGCCTTCATATTCACGGTTTCCTTCCATCTCATCGAATTCAAAAATTGGCATCAGCTCCACAGCATTAATTCCAAGATCTTTTAAATATGGAATCTTTTCGCGGATTCCCTCGAAGGTTCCTTTCGCAGAAACACCAGAATTCTCTGCCTTTGTAAAACCACGCACATGCATTTCATAGATAACCAGATCTTCAAACGGAAGCTCTAACTGCTTCGTGTTTCCCCAGTCAAAATTATTTTCTACAACACGTGCCTTGTATACAAAATCTTTTCCACCTTCCGGTTTTTCTCCCCAGTGACGCTGGCCGGTAACTGCCCTTGCATAAGGGTCAAGTAAAATATGATCCTTATTAAAAAGAAGTCCCTTCTGTTCATCATACGGTCCATCCAACTGGTACGCATACTCAAATTCTTCTATTTTCAAACCGAATACCAGCATGGAATAGGTATTTCCGATATGGTACGCCTCCGGAAAGCGGATTTTTGCATAAGGCTCCGCCTCCTTCGGATGAAAAAGTAACAACGTACAGCTTGTTGCGCCATAAGAATGTATGGTGAAGCTGACTCCGTCTTTCGTCTGCATCGCACCGTCCATCCGGTAAAAACCCGGGCGGATGTCAAATCCATCTACATGATCGAGCGGTTCTAGCCTGCTCCCTCTTTCTGGTCTTTGATTTAAAAATTTCTGCATGATTTTTTCCTCCTGCAACACAATTTTTCTTTTCCCATCCACGTCAAAATGTTGCGTTTCCGACTGCTCTGTTGTTGCACGGCTTTTCGAAAAATGATACAATACACGTATATCGGACCGTCAGCAAAGGAGGTTTTTTATATGGATGAAAAAGTATATAAGACAATCGGCTCTACTGGAGCTGCTAATCTCGCACTTGGTATCTGTGTTCTCGTTACCGGTATCGTTTCCGGTATTCTTTTAATTATCAACGGAGCACGTTTACTCAAAAGCAAATCTAAGATTCTTCTCTAGGAGTCATCGATAGCAAATCAAGCGGTCTGTGTATCTTTTTCCTAAGGATACACATTCCTCATAATTCTTTTTATCAAGCAGCTGTGACGGATCATGTGCATCTACCCCTATGATAAATGTATTGCCCGTCTCTGCTGCAAGCTGGATAAAAGTCTCATTCGGGTATTGTATCTTCTCCCGGTATCCATTCACATTTATTTCAAGTGGAATTTCAAGTTTTTTTGCTTCCAGACATAACTGTTTCATATATTGTAAATAGACTGCCGGATAACCTTGATAAGAAACCAGATCCGGGTGTGCCACATAGGAAAAATATCCGGTGCGAATCCCCTCTATTACCTGTTTCACATAACTAATCAGTGTGGCTTCATCCGCATCTCTTCCTGCATATCTGCGGTAAACTTCATTATCCAGGTAGTGCTGCCCCAAAATCATATAGTCAATCGGATATTGTTGTAATTGTTCCATCAATTCCGAAAACATTTCTGCAAAATATTCGGACTCAAATCCCAAATAGATATCTATATCGCTTTTATACTCTTCTTTCAGTGCAAGAACGGAATCCACATAACCCTCCACATCCTTCATCTGCATCCGAATCGGAGAGACATAGCCTTCAAACGGCCACGGCACATGGTCGGAAAATCCAAGCACTTCAAATCCTGCTTCGATTGCCTTTTCCACATACGCTCTGTCCTCCCCATACGCATGCTTGCAACGCGTGGTATGCGTATGGAAATTCGCCTTCTTGTTCTGAAATTGTGTCATATCTAATGTCTTACTCTGTTTCATACTTCTTACTTTACGCTTCCTTACTACTCTTACTTTTTCTCAATCATTTATTGATTGCTTCCTCTAACGAGGAATATAAAATTCTGGTATCAATCGGTTTTGCAATATGCCCATTCATTCCGGCATTTAAGGCTGCACTTACATCCTCCGTAAATGCATTTGCGGTCATTGCAAAAATCGGGATTGACTTCGCCTGCGGGTGGCTTGACGCACGAATTTTTCTTGTCGCCTCATAACCATCCATAACCGGCATCTGCACATCCATGAGGATTGCGGCGTAGGTGCCTTCTTTTGCACGTTCAAACATTTCCACCGCCTTCTCGCCATTTTCTGCATGATCTACTTTCATATTTACCATATCCAATAGCTCCATTGCAATTTCTGCATTGAAATCGGTATCTTCTGCGAGCAGCACCTTTTTTCCTTCAAAATCATACGAATCCTTCTGGGCGGTGCGTTTTACGCATTTTCCATCAAAAAGTTTCATCAAAAGATTAAATACCGTAGACTGGAAAATTGGCTTGGTTAAGAACATGTCCGCACCTGCTGCAAGCGCTTCATCTTTAATCTCAGAAGTATCGTATGCGGATACGATAATAATGAGCATATCCTTTTGAAAAGTTTCACGAATCTGGCGAATCACTTCACTTCCGGTCTGCTCCTGCATCTTCCAATCCACAAAACAAATCTGGAGTGCCTTTTCCTCGCCCTTGGCTTTATTCAGCTTCTTACGTGCCTCATTGGCATCCTTTGCCACCTCGTAATCTACCCCGATGCGGCTTAATACCAATGCAGTGTATTCTCCCGTCTCCGTATCGTTGTCTACAATCAAAGCCCGAATTGTCTTGCAGGTGTCCGTTTCCTTCTTTGCTGCCTTCGTATCAATCTGGAATGGTATCGACACCTTAAACGTGGTTCCAACATCTTTTTTAGATACAAAGGAAATGGAACCTTCCATCATCTCAACCAGATTCTTTGCTATCGAAAGTCCAAGACCACTTCCGCCGTGCTTTTGCGCGGTGCTGGCGCTTTCCTGCTCAAACGGCTTAAAGATTCTCTGCTGCATCTCCTCCGTCATGCCCTCTCCGGTGTCCGCTACACTAAAGTTAAAATATGCGGTTTCCCCCTGTACGGACACTTCTTTTGCCACAATGCGGATTTCTCCTCCCGGCGGTGTAAACTTATAAGCATTCGAGACAAGGTTTAAAAAAATCTGGTTTAGCCTGAGTCCATCCCCTAAAAGCTGTTCATCTGAAATATCTGCCGTATCCATCTCAAAATGGATTCCCTTTTGTCTGCACTGCGTATAATAAATCGTCGAGATGGAAGTTAAAATCTCCCGGATATTAAACGGATTTTGGGCAATCTGAATCTTATCACTCTCAATCGCAGACATATCCAATACATCATTGATGATATTTAAAAGCACCTGCGAAGAAGCCTCTATCTTTGTTAAATATTCGTCAATCTTTTCTGGTTCCTTATCATGGTGTTTTGCAATTTCAGTCAGTCCTACGATTGCATTCATCGGGGTACGGATTTCATGGCTCATCCGTGCAAGGAACTGGCTTTTTGCCTGGTTTGCGTGATCTGCCTGAACCACAGCATCCCGAAGCTGTTCATTCTTCTTTTCCAGGATTACATAACTCTTTCGTTTCGACTGCTGCCAGATTAACATCAATGCAACGAGCGCAATCATCAAAACGACAATCACCGAAACCGGATAACGGAACTTGTACAAAAGATCCGATGCGGATGGTTTGTATCCATTTGTGATTGTATGATTAATCGTAATCTGGGACTTTTCCTTGGCACTGATACTTGCAATACATTTGTTCATGATGTTGATTATCGTCTTGTTCTGTTCGGTATTATTTCCGACAATTCCCATGTCCTCATCCATGAAAAAAGTAGGCAACAGCGTCAGTCCCTCATAGTGTGGATTCTGCATCAGCGGTGTGATAACATTGACATTCTGTGCCATAAAATCAGCTTTTCCATCTAACACCATCTCCATGCAGTCTGCGCTTGTTTTTCCACGCACAATCTCAAACTGCGGATAATTATCCACAATATATTCTTCCAATGCTACATAACTGGCTGGAATAACTAATTTATAAGTCTCATCCGGCGCATCCAGGTTATAGGAAAAACCTTTCCGGCACACTAACGATACATCATCGGAATACATCACATCCGAAACTACATAATCTCCCGTATGAAACTGCGGATTTTCACGCATTATTCCCGCAACAAAGGCATCTGGATTCTCTTTTAAATAATCGGTCGCACGCTGCCCCGCCTGCATGACCTCGTAATCAAACTTTAATCCGCTGCGCTCTTCAATCAGCTTCATAAGATCCACAACGATTCCTTTCGGCTCCCCGTCTTTTCCAATATTAGAAAACGGTGTACGATTTGGAATCAATCCAATCTTTATCGTGCCCGCAGCCTGAATAAACTCCATCTCCTCCCTGGTAAAAACAAGATTCACTGCATCGTTTTGTGTTCCATAATATTTATCAAAAAGATTTGTGCCAAAGGAAGCATCTGTTGCCGCGATCTCTCCTAGTGCATCATCCAGTTCGTCCATCAGTTCCTGATTCTGTTTTCCCGTAATAAAATAGAATGGATCTGAACCAAATTTACATACGATCTTATACTGCGTCTTTAGTGCAAGTGACCCCATTGCAACGCCATCCACCTCACCACTTTCCAAGGCATCAAAACACGCCTGCGGTGTATCATACTCTGTTGCCTGATAAGAAAATCCTTTTTTGGCAGCGTACTCCGTAACTTCCTGATTCTGAAAACTATCCTTTAAAAGTGCAATTTTCATTCCATTGAAATTCGCATAATCGTTGTAATAATAACGGTCATCATCTTTTCTTACATAAAGAACACAGGACTCTGAGCCATCAGAATATTTTGAAAAAAGATAGTTTTCTTCCCGGTCCGGTGTCTTTTGCGCATGGCAGATAAAATCAATGTCTCCATCCTCTAATCCTTTTAAACAATTTCCCCATGTATCATATACATACTCGAATTTCCACCCTGTATATTCTGCAATCTTATTCAGATACTCCACTGCATATCCCTGATATTCTCCGTCCTCGTCCTGGCTGATGAATCCCTCATAATCAATGTAGCCAATCCGAACCGTCCTTGTCTCCTGCGTCGTATCTGCGAATACCGCAAGCGGTGTTAAAAATCCTCCAAACAAAATGCAGGTAAGCACGATACAGATTACATGTCTGAAACACTTATTCCCTTTGAAAAACCCACTTTTTCTCCTCATATCTTTCTCCATTCCTGCGCAACTATTTGCGCATTTTTGACCTGTGTCTGGCACAAATCCTGTATTCTGGCTATAACTTCTCTATCATACGTTCTACCTCTATTTTATACCTTTTCGTTTTCCCTGTCAGTACCCGTTTTCATCCAACTACAAGTTATATATGCATTGTCCTCTTGGGACTTTTTACATAGGAAACTCAATCTATTCTTTATACGATGTAAGTGGAAAAAGAGAGTCTGCGAATTAGTGGCTGAAAAATGAGATTGTGACAGGTCTGGATGATGACTGTGGTAAAACATTAGAAAATCTTAGTATGCCTCTTAAAAAGCAAAAACGCCTGGCACACGAATGCGCCAGGCGTTTCCATTTTTCAATTTAAGCTTCTGCTTTTTTTCCAAATAGTTTCTTTAAACAGCTAAATGCAACCATGACACCAAGTACCATCAGAAGGATTGCTACGATAAACTGTAAACCGTCTACCAAGAATGTAGCCTGACCGCTTACCATGTTGGTAACAAGTGCGATTGTCTTTTGTACCAATGCGGTAAAAGTAACGGCTAACATAACAAACATTGGGATGTATAACGTCCATCCGGTTCTTCCGGTTGTCTTTAAGAATACAGCAAGTGCAATCAGTACCAAAGCTGCAAGTAACTGGTTTGCAGAACCAAACAGTGGCCATACATTGTTGTATCCGCCAAGTGTTAACAGATAACCGAAGAACAATGTGATAACAGTTGCGAAGTATTTGTTTGTCAAAACTCTCTGCCATCCTGGCATTTTTTCAGGATCTGTAGTATCACCATAGAACAGTTCCTGGAAGGACATACGTCCGATTCTTGCTACAGAGTCAAGAGATGTCAATGCTAATGCAGATACACACATTGTCATAAATACAGTTGCTAACTGTACTGGAAGTCCAAGTTTCTCTAAGAATCCTGCAACACCGCTTGAGAAAATTGCAAATGGTGTTCCGTCTGGTTTTGTTCCGTTTACAGCAACAGCACCAACAACTACTAAGGAAACAATACCAAGTAATGTTTCAACAACCATTGCGCCGTAACCAACCATTGGCATATCTTTTTCATTGCTGATGGTCTTAGAAGATGTTCCAGAAGAAACAAGGCTGTGGAAACCGGATACCGCACCACATGCGATTGTAACAAATAAAGTTGGGAACATGTAACTACCATTTACGTTGAATCCGTTGAATGCATTTAACTGCATAGTTGGATGTGCAACGAGAACACCGACAACAGCTCCGATAATCATACCAAGAAGCATGAATGTTGTCATGTAATCTCTAGGCTGCATCAAAAGCCACATTGGCATAACCGATGCAAGGAATAAGTATGCCATAATGATGTAAATCCAAGCTGATTTTGTTGCATAGATTGGAAGTTTCATACCAACGGCAAACATTACAACCAAAAGTGCAATTGCAATTACGGCACGAACGACTTCGTTCATTTTTCCAACATGTTTCTGAATCACACCGAAGATAACTGCTACAACGATGAAAAGCATGGAAATGGATGCTGCTGCAGAGTTTGCATAGCTGGTTTCCGCTGCCATGTCTGCTACACCTTTTCCAACAAAAGTTCCTGCAACCATATCGGTAAATGCTGCAATAACAAGAAGTGTGAATAACCAGCAGAATAACATGAAAAGTTTTCTACCGGTCTTACCGATATACTTTTCAATAATCATACCCATTGATTTTCCTTCATTCTTAACAGATGCATACAAAGCACCGAAGTCCTGTACTGCTCCGAAGAACAAACCTCCGATAATCAACCACAGGAATACCGGAACCCATCCGAATACGGATGCAAGGATTGGTCCTGTGACAGGGCCAGCACCTGCGATAGAAGAAAACTGATGTGAAAATACTGTAAACTTTGAGGATGGAACAAAATCTTCTCCATCTTCATGGGTGAATGCAGGCGTCTTTGCCTTTTCATCGATTCCCCATTTCTTTGCAAGCCAGCGACCATATAACAGATAACCGGCTCCCAATGCTAAAATACCAATTAACACAATAACTAAACCATTCATGTTGCTCTCCGCCCATTGGCGGCTCCCTTCTTTAAATTCGCAAAGAATTACACATGCTTACGGAACGCTTTTGTCAGAAAAACAAAAAGCCTTCGTCTTATTCTAAAGACGAAGGCTTAAACTTCCGCGTTACCACTTTACTTGCCGTTTCAAACGACCTCTCACTCTCATCACTACGGACCACTCCGTAGAAATAAGGCTCTTATTAACGGTAGAAAACCGGTGCCACCTACTATCCCATCCGGGAATTCAGTACACTGCTCGCAGAGGATAATCACCAAAACTGCCCATCGTCTCACACCAACCGACGACTCTCTGAAGTCACACCCTTTTTGATGACCTTATTCTGTTCCATGCATTTACTCTTTGTTAAAAGATACAATATCACTCGAAGGTCTTTCTGTCAATATTCCTGTGTATAGTGTTTTTTCATTTTTGCCATAACAATTAGTTATATTTCTATTCTTTTCCTACTATATCCAGGAATTCTGCCAGCTTCATTTCTCATTATGTAAACCAAAGTTTTTTTGTCTCTTCCTGCCAGAATGTTTCCGGAATCTCATGTAACCCTTTTTTCCCTGTTTTCTCCTGATATTGTTTCATAACCCGTCTCACAACCACAGCGTGGGACGTTTCTCCCGTAAGCAACAGATGCTTTGTAATCTCATACCAGCCTGGCGCTTTTTGAAAAAGCTCCTCTTTATCCATATCCTCTAGCGTCTTGTCTACGTCATAGGGAACTGTCACAAACTCCGTCTTCCATTGCATATTTTCATCGGATAATATCAGAAACTGCGCTTTTCCAGCACTATGAAGCGGAACGCCGATTGCGCCTGGGTTGATTACCAGTTTTCCTTTTCTTTCATACGATGTCTGAATATGAAAATGTCCACAGATTACCATTTGTGTCGTGAATTTTTCTACCACATCATCTATGTATTCATAATCTGGTCGCAAACTCTGATTCACAACCAACGGCGAACCATGACATATTGTAAAAACCGGTAAATTCCCATATCTCATTTCTTTTGAAATTGGCATTGCCTCAAAAAAATCGATATCTTCATCGGACAACTGTGAAAAATTATATGCTAACATTCCCGTTGTTGTCGTCCCCGTTTTCCACTCTTCCTCTGAATTTTTCCGATGATGAATCCAGTAATTTTCCTTATTTCCACGAATAAAGGTACACAGATACGTCTTCTCGATTTCATGAAGTAACTTTAGGGTATCCCTGGGGTTTGCCATGTCACCCAGGTAATCCCCAAGGAAAATAAACTCTGTCACAGAACGTCTTTTTGCTTGTTCATAGCAAGCTTTCAATGCCTCTACGTTGCTGTGAATATCTGCAAATATTGCAATTTTCATTTACTCTTTCTCCATGCAAACAGTAAGGTTCCTACCGCCATTACAAAAATAAACACCTCTAATATCCATACCGAAACATATGCCGCACAGGATACTGCAACAAAGTCCACCATAAAGTGAAGCGCATACGCAAGAATTGCAGCACCACGTTTCTTCGACTTCAATGCGTGATAAATAAGCAACGATAACCCAATCTGCAAAATAATCGCACTTACCCTCTCAAATCCACCTGCCATGAAATGTGAGGCTGGCGTTGTCCACAACGCAGATAACTGCTGCATCGTCTGGTTTCTTGTTTCTTCTGGCAAAATCGCCAACGACTGCTCCATTGCACCACTATTAATCATGAGCATTGAAATCAGATTGCTAATGTTGGTCAGTCCACCAATCAAAATTGCCTCAATTCCGCCGTGTCCAATACCATACATAAGCGCATTTGGGAAATCCAATCGTTTCTTCATCCAGAACTTCATTGCCACAATTCTTCCTGTTTCCTCAAAAACTGCTGCCGCCATTGCTGCATAAATATAATACAGCCAGCGGTTGTTCTCCGCACTTAATCCACCAACCTTAATGACCAGCAAATGCATGATTTGTTCTAGAACCATCGCGAACAATAAGAAGGTTCCTGCTCCAATAAAAAATGTTGAAATCTTCGCCTGATACTTCTTTTTTGCAAAAATAATGAATGCAACTGGTACTGTCATTGATAAAATAATAGAAATTACAACGCCGCAAATTGCGGTATTTGATATTGTCTGTACTCCCATCATTTCTCCTCCTTTAATTTTCAAATATGTTGTCTGACATAACCTTTATACAGGTTCCACAAGGTGGAAGGTCAAGTGTTTTTTTCATAAATGTTGATTTGGAACTATTTCCACACCCGATTTATCCAGTCCAACAATTCTTTCTTCATGCTATCTCTGTCAATGGCACACGCTTTTGCATTTTCCCTTTCTGACCTAAAACCTAACTTATATAGGATTGGCAGTTTGGTTACCAACGCGTGACTCATATGTTCATATGCAACATGCTTATGTTCATATGGGAAACTTGTTTCCTCAAGTTTCTTTTCTATATAAATACCGCTTTCATAGGATGGCCATACTGAATCCTGTTTGGACGATAAAATTAGTATTGGCGCTTTTATCTTATCAATCGCAATGATGCTCTCCGGGATAATGTCTTTATCTTTGTTAAACATGATGATATGCAATTCCTTTTCTTTTATCAGCATTTTTAGGATATTAAATTTTCTCATCTTGTATGGCGCATAGGCAAGTTCCTTTCCATGATAACTCCAACAGGAGGTACCGGACGGCGCTTTGTTCTTCCCTTTTCCAGCAAGCCCCTCACTCACAAAATAGGATGGCACCCTGACTATGACGCAGGATATGTCCGAAAACATGGATGCCGCAACGAGTGCTATTTCACTTCCTTTTGACATTCCATCAATCCCGATTCGGTTGTATCCCTGCTCCTTAAGCCAACGAATTGCATATTCTACATATTCCACCGGCACTCTATCCAAAAAAGGCTGTGTTCCCTTTGTTGCAAACAATGCCAGCGCCAACGCAGGAACACCATTTTTATGGTAAAATTCTGCCGCCTGTTTTGTAAGCTTCATTCCTCCATTGGAGCCTGACATAACAATTACAACTTTATCTTTTGTCCCATTTCCCAGAAAAAGTATACCTTCAAATCCATTGTCTTTTACATTTGTTTTCTTCATCGTTGTTCCTTCTTTTTTTAATTATAACTGGCTTGTCTTCTGATAGTTTAACGATAACAGTTTCACGGCTATTTTTCAATCATTTCCATTGTACCCTATATTCAAAAAGGTTCCAAGCAAATGCTCTGAACCCTTCCTTATACTCTATATTGATAAAATGTATATCAATTCGTACTTGAGTTTCTCAAGTACTGATATTTTGCTGGCTCATCCTAATTTTACCAATTCCATTACAAAAAACTTCATGAACAACATCATAACTATGTTCTATTTCCTACGATTTGAAAAATTTCCTACAAATTAAAATATTGTCATCCTACAATCTTATAGTAAAAACTCTTTTATATAGGAATCCACTTTTTGAATATTGAGTGGTGAAGCGATTGTTTCACGGGTTATGATTAAATTCTTTCCAAGCAGATATCCATTTTTCTCATATAAGTCAAGTTTTCTCATACTATTTTCTACATACATGAAATCATCCATCCTTCCAAAATGTTCATACAAATATATTTTCCCAGTTCTTCTATTCATCACTGTGAAATCCGGCCTGCATACGATTACTCTGTTCCATTCTAACAACTCTATCGTTTTCTCGTATCGATATGGTATTCCATGTTTACATAATTGCTCTGAAATAAGAAGCTCTGATTTGGAACGCACCCTCTCCCCTTTTGCTGTAAAAAATTCGGAATGATTCTCTTTCTCGAATTCTCCCGGAGGATATTGTTCCGTCATAAATGATCCAATCTTCTCCTCAATCGGGAAAAATAACGGCGTAATTAATTTTTTTCACGCATTGCATAACGACTGATAGCTATTATTTAAGGCCTGATTTTTATAAATTTTATCAGCAGAGTATAGACTTTTCAATATATTTTCCATTATCGGTATTATATCCTCATAATACTCTCTTTGAGCAACTCCTCTTATCCAATCTATTTTCTTTTTACTTACATATTTTCCATCTATCAGGTATTGTTCCATACCATTACTTTTAGAGCATTGTAAATGTCCCTTGGGCAACATTTCTACTTCTTTCTTTACCTTTTGTAATGTCTTCTCTAATAATTCTCTTTCTTTTCTAATTGCTTCTATAATGCCTCCCCCTTTATTTTTTCTCCATGGAAATCTGACTGCAATCTTTCTTTACACTGTTTCCTTGCCATCTTTACTGTTTGAATTTTGTTTTTCTCTTTATAAACAGTATTTATTGTGCTCATCTCGCTTCTTTACTGTTTAAATTCTCCTCTTCCACTTTTAAACAGTAATTATTTGAGTTCGTGTATTGGTTTTCTTTCATTTTACTGTCTAAAATTTCTAATTATCGTATGAAACAGTAAATGATTTTATCAACCTCCTCTCATCTATTTATTTTACTTTTTTAACAATACTTTTTTCTTTTTAAACAGTAATTGTTCATTTGTATGTGATGTGAGTAATTTTGGACAATGAATCTGACCCGGATTTGTTCCTATGCTCTATGTATGAACCATATCTTTAGAAATGATTTATCAAATGATTCTGTTATTGAATAATGTTTTTGGGAAATGTTTTGTATAATGATTCGTAAACGCACCATAGTGCGTATATAGATTGTGCTATGAAAATTTGAGAAAATAGACCCAACAATTAATATTCATCAAAAAAGTTTAGTCTAAAAAGTTTAGTCTAAACTTTTTTGACACAAGGAGGGCTTCTATTATGAAATCTCAAACATCTATAGCATCACGCAATTGTCGTATACAAGAATGGGCTCAAATGATTCAAGATTGTAACAATCGGCCTGTTGGAATGTCTGTCAGCGAATGGTGTCAGGAACATTCTATTACCACCGCAAACTATTATTACCGAATGACTCAGGTTCGCAAAGCCTGTTTGGATTCGCTTCCAAGCGAGGTTGTTGAACAAGCGATTGTTCCTGTTCCTACCAATCTAATGACAAATGGTAATTATTCTTTTGCAGAAACAAATCAAGAGTGCGATGAATCATTTATTGAACTTTCAGCGCATGGTGTGACTCTTCGTGTTACAGAAAACACATCATCTTCACTTTTATCAAAAGTTCTTGGGGTGCTTGCCCATGTTGAATGATGCCACTTGTTTTAAACAGATTTATATCGTTTGCGGCTACACGGATCTCCGTTTTGGCTTGGATTCATTAGCTTCTATCATCGAATCCAAAACAGGAAGTAGCCCGTACGTTCCTGATACGCTTTACCTTTTCTGTGGTCGCAAGACTGACAGAATCAAAGGATTGGTGTGGGAAAAGGACGGATTCTTGCTCTTGTATAAGCGCCTAGAGAAAGGGAACTTCGTGTGGCCAAGAAATGAATCCGAAGTACGAGCACTTACCAGTCAGCAATTTCGTTGGCTCATGGAAGGTCTAACAATTTTTCCAAAGAAAACGGTTCAAGAGATCCGACCGCCAGAACATATGGCATAATGATTGTGCAAAAGGTAGAAATTTCAGGGGCATCATTCCTGGGTTCTAATATGGTAATTACAATCATCTGTAAGTCCAGTATTCTGCATTATTAGCGTGTTATTGCGCTTTTAGGTAATTGTAATTTATATCCATTGTTTTGAAAACTCTGCATTTACAAGGTCTACAAATCCCTTGTGGGAGCTTACAGGCATAGGCAATTTGCCGAATTTTGAAACGAACAACATTCGCAATTTAAGTCCATATCCGCTATAATAGACCTTAGAAAAGAGGTACATTATGGCGATGGAATATACAGAAGAACAATTGAATAATTTTGACAAGGCTACCCTTATTCAACTGTTTTTGGCACAACAATCACAACTCAAAGATATTGATCGGAAACTGCAACTGTTGTTGGAACAGGTCGCTGTATTGAACAATAACCGTTTTGGGAAGTCATCTGAGAAACTTGATGTAGATAACCAGATCAGCTTCTTAGAGGTTGATGGCAATATCGTTTATTTTAATGAAGCAGAAGCTGTTGCAGCCCTTGAATGCTCAGAGGAAGAAGAAACATCGAAACCTCATAGTAAAAAGAAAAAGGGGAAACGCGCTGCTGACATCAAAGGTCTTCCAATCGTTCCGGTTGAACACAAGATGACGGAAGACGAGTTAATCGACGAATTCGGAGAAGATGGCTGGTATCAGCTTGAAGATGAAGTATACCATCGCTATCGTTTTACCCCAATGAAGATTGAAATCGAAGAACATCACGTTGGCGTGTATAAATCTAAAAAGGACAATCATTTCAAAAAGGCAGATCATCCTGCTTATTTACTAAGAAACAGTCTTGTTTCACCATCTTTGCTAGCAGGCATTTGGAATGCCAAATATGTTAATGCAGCACCTCTTTATCGTCAGGAACAGGAATTCCAAAGAATGGGTCTTAACATCGATCGCGCGGATATGGCTCATTGGACCATTCTATGTGCAGAGAGATATCTCTCAATCTTTTATGATTATCTGCACGAGAAAATGTATGACTATCATGTCTTACAAGCAGATGAGACTCCGGTTCTTGTTTCAAAAGAAAACAGAACTACCGGAAATAAGCATTACATGTGGGTATACCGTACAGGAAAGATGTATCTGAATAAGCAGATCATCTTGTACGAGTACCAACCATCTCGTAATGCCAGTCATCCACGAGCTTTTCTTAAAGATTTTCAAGGAATTTGTCTGACGGATGGCTATCAGGTCTACCATACGATTGAAAAAGAACGCGAAGACCTGAAAATCGCTGGGTGCTGGGCACATGCAAGACGTCGCTTCGATGAGGCTGTTAAGGCTCTACCAAAGGCAAACCAGAAAATGTCTCTTGCATATCTGGCATTGAAGCAAATCCAAGCAATCTATCGCGAGGAGAACAAGCTTGGGGACATGAATCCGGATGAACGCCTGAAACATCGTCAGTTGACTGTAAAGCCACTGGTGGATGCTTATTTTGCATGGGCAAAACAGAATCTCATGTCTGTTCCGCCGAAGAGTAAGACAGCAAATGGATTTACTTACTCCTTGAATCAGGAAAAGTATTTGAGAACATTCCTTGAAGATGGAGAAGTGCCAATCGATAACAATTCGGCAGAACAGGCAATTCGGCCATTCTGTGTAGGCAAGAAAAACTGGGTTATGATTGATACCATCGCAGGGGCAGAAGCAAGTGCAATCATTTACAGCATTGCAGAAACTGCAAAGGCTAACGATCTAAAACCTTATAATTACTTTGAATATCTTCTGACAGAGATTCCAAAGCACATGGATGACCATGATGCAAGTTTTTGTGAAGATCTGCTTCCTTGGTCAGACAAGCTACCAAAGGAATGCAGAAAGCAACTTTAAAACCAACGCCGCTCTTTGGAGCGGCTAATCAAGTATTAGTACCGACTATGGTGCGTTTACAATGATTCTGTTATTGAATTGACTTGAATAGAATTTTATAGAAAAACAGGGGAAGTGAAAATCACTTCCCCTGTATAAATGCTAATTTATTGAATTATCAATAATTGATTATTCGATAACTGTAGCAACACGTCCTGATCCTACAGTACGTCCACCTTCACGCTCCCGGTTTTGGATTTGTCGCTATCTTCTACCATGCTTTTTGTTGATTTTATGCTATTTTTAGGCACTACATACATTATGTATTTTTATTTCCCAAAATTATTGGAGCCATTTTGGAGCCATCTAAACTCTAGCACATCAACCTCTATTTGTCTATCTTTTTATTGCAACAATTCTTATGAAAACTGAAAGTTGGGCGTGCTCTTAACTATGTATTAGTCCATCACAGTCATAAATATATACCCCATTCCAACCATAAAGAAATTGCTCAATCCGTGCATAATCATGGGGTAAATAATACTTTCTGATTTCACATATGTAAGTCCATACGCTATACCTAATATAAATGCATAAATCAACTGAAACCATGAAAAAGTTAATGAAACAGGAAACAATGTCCATTGGATATGTGCAGCAGAAAATAGTACCGAGGCTATTACAATAATAAATGCATAACCTTTTTTATCTTTGCCTATCACTCCACCAAGAACAGTAATCGGAAGTGCTCTAAACAAAATTTCTTCTGATGTTCCTGATAAAAACAGTTGAAACCCTAAGGTTCCTAAAACATTTGATATATTTAGCTCATATGCGTATGGCACAATTGTATTAAGTGAATATCCAACGATATAACTAATAAGAACATACATTAAAATGACAATATCAAAAATCGTCGTATATAGTATACCGCTCTTATTTAACCTCGGCTTTAACCAAAATTCTAAATCACTTTTCTTACTAATAACAAAAATAAGCACTAAAGCCACTATCATCTGAATAATGTGATGCACAGAAATACTCATAAATGTACCATCTTTATCAATCACTGCATATTGAATTAAATCAGCAATGAAACCACCTAACTTGCTTGCAAAAGTTTGAGCAATGAACAAACCTAATATAACGAGTACAATATATACTGTCTTTTTTACCTTAATGTTTTTCATAATATCTCCATCAACTTCAAATCTTCTGTTGCTTTCAATCTCTCCGCAAGACTGAAAGTTGTCGAGTTCTTTTCCGTTACAATTCTTTCATCATGCACAATGATTCTGGCATTGAAACATAAGGACCATAATTATCCATTTTATTAAATCCCACTTTTCGATATACATGACACGATTCTTGTAACAATTCTCCAGTTTCAAGAATCAATTTCCTATATCCTAGTTCTTTCGCCCACTCGATTAATTCAAGAACCAGTTTGGTTCCTATTCCTTTTCCTTGGAATTCTTCTCTGACAAATACTCTTTTCAACTCGGTTGCATTGTCGATATCACCGTACTGATATTCTCTAATCGCTCCAGCACCAGCGGCTTTTCCATCAACATACACAACTACAACCTCCTTTATCTCATCAAGTTGATTATACTGTTTATATTTATCTCTCTTAATAACTCTTCCTACTCGCCTATCTAAATCTATATCTAATAATTGACAGTTTTCGATAAAGTCTTCATTTGTCCCAGAGCATCTAATAAATTCAATATCAGCCATATACAAACACCTCCTAAGTAAAGAAAATTCAAATTCATGAGCGCTTTCAATCTCACCGGAAGACTGAAATTTTCAAGTGTTCGACAAATTGAAATTTGTAATTACCTCTCTGTTATTTTAAAATGTCTTATTGTAAAATAAACTATAAAATAACTGATAATACCTGATAGATGCATAAGAGTTGACATCCAGCCAGTAATAATTGGCAAAAGCATTATTAGTGATAGACTAATCAAAATTATATATAACCCTTTTGTTTTAATAGAATATTTTTTCCATAAATCTTTCATATTCATAATTCCACCAGTAACAAATGCATATCCTATTGCTGATATACCACTAGCTACTATATCTTCACTATAAGGCAATGTTATTACTTGAAAAAGAAGTGAGGATATTATCATAGCGACAATAAATGCAATAAATGTATTTTTTGAACCTAGTTTATTTTCTAATATACTGCCAAAAGGAATTATCATAAGACAATTTAAAATTAAGTGAACCCATAAAAACCAAATCGGTGCTTCTTTACTACCATGCATAAAAGTACCACTTATATATTGCCAAATATAAATAGGTTTAGAGTGAAATGCAAATAAATCATACATTTTTCCATAAAAGGAAGAAACAATAGCAAATACTAAACAAATTAGTATTAGTGTAGTAACAACTGGATATTTTTTTGTTAGATTCTTCATTTCTATATCTCCTCAATAAATTCAAATTCATCTCTCAGTATTACTGAAAGTTATCGGGCCCTTTACATAGATAAAACTTCAATTTCTAAACAATCTGATATAACTTTTTGTACTGATGATTTCCTACAACAAACTTTTTGGGCTCCACCTTTTCGGCAAGTTCATTTGTCACGATAAATTCATTTGTTACTTTCACTAGATACTGCTTTGTTCCCTTTTCTACTAAATAGAATCCTGCAAACTCTTTAGTTTGATCTAGTAAATCAACAACACCGGGCTGAATAATAAAATCAATAATCCACTCAGTCTTAGTCATCTTCTTATTTCTAACAAGGGCATATATTGCATTAGCATCTTTATTATTTTCATAGCAAGCCGCGTCTTTTTTGTCTCTGCATTTGCCATTCTTTTCATAATCATTAATGTTAATAGCTTCCTTTATTTCATTAAAGCTAATCTTTTCTTCATTATCTAAAAGATAATCAACACTTACATTAAGTAATTTTGACATAACCTTAAGATTATTTATATCAGGCATACCCTTATCTGTCTCCCATTTTGCGATTGCCGATCTTGAAACACACATTTTTTCGGCCAACTGCTCCTGCGATAAACATACTTCTTTTCTTGCTTCCCTTAATTTTTCTCCAAATGTCATAATAACGACCTCCTAAATTTCTTGTTTTTGTGGTTGTTTTTGTTTGCGAGGTCATCGTATAACACTTATATCGGAACACTCAAGATACGAACTGTGACAACGATGTTACGCTCCGTAACATCCAGTACTTATGCGAATTTACGAGCAGTGGCTCACAGAAAAATTCAAATTTGTCGAACTGTTTAACAGTTCTTTTTACACCCCTATTATACACGATACCATAAAAAATAGAAACCCTTTCGGATTTCTATCTTCCTCGCCCTCTGTATATTCTTTGTACTTCTTGCTCTATCTGATTTTCACTTGGCATATTCTCGCAAACATTCTCCTCTATCTTAGAGCCAATGTCCAACTTATCAACTAATCGGTCAACTGTTCTGTCTATTGCTCCGGTTAAGATTTTCTTATCATTGTCATTTAACTGAAACCAATGTCCACGCATCATTTCATTGATAGCTTTGTAAATTGGTTCTACAAGCCATTCTTTCAATGTGTCAAAAATCTCTCTTTTGATAAATCCAAGCATATTGGATACGAGGTTCTTTTGCACTGTCTCTACAATCTCCTCTTTCGCTTCTTCAAGAACCTGCTGACCTTCCTCTGTCTCTAATAATCTTGCAGGATCTTGAAGTAGCTCCTTATGTCGCTGCACCAGCTCATTATATCCCAAGATATGTTTTCCATCCTTATCTTTGTACCCATCTCTTAACGCCTCATACTCATCCCACATCTTTGAATACCTATCTTCGACACTTGCTACCTCTGCAGTCTTTTCTTCCTTTGCTTGCTCCAAGTCTTTTATATCAGCTCTTAATTCCGAGTGCTTTTCTTCCAATTCTGAAACACCCCTGAATATATCTCCCGAAAAGTCTGGGTCTCCGTTTATTAGGAATTCTTTTTCACACTTCAAATCTGCAATCGACCAATCTTCAAAAGGCATATCATACGCAGAGTCTTTTCCATTACCATTGATTAGATAATCCTTCTCCTCTTCCAATTCTTCGACCTCTTCACGAGCTTTCTCTACGATTTGTTCCGCTTCTACCTTAGCATCTTCTACAATCGCATCCTTTTCTGCCATTGCTCTTTTATACATCGCTACCGGCATATGCTGTTTTTCTCCATCCTTATAGGCTCTTGCATATTTATGACGTACCAGAATCGGTTCCATAATATTATCCTTAATATCATCTTGCCATCTTGTCATAGATAGGCGGTCTCCCTTTTTCTCTGAACGTTCAAAACCATCACAAGCTAATGCCTTTGTAAGTGATACCTGATGCGATAATCCCTGCTTATAGCCCTCTCCAATCGGCTGAACTAGGATATGCATATGTGGTGTTCCCTTGGGTTCATCCATATGCACCGTAGCAAGAATAATCCTCATATGAGGATAGGATGATTGATAAGATTGAATGAACTCCTCAAACATCGCATGCACTTCCTTACGAAGTTTAGGCTTCTTTACCACTTCGTTAACATCCATAGTTTGGTGGTCACCAAACTGTATTACATACTCATACGCAAGCTGACCGGCTGTGTAATTCTGTCTCGATTTCTGCATATTATTTTGCTCTTCAATGTAGTCCGCTGCATAATCATAAGACTTCATTCTATCACTTCTACGTTGCTTAGCATTGTATTCTTCAATATACGGTTTCATATATTCGTTTGTATATTCCGCAAGAGATTTCCCACCGAGTTCATTTATCAAAACTGCGTTGTATACCGACATAGATGGGTCAACATTGTTCGGCGTATATTCTCTTAGGTCATGTTCTATTGCAGTTTTTCCTCTGCTTACAGATACTGTTTGTGCACTTGCTGGCATCTAATTCCTCCTCTCTGTTCTGTAATTTTGGTGAGTCCATAACTGGCTCTGACAGTTATGGCTCAATACCAGACTTGACATCCTGCGGACATCAAGTCGTATTTCGCTCCTATGCGGAGTGCACAAAGCTGCCGCCTTGACTGCATCTCATAGGGCGTTGCCCTGGCGATGCCTTACCCATTCTCAATGGGAGTTACACTCCCAGGCGAAGCCTTCCCTTGTGCAATCATTGCCTATCGACTATCAGTAAGCTGATACCCGAAGCCAATGATTTTGTCGTCGCACACCATCCGCTTTCTTCCTTGACTATACTTACAAGTACGTGACACGTACTTGTTATATATCGCTAAAGTGAAAATCTCTCTACCATCGAAAGCTCGTAGGTACTCCTTTTGCATCGAGATATTTTTGGCGTGCTTCCTCTTTCTCCGCATCCGTTGGAGCTGTTTTATATGTACTGTATAATTGTCGCAATGCCACAGCATCCAACTTCCTATTTAGTTCTTTCTTTATCTCTTCACAATCCACTTCCATATCAAGTACAAAACATTTTACGAGCGTAATAAAAAGCCTCTGTGATATCTGAATTTGTTTCTCTTTCATACGTTCCTCCCAAAATCAAGAATGCAAGGTTGCAAGATTGCAATGTTATATATACTTTGCATTCTTGCACTCTTGCAATCTTCCCTACTCATATCAAAAACCCCAATGCCATTTGTCGCCAACTTTGGTAGCTGTTATTTCCAACTCTTCTTTGGCGGTAAATAGCGTACGTCTTTTGATACCATCCACTTCTGCAGCTTCAAAGATTTCTGTACTAGGCTTTGGTCCATCCGACAGAAACTCTGTTAGAAAATCCTTGGCTGCTTTCAGTTTTGTAACCTTTGGTTCTCCACTAAGCAATTCCTCTACGGTCAGTTCGATAGGCCCTTCCCACATAAACCCATTGTCTTTGTCTAATCGAAAGGCAATCGACTGTCCTTCCGGTGCAAGACTGCTTTTATCGTGTGCAATCACTCTGCAAGTAGGGTCATCCTTTACTCTACCGACAATCAACACACTTCTTGCAGTTGCTTGAAAGTCGATAGAGCCAAGTCCTCTGTACGTAGATTTACTACCACTTGCTTTGTTCATATGCCCGATAAGGATGATTGCACAGTTGTATTTCTCAGCTAAATCACCTAAGTGTTTCATTACTGGACGTATCTCATTTGCACGGTGCATATCCACTCCAGAGCCAAGATATGCTTGGATAGGGTCAAGTATCACAAGCTTCGCTCCAGTCTGCTTTATCGCCTCTTCGATGCGTAAATCTGACATGCTAAGTCCTTGCTCTGATTCATCAATGACAAGCACCCTCGAACAATCTGCCCCTGCAGCTTCTAGTCTCGGTTTTACTGTGTCTGCCAATCCATCTTCCGCAGTCTGATAGATAACGTTCACAGGTTCACGTTCCTGATCATCCTCCGGAAGTTTCTCACCTTTAGTCAAAAGTGCTGCTATCTGCAATACCGCTGTTGTTTTACCTTCCCCCGGGTCGCCTTGTATAATCGTTAGCTTCCCGTAAGGAATATATGGATACCAAAGAAACTCTACTTTCTTGGTTTCCACATCTGCCATATTGATAATTTTTAAGTTTTCCATGTTACTCCTTCCATAAATCTTTATTTAATGATTGATAGATGGAATAACCTCTGCTATAATATCTTTAGTTAGAAGATGACAGAAGTTATTCCGTTATCAATGAGTCTTTATGGTTGCCGCCATTAAGACTCTTTTTTTGTTCTGTTTGCATCTAATAAATTCGCCACCTTTTTCTGCTGATTTGGATATAAATGTCCGTAGGTATTCAATGTGATTTTGATATCCTTGTGTCCAAGTCTATCCTTAATCAAAAGTGGCTCTACACCTTGATTGATAAGATAGGATGCATGAGAATGTCTAAGGTCATGTACTCTAATCCTCTCAACACCAGATTGTTCTACGTGATATTTTAACTTGTGCTGAACCGCTTCTTGTCCAACCGGAAAGATACGTTCTGTATCTGGTAATTCATATACATGCTCCAAATACTCTCTCAATTCATCTGCTAAAAACTGTGGTATTTCTACAACACGAATGGACTGCTCTGTTTTTGGCGATGTGATAATATCTTTTCCACCAGTACGATAAAACGTCTTGTTAATATTGATTTGATTGTTTTTCAAATCAACATCTTCTTTGGTAAGTGCCAACAGTTCCCCTATACGCATACCAGTCCAAAACAGTGTTTCAAATAGTACGTAATATCTTGAGTCCTTATCAATCGAAGCAAGGAACTTCTCGTACTCTTCCAATGTCCAAAACGTTAAGCTCCTACTATCGGAACGCCCCATCTTTTTAACCTTTTTACATGGGTTATTCTTTAAGTTGTAAATCTTTGATGCATGTGTAAACAAAGCTGTCATTTGATTTTGAAGCATACGTAAATAGGAATCGGAGAAATTCATCTGCAACATTTCATTCTGCCATTGAATAATATCCGATGCAGTAATCTCGTTCATCTTGCAATCTCCAAAATATGGTACAATACGATTTTCAATCATATATCGTTTATTCTTCTTTGTACGGTCTTTTAATTCTCCGTTCTTATCTCTGAAATAAATCTCTATGAAATCAACCATTTTCATATCCATATTTGCATTTGCAGTAAGCTTAAATTCACTTTCCCACTCCAACGCTTCTTTCTTGGTCTTAAATCCACATTTTTTCTTTTTCTTCTTCTGACCAGTCCAGTCCTCGAAGTAAAACATACAATACCATGTATTGTGTACGTTATCTTTGTATGCAGGCATTTACCTCACCTCTCTTTCTACTGTGCTTGCAATGTCATTCCAAAGAATTTCTGTTCCACAAACGCTCTTGGAATTTTCCCAGCGATTACGTAAAAACCCTGCTTCTTCAATTCCTGATTCATGGAACGAATTAACTTATACGCATGACCTGTGGAACAATCCAATTTTTCTGCTACTTCTTCTGCAGTCATTAAATAGTTTGTACTCAACATAGATACTCCTCCTTTCTTTCTGTACGCATTTCGTACTTTTTTATTTATATTAATCCCATTTGCGTAATTTGTCAACAATTAAATTACTAATTGCGTACAAAAACTTTTTGTTGTATAATACTGCGTATAGGAGGTGCTCATTATGGGATATGGAAAAAATTTAAAACAAGCACTTGATGATAAAGGAATGACCGTACGTGATTTATGTCGCCAAACGGATATTAGTCCAACTACGATTTATTCAATTATTCAGCGAGATTCTTCTGTACGATACGATTTCGCATTGAGAATCGCCAATGTATTAGATATTGATATTAAACTGATTTGCAAGGATAACCCTTTTGAGCAAGGCGAGGAACTCCCTGCGTTTCCGGACAACTTGAACGGACTCTTGGATGCTAGCCAAATTAAACGCTACGCAAATAACATGATGCTCCCATTACTCTCTCTTTGTGGCAGAGATGAATTGACGAAGCTGCATGAACTTATGTCTGATTACTACGTTCTCAATGATGAGGGACGTAAGCAAATGTTTACTATGATGGATATGTTAAAGAATACCTATACGGATTCAGAACGTAAAAAAGCTCTGAAAAGCATAAAAAAATAGAAAAATAGAACTTTTTTAGAACTTTTCGATTTTACTTAACTACATAAAAGCATGTAAAAAGGCTCCCGAGGAAAACCTCGAGAGCCTTGATTTTACTGTATTGTAGACACTATCAATTGAAATTATTCAACGATAGTAGCAACTCTACCAGAACCTACAGTACGTCCACCTTCACGGATAGCGAAAGTAAGACCCTGCTCCATAGCTACTGGGTGGATCAATTCGATTGTCATTTCTACGTTATCACCAGGCATACACATTTCTACACCAGCTGGTAATTCGCAAACACCTGTTACGTCTGTTGTTCTGAAGTAGAACTGTGGACGGTAGTTGTTGAAGAATGGAGTATGACGTCCACCTTCGTCCTTTGTTAATACGTAAACCTGAGCTGTAAATTTGTGATGGCATGTTACAGTACCTGGTTTAGCAAGAACCTGACCACGAACGATCTGGTCACGGTTGATACCACGTAATAATGCACCGATGTTATCACCAGCCTGAGCTTCGTCTAACTGTTTACGGAACATTTCGATACCAGTTACAACTGTTTTCTGAACGTCATCTTTAACACCTAAGATTTCAAGTTCGTCGTTAAGGTGTAATGTACCTCTTTCTACTCTACCTGTAGCAACAGTACCACGACCTGTGATTGTGAATACGTCCTCTACTGGCATTAAGAAAGGTTTATCTGTATCACGAACTGGGTCTGGGATGTACTCATCAACTGTGTTCATGAGTTCCATAACTTTATCTCCCCATTCGCCGTTTGGATCTTCAAGAGCTTTAAGAGCAGAACCTTTGATGATTGGGCAATCATTGAAGCCGTATTCTTCAAGCTGTTCTGTAACTTCCATCTCTACTAATTCGATTAACTCTGGATCGTCTACCATATCGCATTTGTTTAAGAAAACAACGATGTAAGGTACACCTACCTGACGGGATAATAAGATGTGCTCTTTTGTCTGAGCCATAACACCGTCAGTTGCAGCTACTACTAAGATAGCTCCATCCATCTGAGCAGCACCAGTGATCATGTTCTTAACGTAGTCAGCATGTCCTGGGCAGTCAACGTGTGCGTAATGTCTTCTCTCTGTTTCGTACTCGATATGAGCTGTAGAGATAGTGATACCTCTTTCTCTTTCTTCTGGAGCTTTATCGATGTTTTCGAAATCTGTTGCTTCGTTACCAGCAACTCTAGCTGCTAAAACTTTAGAGATAGCTGCTGTTAAAGTTGTTTTACCATGATCTACGTGACCGATGGTACCGATATTACAATGTGGTTTTGTTCTTTCAAACTTAGCTTTTGCCATTTTGAATATCCTCCTTAAATTGATGCCTCTGTTGGGCTATAGTTTTTGAATTTATATAACTCGGCTATCTCTGATTATATAAAAAAATCAAAGGTTTTTCAAGTTATTTTTCTAATAGAGTCCCCACAATTTGCGGAAACTCTATTATTTTTTTAAATTTGTTTTGGAATGGTTTACATAAAACCATGCTTGTCTTAACTTTTCAAAAATTATTTATTTTTTTCAGCTAAAACTTTTTCCTGTACGGACTTAGGTACTGGCTCGTATTTCTCGAAGAACATTGAGTAGTTACCACGACCCTGTGTCTTAGAACGTAAGTCTGTTGAGTATCCGAACATCTCTGCAAGAGGAACGAATCCACGAACAATCTTACCGCCGCCAAGGTCATCCATACCTTCGATACGTCCACGACGAGCGTTGATATCACCGATGATATCTCCCATGTACTCTTCTGGCATTGTTACTTCAACCTTCATGATTGGCTCAAGAAGAACTGGAGCTGCTTTCTGCATAGCTTCCTTGAATGCAAGGGAACCAGCAATGTGGAATGCCATTTCGGAAGAATCGACTTCATGATAAGAACCGTCGTAAACAGTAGCGTGTACACCAACTACTGGGAATCCACCAAGGATACCAGCCTGTGTTGCTTCTTCGATACCTTCACCAACTGCTGGGATGTATTCCTTAGGAATAGCACCACCGACAACAGTAGAGTCGAATTTGAATAATTCTTCTCCGTTGGCATCCATTGGCTCAAATCTAACTTTACAGTGTCCGTACTGACCACGTCCACCGGACTGTTTTGCGTACTTACTATCAATATCAACCGCTTTTGTGATGGCTTCTTTGTATGCTACCTGAGGAGCACCAACGTTAGCTTCTACTTTGAACTCACGAAGAAGACGATCTACGATAATTTCAAGGTGAAGCTCACCCATACCAGCGATGATTGTCTGACCAGTTTCCGTATTTGTATGAGCACGGAATGTAGGATCTTCTTCTGCAAGTTTTGCAAGAGCTTCACCCATTTTACCCTGTCCAGCTTTTGTCTTAGGCTCGATAGCGAGCTCGATAACTGGTTCTGGGAATTCCATGGACTCTAAGATTACTGGATGCTGTTCATCACAGATTGTATCACCAGTTGTTGTAAATTTGAAACCTACAGCAGCTGCGATATCACCAGCATATACTTTGTCTAATTCCTGACGTTTGTTAGCGTGCATCTGTAAGATACGGCCAACACGTTCTTTTTTGTCTTTTGTTGCATTTAATACATAAGAACCGGAGTTCATTGTACCAGAGTAAACTCTGAAGAATGCTAACTTACCTACGAATGGGTCAGTCATAATCTTAAATGCCAAAGCAGAGAATGGTTCATCATCAGATGAATGTCTCTCAATTTCATTACCGTCCATATCAACACCCTTGATTGGTGGGATGTCTGTTGGAGCTGGCATGTATTCGATGATAGCGTCCAATAATTTCTGAACACCTTTGTTTCTGTAAGCAGAACCACAACATACTGGAACAGCTGTACATTCGCATGTAGCTTTTCTCAATACTTTTTTCATTTCTTCAACGGTTGGTTCTTCACCTTCCAGATACTGCATCATTAAGTCGTCATCTAATTCGCAAACTTTTTCTACTAATTCATTGTGATAAAGTTCAGCGTCTTCTTTCATGTCACCAAGATCATCAGTAACAGTGATATCATCACCCTTATCATCATTGTAGATATAAGCTTTCATCTCGAATAAGTCGATGATTCCTTTGAAATCGTCTTCTTTACCGATTGGTAACTGAAGACAGATAGCGTTTTTACCTAATCTTGTACGAATCTGATCAACAGCTCCGTAGAAGTCTGCACCTAAGATATCCATCTTATTGATGAATGCCATACGTGGTACATTGTATGTGTCAGCCTGACGCCATACGTTCTCTGACTGAGGTTCTACACCACCTTTTGCACAGAAGACACCAACGGCGCCATCAAGTACACGAAGTGAACGTTCTACCTCTACTGTAAAGTCTACGTGTCCTGGAGTATCAATGATGTTGATACGATGCTCTAAAGCACCTGGCTTTGGTTTTGCAAACTCTTCCAAAGTCCAGTGACATGTTGTAGCTGCTGAAGTGATTGTGATACCTCTTTCCTGCTCCTGTTCCATCCAGTCCATGGTAGCAGTACCTTCATGAGTATCACCGATTTTATAGTTAACACCGGTATAGTAAAGAATACGCTCTGTTGTTGTTGTTTTACCAGCATCAATATGAGCCATAATACCGATATTTCTGGTTCTCTCTAATGGATATTCTCTTCCAGCCAACGGATTTTCCTCCTTAACTTACTATGCAAAAATCTGCAAGCCGAAACTGTTTACACAGAATCTGCCTCGCAGATTTTGAATTGCAATCTTTGTGAAAAAATTAGAATCTGTAATGTGCGAAAGCTCTGTTTGCTTCTGCCATTTTGTGCATATCTTCTTTCTTCTTTACAGATGCGCCTGTATTGTTTGCTGCATCCATGATCTCGTTTGCAAGTCTTTCTTCCATTGTCTTCTCTCCTCTGTTACGAGAATAAGTTGTAAGCCAACGAAGAGCTAATGCCTGACGACGATCTGGTCTTACTTCGATAGGTACCTGATATGTTGCACCACCGATACGTCTTGCCTTTACTTCAAGAACAGGCATAACGTTGTTCATGCATTCTTCGAATACTTCAAGAGCAGGTCTTTCCATTTTCTCCTCTACTCTTTTGAAAGCTCCGTATACAATCTTCTGAGCTACACCTTTCTTACCATCTAACATAATGTTATTGACAAGCTTAGTAACTACCTTGTTATTGTACATTGGATCTGCTAATACGTCTCTTTTCTGAGTATGTCCTTTACGTGGCACGGTTCTTCCCTCCTTAATCATTTTTTACTATACGAAACTCAAGTTTCGCATTTGCTTGCGTAGCGCAATTTTCGTTGCGCAAGTTACTTCATTTCGATTAATTCAACGGTACTCACAATGTGTCTTTCTAAAATGTGTTCGTGCGGATTTTATCTCATAAGCGACAATAATTCCAACACTAAACCTCTAGTTCTGTTTTGTGATACTATTGGTTTGCTAATCAAAATATTTTACAATATCTTATTTAGCATCTTTTGGTCTCTTAGCGCCGTATTTTGAACGAGCCTGTTTTCTGTTAGCAACTCCAGCTGTATCAAGTGTACCACGGATAATGTGATATCTTGTACCTGGTAAGTCCTTAACACGACCACCTCTGATAAGAACAACACTATGTTCCTGTAAGTTGTGACCTTCTCCTGGAATGTAAGATGTTACTTCGATTCCGTTTGAAAGACGAACTCTGGCGATCTTTCTAAGAGCTGAGTTAGGTTTTTTAGGAGTAGCTGTCTTAACAGCTGTACATACACCTCTCTTCTGTGGAGAAGAAGCATCGATAGGTCTCTTCTGTAAAGAGTTGTAACCCTTCTGAAGTGCTGGTGCTGTAGACTTCTTAACAGATGTCTGACGTCCTTTTCTTACTAACTGGTTAAATGTTGGCATTATTTTCACCTCCTGTAGTTTTTCCTAATGTGCGTCTAGATATGTATCTATTAACACACATGCTTAATTATTATAGATTCCCTGGCGTAGGTTGTCAAGACCTTTTTCATTTTTAGATAGGCAATTGCTCTGCACCAAAAACGGTGGGTTATCATACATCTTAGTACGATAACCCACCGTTCTATTCTCATCTGTATCAAAAGGATTTACTGGGAGATTGCTTCCTGATACTCTTGTTTTTTACTGCTTAAGATAAGGTAAACACCAATTAAGATAACACCAAGACAGAAAATGCATTTTGCATTTGTTGCCGGTCCGGTTGTTGGTGTGTCATCTTTTACGTGTGTTACGGTTGTTCCATCTGCGCTGACGGTTACGGTTGTTCCTCTTGTAGAACCACTTCCACCGTTCGTTCCGGATACTGTTACATTACCACCATTGGTTCCACTTCCGCCGGTTGTACCGCCGTTGGTTCCACCATTCGTTCCGCCATTGGTTCCGTTAGTACCACCATTTGCGCCGTTTCCATTACCAGAACCACCATTGGTTCCGTCATTATTGTCACCGTTGGTTCCACCATTATTGTCGCCATTCGTTCCGCCGTTATTACCACCATTGCTGCCACCACCGGTCACAGTCATAATATCACCATATCCGCCGCTTTGGAGTGCTTCCGCAGTTGTTCCTGCCGGAACTTCAATCGCAGAAATGTTCCATCCTGTCTGGTCTCCGATTGTTGCAGAACCTGAACCAATCTTCAAGGTACTGATATCGCTTCCTTCAAATGCGTTTGTTGCAATCTGTGTACAGCTTGCCGGAAGAACGACTGTTCCAATTTTACAGCCATAAAAAGCTCCGCCCGCAATTGTGGTCACACCACTGTAAACACTAATGCTTGTCTTTCCCTGTGGACATCTTAATAAGTTCAGCATCGTTTTTCCATACAGACATCCGTCATAAGTTACAAAAAAGCTGCTTGATGCATCTGCGTTAATTGCAACTAACTCTGTACATCCATCAAATGCATCACTCGCAATGCGGGATGTTGCTGCCGGAATTGCAAAACTTGTCAAACCGGAACAGTTTTTGAATGCTTCGGATTCAATCGCAGAAATTCCGCCCGACAATGTCACACTGGATAAGCTTCCACATCCGGTAAAACAGTTTGCCGGTATTGCGGTGGAGGCAAGTACTGTGACACTTGTCATACCTGAGCAAAGTGCAAATGCGCTTGTTCCAATGCTGACAACGCTTGCCGGAATTGTAACACTCGTTAAGTTTGTACAACCGGCAAATGCGGATACTCCGATACTTGTTACACTATCTGGTATCGATACGCTTGTGATGCTTGTGTTCTGGAATGCTCCTTCTCCAATGCTTGTTACTTCACCCGGAATCGTGATGGCATTCTCAGTTCCGATGTACTGAACCAATGTACCATTCTCAATTACGAAACCGTCTGTGTCCGCAGAGGCAAAACTGATATCACCTGGGATAACCATTACCACGAGCATTGCAAGAATTAAAATCATTCCGATTCTTCTCTTTAAACGATACTTCATCTTTCATCTCTCCCTATATTCCTTTATTTACAAATAGATTTCTCTATTCTGCATCCATGCATTTTTTCGCTACAACAAATAATCGTCCGTCCTCGGTATAATTATTGCATGTAGAGAGTGTTAACAGTTCGTCACCATACGAAGCCACACCATCTTCA
Source organism: Roseburia sp. 831b (assembly GCF_001940165.2). NCBI lineage: Bacteria > Bacillati > Bacillota > Clostridia > Lachnospirales > Lachnospiraceae > Roseburia > Roseburia sp. 831b. The sequence continues at coordinate 3,051,543 of NZ_CP135162.1, read as the reverse complement.
TATTGAACTGCCAACTGACGGATGTTCTGGATAAAATTATCAAATTCTTCCTGCGAATCCGCCTGTGTGAAATTATAATACCGAAATGCATTCTCATCCTGATATTCCACTTCTGCCAGGCAGACTGCAAATACCTGATAAGTTCCTTTCTCATAGATAGTATCGAACTTGATGTTCTTATGTTCCTGGAAAAAGGATGCATCCTGATAACTTTTTAGCTGGCCAAACATCATTTTACTTTTCATGTTGTGTCCGTAAATGATAAGATTGGTACTTCTTTGTGTAATGCTGTCCCGATAATCAACGAAAAGTGTTCCATTGTTATCTTCTTCTTTATTAAAATTCCGCCTTAGATAAAAGGTGGGGTCTGAAACTGTCTGCATAACCGGATAGTCAATGTTGGTTCCATCAATGGTTAACCAACCCACAAAATCCGGGTTTTCATTGTAAATTGCCTGATACTCCGGCAAAATCGTTAACGGCTGCGTCTCTGCGGTGCCATCTGTCTCGGTGCTTTGTGTGCTATCCTGCTGTGGTGCCACATAGCCATCATTGGAAACCAGTCCTGCCGAGCCCTCCTGCTTCATTTGACGAAGGTCATCCGCAATCCTCTCTCCCTCATGATTCGTGTACTCTGTCCAAAAATAAAAGATAAAACAGATACACGCTGCCACCAGACAGATAATCCCCAAAATCTTTTTGGGTTTATCTACATTTATATTTGTAGTTTCTTTCTCTTTTTCCGGAACCGGCATCTCTGTCTTCCATTTTAACAGGGAGCCTGTATGATTCATGACAATATCTACTAAATCATTGTAGAAACATTCGCCTATTACACTATGCAGTTCAATTTTTTCTTCCTTTATCATATTGTACAGACGCAGGGCTGTCTGCGGATTGTAGATGTCTACATTATGTGTAATGTAGTAAATCATCTGAACATCCGCAAGCCCTTTTTTGTATTCTTTATAGGTATCAAATTCAAATTCACCTATCGTATACTTTTCTGTCATAAATCAGTTCCACTTTTCCACTAGTTGTTCGTTGTTCCTGTAACTCCGTCAGAGAAATTGCTGTAATAAGTCTCATCATCTGTCACAAGATATGCTCTCACTTTGTAAGTGTAAGCTGTTCCTGCATTAAGACCTTTGTCTGTGTAGCTGGTTCCTCTGGTACGGGCGATTCTGGTGTAATTACCACTTGCGTCGGCACGATAAATCTCGTAACCGGTCACAACACCCTGTGCGCCCCATGCAAGTCCGATGGAATCATTTGTTGTTGCATTGACCATGAAACTGCTTGTTCCGCCTGGTCTGATATCAAAACGAACGGTCTTGGTTACCGTATAGTTGCCTTTTCCGGCGATGATAACAGATCCACTTCCTGACTTTCTGTTATTTGCATACATGATGGTGTAATCTGTTCCTTTTACAAGGTCCTTCTCACCATCTTTTACTGTAACAGTAGGTTCAATGTCAGATCCTGTATAAATCTGGGTTCCAACACTGGATGTCTTACAGTTTACCACACTCTTACGTAAAATGTTATATTTTACTTCGCGTGTTCCCTGATATCTTCCAATACCTGTGATGGTCATGGTTGCAACACCTACACCGTTGTTATTTTCATAAGCAACTGTGTAATCAATATCCGGTGTCATCTTCTCATCACCATTATTCAAAGTAGGAACCGGTGCAATCTCTTCGCCCTCATAAGTGTAGGTAGAAGACATATCTGTGACGGTAATATCACTGTCATCCACACTCTTCTTCACAATCTCAAATCTCTTTGTGATGGTTCCTGTATAGTTTCCAAGTCCGACAACCTCAAAGTATGCAGTTCCTAATGCGAAGTTATCTGTATAGGAAATTGCAAAATCGGTATCCTGCTCTAATGTCATTGTACCATATGTAAATCCAATTGGTAAGGTCACTTCTGTTTCTGTGTAAGTTGCTTTGTCGGTATAACCGGTCATCTTCACATCTGAATCTGAAATATCTTTCTGTTTGATTGTGAATTCCTGTTCTAAGGTACCACCATAAGTTCCCATACCGGAAAGAATGACTTTACCGGTTCCGGCATTTATATTCTCCTCATAGGATACGGTGTAATCGGTACCTGCAACTAAGTTTGTAGTTCCAATGTGTACATTCGATGGTACCGGGCAAATCTCGATTCCAGTATAAGTATACTCCTTTGCAACTCCATTTCCAATCACTGCTTTTGAAATATCACTTGCAATCTGGAAGGTTGTTGAAAGTGAACCTTTGTAATTGCCTTTTCCAACTACGGTTGCAGTTGCAATTCCAAGTTCTTTGTTGTTCGTATAAGTTACGGTGTAATCCACACCAGATTTCATCTGGTAATCACGGTCACGTACGGTTACATTTGGTGTAATGTTGCTTCCGGTATATGCCTGATTGCCAATCGGATCAATTGTAATGTTCACATTGTCTTCGATGTTACATGGATTAATCGTAAATGGTTTTGCTGTTGTTCCGGTAAAGTTACCTTTTCCGGCGATGATAACACGTGCTGTTCCTGCTTTTGTATTGTTTGCATAGGACAACTCGTAGTCTGTTCCCTCATGAAGTGCATTTACCACTCCCTGTGGATCTGTATAGCTGATTGCAACGTCCGGTGTCACTCCTGCTCCTGAATAATCCTGGCTTGGAATCTCGTCTACCGTAATAGAAGATGCTGTAATTGCAATCGGATTAATCTTAAATGTTGTCTCAACGGTGCCTTTGAAGTTATGTCCGTCTGTGTCATTTGCTTCTACACGGACAGTTGCCACTCCGGCATCTACATTGTTCTCATACACTAAGTAGTAATCTTCATTCAGTACTAATACCGCATTGTCATTGAGTGGATTTACCACCTGTACATCTGGCTGTAATGCATAGCCTGTGTACTCCTGTGCAGTTGTGGTAATCTTTGTCTTTGCGATATCCATCTGTGCAATATCATATTCGATGGTCTTGGTGCCAATGCAGTTCTGACCATTTCCCTTGATGGTTACACATGCTGTCTTAGAACCTGCTTCGTATGTATATGTCTTTACAACGGAGCCATCTTCACCGGTAAGTTTTGTCTCAGGTGTTAAGGTGTAATCCTCTTTTGTTAAGGTGTAGATAACATCTCCTGTCTCGGCATCCACATTCTGAATCTGGATTTCGGAAGGAGTCACCGTTTTTCCTGTATACTCTCTTGGACCAATGACATCCTCACTTCCTTCTGGGAGAAATTTGGAATCGTTAATCACAAGATCATTTAACAGTAACGGCAGAATTGTGAAGGTACAGGTCTTCTTGTTATCATGTTTGTATTTTCCAATACCATTGATCACAACCTCTGCCTTTGTCGCTGCATCCTGGAATGAACCATCATCCTGAAGTGTGACATTTGCATTCACGTTGTTGTTGTATTTCAATTCGTAGTCTTTTCCGTAGACTAACTCACGTTCGGTTGTTCCATCTTCCTCTACATAATATACCGTAAATGGGAAATCCTCAGATTCTGGGTCAAATGTAATCTCTTTTCCACAGAATTTCTGGTCTGGAATCTTCTCGTCATTCTTGTATACTACCTTAAAGGTTGAATTTGCCGGAACGATATCATACGTTACCGTCTTGGTTCCTTCATAGAATTCTCCTTTACCGGTAAGTGTAAGAGTTGCTGTTCCAATCTTTGTATCATTTTCGTATGTTACATCATAGTTCTCGTTCGATTCTGCGTTGTTAAATGTATTTCCACCGCAGGTAATCTCAAGAGTCTCTGGGTGATACGTCTTTCCGCTATTGTCGGACGGATCTCTTGGTACATCCTCAATCTCAGCTACTGTTGTGGAATCATCCCCAAAGTTGGCTTTGATTTTGAATGTTTTTTCAATAGAACCTGTATAGAAGTTCTTCTCATTACCAGAAATGGTAACGGTTGCTGTTCCTGCTTTTACGTTATCTTTGTAAGTTACGTTATAGTCAGCTGCATTTAACTGATACGGATCTCCATCCGAGCCATCCAGTGATACTTTTAAGTTATCTTCTACTTTAATCTCGTTTCCGGTATAAGGATAGGTCTCCTCAATGCCTTCTACTGTTGCACCAGAGATATCTCTTGCAATGGTAAAGTTCTGTTTTACGGTTCCGGTATAGTTTGCTGTACCGGTAAAGGTCATCGTTGCAACACCCGGATCAATGTTGTTCTCAATCAATACCGTGTAGTCTGTATTCAGTACCAATGCCTTTGTATCCGTAGCAGACACTTTATATTGAGGTTTAATATCTGGTGTAATGGTTGTTCCCGTATAACTTTGTGTTGGAATGGAAGCTACTGTCTCATCATTTGCAGATAATACGATATCATTTGCAAATGCGGTTTCACTCTTGCTGATATCTTTTGGTGCAATAGTAAATGCAACTTCTTTTGTTCCGGTAAAGTTATTTCCTGTGGAAGTAATGGAAATGGTTCCTCCATCTGCCACATTGGTGTTTGCTCCATAAGCAACATTGTAGGTATCATTGGATGCAAGTGTATAGTTACCATACGTGATAGAACGGATTGTCGGCATAATCTGACTACCTGTGTAGGTGAATGTATTGCTTGCATTCGTAAGATTTACCATAACATCTTCCATCTCTACTGGTTTGATGGTAAAGGTCCTTTCAATCGAACCTGTATAACTTCCAATACCTCTTACCAAAACTTTTGCAACCCCTGCGTTAGTGTTGTCACTGTATGTCACAACATAATCGGTTCCCTGACGAAGTATTGCACCATCATCACTTTCAAGTTTCACTCCCGGTCTGATTGCAGAACCTGTATAGAAATATTCGTTGGACTCATCGACTGGATTTGTAAATTCCATATTAAAGTTTGCACTGATGGATGCCTGAATCGAGAATGTCACTTCCTTGGTTAACTGGAAGTTTCCTCCATCTATCGCTCTGATTCCTACTTTCGCTTTGTTTGTTCCAATCTCAACGTTGTTAGAAGAATAATAATATTCAAAATCAACGCCTTCTTTTAACTCATAATCGCCAAGTGTTACCGTTGGTTTTGGCTTAATTGCTTTTCCTGTATAAGCCTGCACGCCAACCGGCTCGATTACAACATCGGCTTCTTTTAAGCTCTTTTTCGCAATACTAAAGGTGATTTCACGTGTTCCAGAATAGTTGCCCATTCCGGTAACAATTGCCTTTGCGGTATCCTCTCCTGCATTTACGTTATTCTCATATGCTACTGTATAATCAGTGCCTTCCACCAGTTTTATCGTGGAACCACTCAATTCATGGCTTAAGACGATTTTTGGTTTTACCTGATTTCCAGTAAAAGAATACGCAGATGCTGAAATCTGATTCTGTGTAATCTTTGTGTCATTCACCGGTCTTTGTAAAATGCTAAAGCTTCCTGTCAAAGTACCGGTATAATTGTTGTCATTATTTCCACTTACAATGATGTCATATTCCCCAACATCCTGCGGTGTTGCAGAAGCACCGTTCTGCTGATAGGAGATTGTATAATTCTTTCGGTCTAACTTAGCCTCTGTTGGCAATCCCTTATCCTTTATTACTGTAATCTCCGGGATGATATTTCCACCTGTGTAAGTGTAGTTTGTCACTTCAACGGAATATCCATTTGCTGCTGTGATTTCTTTTCCGCGAATCTGGAATTCAACTGTCTTGGTTCCGGTATAATTGTCACCAACACCCTGTAACGTTACATACGCAGTTCCACATTTATGATTTCCTTCATAGCCCTGAATGATGTAATCACGGCTTGCTCCACCCTGGAGTGTTTCCTCCCCGTATTTTACCTCAATCTGGTCGTAGTTCAAAACCGTCTCTGTTGTTCCTTCTTTATAATCCACCGGATTAATTGTTACAACAACATCCTCGTCCGCAAGGTTTTTCTTGGTAATTGTGAAGGGTCTTTCAACACTTCCAACGAAACATCCCTTGGATGTCACATTTCCGTTACCGATAATCTTGTAGGTAGCGGTTCCAATTGCGGTATTGTTGCTGTATTCTACGGTGTAATCGGCACTGCTGTCTTCTCCCTGTGTCAGGATTTCACTGTCATCGTTCTTGATGACAACTGCGCCTTCCGCATAAGTTACTTCCTTGCCATTTCCTTTATATGGAAGTGGGTCAAAAGAAGTTGGAATGTTTTTCAAGGTACTGATATCCTGTGCAATCAGGAAGCTTACGGTCATGCTTCCGGTATAATTGCCTTTTCCGGTAAATGTCACCTGGGCTCTAGCACTTGAGGTTGACACCGATCTGTTGTACTGATAGTTGGTTGAAAAATCAGAACTTGTCAACACATGTCCGGTATTCTTATCTTTCAGTGTTACTTCATCGCTGTCTAATGTTACTGCTGTGGAGCCGCTTAACAGTTTTACTGCAAGAAGTCCATTATCTTTTGCATACTGAACCAATGCTGCATTGTTATAGTTCTTCGAATCATCATGCGTCAGCTCGATGTTGTCAGAGCTTAATGTTGTCTTGGTAATTTCGTATGTAAAAGTTTTGGCTCCGGTATAATTTGTATTGGTATCCGTTGGTTCGATTGTACCGGTAATCACACCATAATCTGTGGTGTTTGTTCCTCCGTTTGCATCTTTGTAGGTAACCTTGAATAAAGACTTGTTATCACCTTTTTCATAGATGGTGGTATCGCCATATTTCATCACAATGGTACCTGGCGTAATGGAAGAACCTGTATAAGTGAATTTTGTGTTGTCTAATGTAACAGTAATGTTAGACCCTGACAAGGAGCATGGATCTACGGTTACAGACAGGCTCTTCTTTCCGGTATAGTTCTTCACATCATTGGTGCCGTTATCTGCATCTAATGTGATGGTTGCATTTCCGGCTTTGTCAAACCCGGATGCTGTCACCTTGTAATCCGCGCCGGCAGAAAGTGTGTTGTTATTATAGCTGACGGTTACCGTTGGTGGTGTAACGGACGCAGTCGGATTATAAACAACTTTCTTATCATAAGAAAAAGCGGATTCTGGCAAAGTGCTGATATCTACTTTATTGATTGTGAAAGTTTTCTCAATCTTTCCACCAAAGTCTGTGCTTGTCTTTGGGCTGATTGTTACGGTTGCTTCCCCCGCATTCAGGTTGTTTTTGTATTCTACATTCAGATCCTCTGCTGTTAAGTTAGAATCTGAATGAATGGTGTACAAGGAATTTAAAGTGATTGCAGAACCTGTGTAAGTCTGTGCCGGTAATGTCTCAGAAACATCAAGCTGCGTTGCAATGTCAGCACATACACGGTAATTACAGGTTGCATAGCTTGTATAGCTGCCCATACCGTTTACTACAATCTGGGCTTCTGTTCCAACATCACTCCAGGAGTTCCCACTTAATTTTTTTACCGAACAGGTGTAATCTGTTCCTTCTTCCAGAACAGTTCCCTGATAAGTTACTTTAATGATTGGGCGGACTTCACTTCCGTCAGAAGATGCGGTTGCATTGGAAACCAACTCAATCATATCCTCTGTAATCTCAATTGGATTTGCTGCTGTAAGTGCAATTCCGTTTTCCTCATTGGAATAGGAATCGATAGCATCTGCGTTCTCTTCCTGAGCATTCTCTTCTGCCTCTGAAACACTCTGGTCATCCTGCACGTCCGCTGCATCTATATCATTCTGAGGCTCATCTGTAACTGTATCTGAGTCATCTGTTGCATCTGCAGCCACAACATCTGCATTCTTGTCTGCCACATCACTTGTTTTTAAAGAAATGTTCAGGCACTGGCTACGTGTTCCAGCATCAACCCAGCCATCTGCTGTCTGAACCAATGTCTTTCCTGTCTCATCAGAAGCATTCTCCTGGAAAGAAAAATCATCCCCGTTCAAACCTACAACAACCGCTACTACGGTTCCTTGGGCAAGCGCTGCCTGTGTTGCATTCAGCTGAATCCGGTTGGTTCCTTCGTCAAGATTTCCCTGACCTTCTACCTGGCATAAATATGTTCCGCTTGTCGGATCATTTGCATTGGTTGGATTTACATAAACAGTTGCCGTTGCTTTATTTGCGGATGTTGCATCCAATGCAATATTCTTCTGCAAATCAAAGGCAACACTCTCAAGCTGCTCTGCACCATCCGTGTTCTGATTGATGGTAAACATTGCCGCCACAGTCTTTTCCTCAACTGCTGACTTCTCTCCTTCCGCTGAATTCCAGTAATCATGGTAAACGACTCCGTCTTCTGCATGCGCTGTAATACCTGGCAATTGCACAATCGTAACCACCAGACAGATTGAAACAACGACTGCCAAAACCTTTTTCATCGTTTTCCAAGAAAATTTTTCTTTTACGTCCTTGTACATAAACATTTCTCCTTTGCTTTGTTTTCTATCCTTGAAATCAAATGTTTTCCTTAAAGTTAATTTTATGTTGCAATAACTCTTATCAATTTTATCGGATGTTTTGACAAAAAGCTGAACTAATTTCCTAAATTTTCTCGAATTTTTTATGTTTTTTTCCTGATACAAAATCTTTTTGTTGAAGCATCATTTTTCTATAACACAAAGAAAAAGAGGCTGCGCACCCAAATGCGGCAGCCTCTTACCTTTTATTCTTCTACGGTTTCTGTAGCTTTTTCTTCATTTTCCACGGAGTCCATATCAAAGTTGTCGAAATCATCGAACATGATGTCATCATTCTGACTTACGTCAGAGTCTAACTTGATGTTACGATATCTCTTCATACCAGTACCTGCCGGAATTAATTTACCGATGATTACGTTTTCTTTCATACCAATCAATGGGTCAATCTTTCCTTTAATTGCAGCTTCTGTCAGAACTTTTGTTGTTTCCTGGAAGGATGCTGCTGATAAGAAGGAGTTCGTAGCAAGAGATGCCTTGGTAATACCAAGTAATACCTGGGAACCTTCTGCAGGAGTCTTGCCTTCTTTTACAAGCAATTCGTTTGTATCTTCAAAATCTAATGTATCTACCATTGTTCCTGGAAGCATATCAGAATCTCCGTTTTCTTCTACACGAATCTTCTGTAACATCTGGTGAACAATAACCTCGATATGTTTATCATTGATTTCTACACCCTGGAGACGATATACTCGCTGAACTTCACGAAGCATATAATCCTGAACGGCACGAACACCTTTGATTTTCAGGATATCGTGTGGGTTTACAGAACCTTCTGTCAGCTCATCACCGGCTTCAAGTACTGCTCCGTCCATAATCTTAATTCTGGAACCATAAGGGATAAGGTAAGCCTTTGTCTCTCCTGTTTCCTGGTTGGTAACGATGATTTCACGTTTCTTCTTTGTGTCTTTGATGGTAGCTACGCCGCCAAATTCTGTGATAATGGCAAGACCCTTAGGTTTTCTTGCCTCAAAGATTTCCTCGACACGAGGAAGACCCTGTGTGATATCGTTTCCGGCAACACCACCGGTATGGAACGTACGCATGGTAAGCTGTGTACCTGGTTCACCGATAGACTGTGCTGCGATGATACCGATTGCTTCACCAACCTGTACTGCCTGGCCTGTTGCCATGTTAGCACCGTAACATTTTGCACAAACACCCATGTGGGAACGGCAGGAAAGTACGGTACGAATCTTAACTTTTGTTAATGGTTCTCCATTCTCATCCACACCTTTGCTCATAACAAGTGCTGCACGTTTTGGTGTAATCATATGGTTTGCTTTTACAAGAACATTTCCGTCTTTGTCGCAGATGGTATTGCAGGAGAAACGACCTGTAATACGTTCCTGTAAGCTTTCGATTTCTTCTTTTCCATCCATGAATGCTTTTACCCACATTCCTGGAATCTCTCTGTCTTTTCCTTCGCAACAATCGGACTCACGAACGATCATATGCTGGGAAACGTCAACAAGACGTCTTGTCAGGTAACCGGAATCGGCTGTACGAAGCGCTGTATCGGAAAGTCCTTTACGAGCACCGTGCGCAGACATGAAGTATTCCAGTACGTCAAGACCTTCACGGAAGTTTGACTTGATAGGCAGCTCGATGGTACGACCTGTTGTATCAGCCATCAAACCACGCATACCTGCTAACTGTTTGATCTGTTTATCAGAACCACGGGCTCCAGAGTCCGCCATCATGAAGATGTTGTTGTATTTATCAAGTCCGGATAACAGAGCATGCGTCAGCTCATCATCGGTCTCTTTCCATGTTTCAACAACTTCTTTGTAACGTTCTTCCTCTGTGATAAGACCACGTTTGTACTGTCTTGTAATTCTGTCTACAGTATCCTGAGCCTGAGCAATCATTTCTGGTTTCTGTGGTGGTACTGTCATATCGGAAATGGATACGGTCATTGCTGCTCTTGTGGAGAATTTGTAACCCATTGCCTTTACATCATCGAGTACTTCTGCAGTCTTTGTAGCACCATGAATGTTGATTACTTTTTCAAGAATCTGTTTAATCTGCTTTTTGGCAACCAGGAAGTCGATTTCAAGTTTCATCTCGTTTTCCGGAATGCTTCTATCTACAAATCCTAAATCCTGTGGAATGATTTCATTGAAAATGAAACGTCCTAATGTGGATTCGATAATCTCGGATTTTTCTGTTCCGTCCGCTAATTTCTTAGTCATACGGACTTTAATCTTAGAGTGAAGGGTGATAACACCATTTTCGTAAGCAAGGATTGCTTCGTTTACACTCTTGAAGAATTTGCCTTCTCCCTTAACACCTGGTCTTTCCTGTGTCAGGTAGTAGATACCAAGTACCATATCCTGTGAAGGAACGGCCACAGGGCCACCATCGGATGGTTTTAACAGGTTGTTTGGAGATAATAACATAAATCTACACTCAGCCTGAGCTTCTACTGACAATGGAAGATGTACAGCCATCTGGTCACCGTCGAAATCGGCGTTGAACGCGGTACATACCAATGGGTGAAGTTTGATTGCTTTACCTTCTACTAAGATTGGCTCGAATGCCTGGATACCTAATCTATGAAGTGTAGGAGCACGGTTTAACATAACCGGATGTTCTTTGATTACTTCTTCGAGAACGTCCCAAACCTCTGTCTGAAGTCTTTCTACCATTTTCTTAGCAGATTTGATGTTGTGCGCTGTTCCGTTGGCAACTAACTCTTTCATTACAAAAGGTTTGAACAATTCGATTGCCATCTCTTTTGGAAGACCACACTGATAAATCTTTAACTTAGGTTCTACACAGATAACGGAACGACCTGAGTAGTCAACTCGTTTACCAAGCAAGTTCTGTCTGAAACGACCTCCCTTACCTTTTAACATATCAGATAAAGATTTCAATGCTCTGTTACCAGGACCGGTTACCGGACGTCCGCGACGGCCATTATCGATCAAGGCATCAACCGCTTCCTGTAACATACGTTTCTCGTTACGAACGATGATGTCAGGAGCACCTAACTCTAACAGTCTTCTCAGACGGTTATTTCTGTTGATAATTCTTCTGTATAAATCATTCAAATCGGATGTTGCAAAACGTCCACCATCCAACTGAACCATAGGACGTAAGTCTGGCGGGATAACCGGAATTACAGTCATAATCATCCACTCTGGTTTGTTGCCGGATTCACGGAATGCTTCTACAACTTCCAGTCTCTTGATGATTCTTGCACGTTTCTGACCTGTTGCATCTGTCAATTCAGCTTTTAATTCTGCGGAATCTTTTTCAAGATCAATTGCATGCAATAATTCCTGAATTGCTTCTGCTCCCATTCCTACACGGAATGCATTGCCGTACTGTTCTCTTGCTTCCTGGTATTCTGCTTCAGACAATACCTGTTTGTACTGTAAAGCTGTATCACCAGCATCTAATACGATGTAAGATGCAAAATAAAGTACTTTCTCCAAGGTTCTTGGAGATAAGTCAAGGATTAATCCCATACGGGATGGGATACCCTTGAAATACCAGATATGAGACACAGGAGCTGCAAGCTCAATGTGTCCCATACGTTCTCTACGAACGCTGGCTTTTGTAATCTCAACGCCACAACGGTCACAAACAACACCTTTGTAACGAATTTTCTTATATTTACCACAATGACACTCCCAGTCCTTGCTTGGTCCGAAAATCTTTTCGCAGAACAAACCATCTTTTTCAGGCTTCAAAGTTCTGTAATTAATGGTTTCCGGTTTCTTAACTTCGCCTCTGGACCATTCTCTGATCTTTTCCGGTGAAGCAAGGCCAATCTGAATCGCATCGAATGATACAGACTGGTTCGTCGTTTCTTTATTCATTGTCTCTGGCATGAATGACACTCCCTTTCTACAGTAGTTTACTCATCAAATCCATCTTCTGACATGTCATCTGCGAAGTCAAAACCTTCTTCAATGTCATCTGTCTCTTCTTCTTCGGAATCTACAAGTTCTCCGCTTTCAGAGTTGAATTCTTTCTTGGAGAATCCCATCTTGGAGAAGGACTCACTATCTTCGAATGCGAAATCTTTGTCTCCGGAGATGATTGAATTCAAGTCTGTATTGCCGTATTCGCTTGTTTCCATTAATTCTACTTCATTTCTGTTCTCGTCTAAGACTTTGACATCAAGACCTAAGGACTGAAGTTCTTTTAATAATACTTTAAAGGATTCTGGAATTCCTGGTTCTGGAATATTATCACCCTTAATAATTGCTTCGTATGTCTTAACACGTCCGACAACATCATCAGATTTCACAGTTAAGATTTCCTGTAATGTGTAGGATGCACCATAAGCTTCCAGTGCCCATACCTCCATCTCACCGAAACGCTGTCCACCGAACTGCGCTTTACCACCTAATGGCTGCTGTGTTACTAAGGAGTAAGGGCCTGTAGAACGTGCATGAATCTTATCATCTACCAGATGATGCAGCTTCAGGTAATGCATGTGTCCGATTGTTACCGGTGAATCGAATGGTTCTCCAGTACGTCCATCACGTAACTGAACTTTTCCATCACGGGAAATTGGAACACCTTTCCATAAAGCTCTGTGAGCTCTGTTGTCATATAAGTACTTCATAACATCTTCGTTTAAGGTGTCTTTGTATTTTGCTTCAAAGTCTTCCCATTCGAAGTTTACATAATCATTTGCTAATTCCAGTGTATCCTGGATATCAATTTCCTTTGCACCATCGAATACAGGTGTCTCGATGTTAAATCCTAATGCTTTTGCAGCAAGACTTAAGTGAATCTCCAAGACCTGACCGATGTTCATTCGGGATGGTACACCCAATGGGTTAAGTACGATATCAAGAGGACGGCCGTTTGGAAGGAATGGCATATCTTCAACAGGTAATACACGGGAAACGACACCCTTGTTACCATGACGTCCAGCCATCTTGTCACCGACAGAGATTTTTCTCTTCTGTGCAATGTAAATACGAACTGCCTGGTTTACACCTGGTGATAATTCATCACCGTTTTCTCTTGTAAATACTTTTGCATCTACAACGATACCATATTCACCATGAGGTACTTTTAAGGAAGTATCACGTACTTCTCTTGCTTTTTCACCAAAGATTGCACGAAGAAGTCTCTCTTCTGCTGTCAGCTCTGTCTCTCCCTTTGGAGTTACTTTACCAACCAGGATATCGCCGGCACGAACTTCTGCACCGATACGGATAATACCTCTTTCATCCAAATCTTTTAACGCATCATCACCGACACCAGGAACGTCTCTTGTGATTTCTTCCGGTCCTAATTTAGTATCACGTGCTTCTGCTTCATATTCTTCAATATGGATAGATGTGTATACATCATCCTGAACTAATCTTTCACTTAAAAGAACAGCATCCTCGTAGTTGTAACCTTCCCATGTCATGAAACCGATCAATGGGTTCTTACCAAGTGCTAATTCACCCTGTGATGTAGATGGACCATCTGCGATTACCTCGCCAGCTTCTACATGGTCACCTTTGAACACGATTGGTCTCTGGTTGTAGCAGTTTGACTGGTTACTTCTGGAGAATTTTGTTAATTTGTATACTTCTCTTGTTCCATCATCGTTTTTGATTGTAATCTTATTGGATTCGGAACTTTCTACAATACCTGGTTTCTTTGCAACAACGCAAACACCAGAGTCAACAGCTGCCTTTGGTTCCATACCTGTTCCAACAACAGGAGCTTCTGTTGTAAGAAGTGGAACTGCCTGACGCTGCATGTTAGATCCCATCAGCGCACGGTTCGCATCATCGTTCTGCAAGAACGGAATCAATGCAGTAGCGACTGAGAATACCATCTTAGGAGATACGTCCATGTAATCGAACATGGTCTTTTCGTATTCCTGTGTCTCATCTAAGTAACGACCAGATACAGAATTTCTTACGAAATGTCCTTCTTCGTCCAGTGCCTCATTCGCCTGTGCTACGTGATAATTATCCTCTTCATCCGCGGTCATGTATACAACTTCGTCTGTGACACGAGGATTCTTTGGATCTGATTTATCAATTTTACGGTATGGTGCTTCAATGAAACCATACTCGTTAATTCTTGCGTAACATGCAAGAGAGTTGATAAGACCGATGTTAGGTCCTTCAGGAGTCTCGATAGGACACATTCTACCGTAGTGGGAATAGTGTACGTCTCGAACCTCGAATCCTGCACGGTCTCTGGACAAACCACCAGGTCCTAATGCGGATAAACGTCTCTTATGTGTCAACTCACCAAGTGGGTTGTTCTGATCCATAAACTGGGACAGCTGGGAAGAACCGAAGAATTCTTTTACTGCAGCTGTTACCGGTTTGATATTGATTAAGCTCTGTGGAGAAATGCTGTCCATATCTAAGGTAGTCATTCTCTCACGAACTACTCTCTCTAATCTGGAAAGACCGATCCTGTACTGGTTCTGTAATAATTCACCAACCGCACGAATACGTCTGTTACCCAAATGATCGATATCGTCATCATGACCGATACCATATTCCAGATGCATATTGTAGTTGATAGATGCAAAAATATCATCTTTTGTGATGTGTTTTGGAATCAAATCACTGATATTTTTCTTGATTGCTTCTTTCAATTCTTCTACATCTGCATGCTCTTCCATCAACTGAGCAAGAATTGGGTAATATACTAATTCTGTGACACCAAGCTCTTTTGGATCACAGTCTACATAATGTCTTAAATCTACCATCATGGAGGAAAGGACTTTAACATTTCTTGTCTCTGTCTGAATCCATACATATGGTACTGCCGCATTCTGGATATCATCTGCTAATTCTCTGGTCACTTCCGTTCCAGCTTCAGCAATGATTTCCCCTGTTGTCACATCAACAACATCTTCTGCAAGAACATGTCCGTTGATACGGTTGCGGAGTGCTAATTTCTTGTTGAACTTATAACGTCCAACTTTTGCGAGGTCATATCTTCTTGGGTCGAAGAACATTGCAGAAATCAAACTCTCTGCGCTTTCTACAGTAAGAGGTTCACCTGGACGAATCTTTTTGTATAACTCTAAAAGACCTTCCTCGTAGTTTGTTGCAACATCTTTGCCAAAACTTGCTACGATTTTAGGTTCCTCACCGAACAAATCAATAATTTCCTGGTTTGTTCCAATACCAAGTGCACGAATCAATACTGTGATTGGCACTTTTCTGGTTCTATCAACACGAACATAGAAAACGTCATTGGAGTCTGTTTCGTACTCTAACCAAGCACCACGGTTTGGAATTACAGTACAGGAATACAATGTCTTACCTACTTTATCATGTGCGATTCCGTAGTAGATACCTGGAGATCGTACCAACTGGCTTACGATTACTCGTTCTGCACCGTTGATTACGAAAGTACCAGTCTCTGTCATCAAAGGAAGATCACCCATGAAAATCTCGTGTTCACTGATTTCATCAGTTTCCTTATTGTAAAGTCTTACTTTGACCTTTAAAGGTGCTGCATAAGTTGCATCTCGTTCCTTACACTCTGGGATTGTGTATTTTACATCATCCTCGCATAATGTAAAATCTACTAATTCCAGGCTAAGATGTCCGCTGTAATCAGCGATTGGAGAGATATCAGCAAATACTTCTTTCAGACCTTCGTCCAAAAACCACTGATAGGAATCCTTCTGAACTTCTATCAGGTTTGGCATTTCCAATACCTCTTTTTGTCTCGAGTAACTCATACGCATGCTTTTTCCAGCTTTCACTGGACGTATTCTGTTTTTCTCCATTGACGTTTCACCTCTCGTTTTTATTTTAAATTACCAAATATAGCAAATATCATCTGTGCATATATTAAAAAACCCACTGCACCACAATAGTGCAACGTATATTATACGACAAGCTTTTGTTATACGTCAAGTACTATTTTTAATTTTGTTACTTTTTTCTTTGAGGTGTTTCTTCTTTTTCTTCTATATAAAATATAGGAATTTTTATTATCTCTAGAAAATGTTTCCGAAATCGCCAAGAAAGAACCCTGCTTGCGGAGCATTTTTTATGTAATAAGAACGAAATTTCCTATTACATAAAAATACCTGTCCGGGAAATCCTCTCAGATATCCGGACAGGTATTTGATAAATTTAATCCATTATAGTGTGTTGTTCTGATTTCACCGCTTCCAAAAGCTTCATGCTATTGAAATTCCTCCCAGCCATCTTTCAACAGCAAATATGTAATGGACGGGCAAAGAATCAGTCCTACGATTGCACTTGCAATATTGGTGCCAGAAATCAAATTCACCACAAATGAAATCACCGCACACGCACACATCAGGTAGAATCCCACTTTCTTCTTTCCAAAAAGCAGTAGGCAAACTCCTACAACCAATATTATTTCTGCGATAACGTTTACCCATAATAACGGAGCAAACAACGCTGCTGTCGCTACCACAAATGCGCTAATGATGTTTACGATAAACAAAAACCATAGCCAAACCTTTAAACCTGTTTTCATACTAAAACCATCCCTTTCCGTAACCCGAAAAATTTTCGGTACATTAACACCTACGCAGGCACAAAGCTGCGTGTGAAAAATCTGTTTTCTCACACGAAAGTCTTCTAAATTTTATAATCAAAGATTATTATTGCATATTCGAGGCACTTTGTCACTAGGGAGTTACATGAACACACGGCTGGCACAAAATAAAAAGGGAACCTTGTATGGAAATAAATTTCCTGCCGACGAACCCCACCACTTCACGCAAGCTACAAGCAGAGTTTAGTTCATGAAGCAGAGCTTCATGAACACACGGCTGGCGCCGAATGAAAACAAAAAGGGAACCCGACACGGAAATAAATTTCCTGCTGGGTTCCCTTTTTATTTTCACTCTGCTTGTAGCTTACGTGATTATTTTAAAGTAACTTTAGCACCTTCTGCTTCAAGTTTAGCTTTGATATCATCAGCTGTTGCTTTGTCAGCAGCTTCTTTGATTACCTTAGGAGCTCCGTCTACAACGTCTTTAGCTTCTTTTAATCCTAAACCAGTTGCTTCACGAACTACTTTGATAACTTTAACTTTGTTTGGTCCAACTTCTGTTAACTCTACGTCGAACTCTGTTTTTTCTTCAGCTGCTGCTGCGTCTCCGCCTGCTGCTACTACAACGCCTGCTGCTGCAGATACGCCGAACTCTTCTTCACAAGCTTTTACTAAATCGTTTAATTCTAATACGCTTAACTCTTTGATAGCATCGATAAATTCTGCTGTTGTTAATTTTGCCATTTTAATATCCTCCATTAAAATTTAAATATTCACCGGACTTTGCCGGTCTGATTTTTACATTTCTTCCTATTAATATATAGGATTATTCTTCTGTTGCAGGAGCTTCCTCAGCTGGAGCTTCTTCAACGGCTGCTGCTTCTTCTGCTGGAGCAGCTACTTCTGCGTCTGCTGCGCCACCTTTTTCTGCGATCTGGTTAAGAACACGAGCAAGGTTGGTAACAGGTGACTGCATACTTCCAAGTAATCTGGAGAGAAGTTCTTCTCTTGATGGAATAGATGCGATTGCATTGATTCCCTGTGCATCGTATAATGTACCTTCTACAACACCTGCTTTTAACTCTAATGCTGGAGCGTTTTTCGCAAATTTTGCTAATACTCTGGCTGGAGCTGTTGCATCTGTAGTAGAAATTGCAAATGCGCTTGGTCCTTCAAGAACGTCAGCAAGTCCTGCAAATTCTGTACCTTCGATTGCACGGTTAACTAATGTGTTCTTATATACTTTATAAGTAACACCAGCTTCTCTTAACTGTTTACGTAACTGAGTATCTTCTGCTACAGTAAGTCCACGGTAGTCAACTACTACAACTGACTGAGCATCTTTGATGTTTTCAGAAATTTCCTGTACGATAGGCTGTTTAAGTTCTACTTTTGCCACGAATCGTGCACCTCCTTATATTATTTTTGTTGCATAAAAGACATTTAGAGGTTCACAAACCGATGTAAACCGATTCATATAAAAAACCTCTCTATCCGCAGACAGAGAGGTCATCATTCACTCTTATGATGATAAATCATCGAAAGATTCCCTCGGTAGGTCTAATCGTTACGCCCTGCGGCACCTACTGTCTTCGGCAATATGCAAAGATTTGAGCATTTCTGCCACAAACCTTTGCAATTATATCATTTTCTATTCTGGATGTCAACAAACAAATTACTACTGAGTAATTTTTGTTACGTTTAATCTTACTCCAGGTCCCATTGTAGAAGCGATTGTTGCGCTCTTAATGTACTGACCTTTTAAGCTAGCAGGTTTTGCTTTGTTGATAGCACCCATAAGGGTCTGGAAGTTGTCGCTTAACTGTTCTTCTGTGAAAGAAGCTTTTCCAACTGGCACGTGGATAATGTTTGTTTTGTCCAATCTATACTCAATCTTACCAGCTTTGATGTCGTTAACCGCTTTTGTAACATCCATGGTTACTGTTCCAGCTTTTGGGTTAGGCATTAAACCTTTAGGTCCGAGTACACGTCCTAAACGTCCAACAACACCCATCATGTCAGGTGTAGCAACTACTACATCGAAATCTAACCATCCTTCGTTCTGGATCTTTGGAATTAATTCCTCTCCACCAACGAAGTCTGCTCCAGCTGCTGTAGCTTCATCAGCTTTTGCACCTTTTGCAAATACTAAAACTTTTACAGTTTTACCTGTTCCGTGTGGTAATACAACCGCACCACGAATCTGCTGTTCTGCGTGACGACCATCACAACCTGTTCTGATGTGAAGTTCGATTGTCTCATCAAATTTAGCTGTTGCATTTTTCTTAACTAATCCGATAGCTTCTGCAACATCATACTGAGCTGCTTTATCGAAAGATTTTGCAGCTTCAAGATATTTCTTTCCTCTTTTCATTTAAATAAACCTCCTGGTGGTATTATCGGGAGAGGGCCCTCCCACTTGTTTCATTTACATCAATCGTTTTAAAGAATATCTTTTACGCTCTATTCTTCGATTGTAACACCCATACTTCTTGCAGTTCCTGCGATCATGCTCATAGCTGCTTCTAAGGATGCTGCATTTAAGTCAGGCATTTTTAATTCTGCGATTTCCTGTAATTTTGCTTTTGAAAGAACTGCAACTTTATCTTTCTGAGGTACTGCGGAACCAGATTTGATATTGCAAGCCTTTTTGATTAATACAGGAGCAGGTGGTGTCTTTGTAACAAAGCTAAAGCTTCTGTCTGCGTATACTGTAATAACTACAGGGATAATTAAGTCGCCCTGATCGGCTGTCTTTGCGTTAAACTGTTTTGTAAATTCAACGATGTTAACGCCGTGCTGTCCAAGAGCAGGTCCAACTGGAGGAGCAGGTGTTGCCTTACCAGCAGGAATCTGCAATTTGATATATCCTTCTACTTTTTTTGCCATTGGAATTGCCTCCTTAATTCATTTCCGAGCCTTTTGGGGCTCTGCCTAATCTTCTGTCAGGCTGATTACTTTTTTTTGCTTAATTGCAAAGTTTAACATCTGCGAAACTTATTTCTACTGGTGTCTCGCGACCAAATAATTCAACATTGATGGTAACAATCTGCTTGCTGTGGTTCATCGACTGAATTACACCAATGGTATCTTTCCAGACACCGCCGGTAACTACAACTGCATCACCTTCTGCAAAATCTACCTCAACGTCATCAGTCTTGATTCCCAAAGGTAACATTTCAGCATCGGTGAGCGGTACAGGTTTGGATCCCGGACCAACAAACCCAGTCACACCACGCGTATTTCTTACCACATACCATGTATCATCGTTCATGACCATGTTGATAAGCACGTATCCCGGAAACATTTTCTTCGATACCTGTTTTGCTGCGCCATTCTTCATCTCGACAACATCCTGCATTGGTACCCGAACTTCCAGCATCTGGTCTTCCAAGTGTCTGTTTTCAATTGTCTTGTCGATGTTTGCTTTGACTTTGTTCTCATATCCTGAGTAGGTATGAACTACATACCAATGTGCCTCTGCCATAAATCACCTATGCCTCCATTAAAACTTATAAATTTACCAGGAAATCAACGCCATACTGGATTACGGTATCCATTAAAGCGATTAAAAGACCTAATACAACAGAAACAGCGATAACTGCTGTCGTCTGTCTTGCAAGTGATTTCTTTTCCGGCCAAATAATCTTCTGAAATTCAGCCTTGAGACCGCCAAACCAGCTCGTTTTTGGAGCTTTTTCTAATTTTTCGGTTTCTCCCATGTTCTCACTCCTTTGCTCAGCCTATTTGGTTTCCTTGTGTAATGTATGAGTCTTGCAGAATCTACAATACTTTTTGGTCTCCATTCTGTCTGGATGAGCTTTCTTGTCTTTTGTCATGTTGTAATTACGTCTCTGACACTCTGTACATGCCAATGTAATCTTAGTGCGCACAACTTCCACCTCCACTTAATTTCTTTGTGTTTTCTTTTACACCTAAAAAAAGGCATAAAAAAAAGACCTACTTCCATCGCTAGTCTAATATATCACAAACGTTTTTTCACGTCAACTATTATTTTTTGCATTACAAAACTTATTTTAGCATTTCTTATTTTTACAGGCAAGCAATTTTTCAAAAATTCCCATTTTCGGCTAAACTTATTCCAAAAATTGCCGAAATAGATATTGTAGGATTTATTATTTCATATTATAATAGGAAAAACTTATATTAGATAAAACTTTTGTCACAAGGATGTGGCAATTTGGATAGCAGGATTCTTTTTTATGTCTCTTATTGTGATGTTTTTGCATCACATATTTCAAGGAAGAAAGGAGGAGACTCTAATGACTAAGATAGACTCTGTCTATAATTACTATCTAACCACATACGGCAGTTCGAATGTGTCGCGCTATGATGCTCATAAAAAGAGCCAGCTTCGCGATGTCTATAATCGTATGGTCAAACTGAACAAAGAATCTCCTTTGTATAAAATTTCCAATTCGGGAGACGTTCAGAAATTTGCAATCGATATTAAGGAAAATACCCGTAATATTCAAAATATAGTTGCTTCTTTATCCTCCGATTCCGAGGATGGGCTGGCAAATGCCTTCGAGAAAAAAGTTGCAACCACTTCAGACGAATCCGTTGCAACCGCACAATACATTGGGGATAACTCTTCCTCCGACGATATGGATGACTTTGAAATTCAGGTGAGTCAGCTTGCCCTGCCACAGATTAACACCGGAAACTTTTTATCTGAAAAGGCAAGAGACTTTGCGCCGGGTTCGTATTCTTTTGATCTTGTTACCTCAAAAAGCGCTTATGAATTCCAGTTTAACGTCGGAAGAACCGATACCAACCTTGATGTGCAGAAAAAGCTTGCAAAGCTCATTTCAAATTCTGCTATTGGATTAAATGCGGAAGTAATTTCGAATGACGATGGGAAATCTGCTTTGCAAATCCGTTCGAACCAGACCGGTTTGGATGAAAATGAGGATTTTCTTTTCCATATTATGCCTCAAGCTGAGAATTCTTCCATCCAGGCTATGCATTTGCTTGGCATTGACCGTGTCAGCTCTGTGGCACAGAATTCCGTTTTTTCCTTAAATGGAAACGAACGTACTTCCTTTTCCAATACGTTTACGGTAAATGATGCCATCGAAGTTACCCTACATGGCGTATCTTCGGATGGGGAATCTACCACTGTTGGATTTAAGCCGAATA
Source organism: Roseburia sp. 831b (assembly GCF_001940165.2). Taxonomy (NCBI): domain Bacteria; kingdom Bacillati; phylum Bacillota; class Clostridia; order Lachnospirales; family Lachnospiraceae; genus Roseburia; species Roseburia sp. 831b. The sequence continues at coordinate 3,029,501 of NZ_CP135162.1, read as the reverse complement.
CAGAGGCAATTGCAGATAACATAGAGACACTTGCGGATGCTTATAACAACATGCTTTCATTAGGAAAAGAATCGACATCCACCCACGAAAATCATTTGCTGCTCTATGAGATGGGTTCTGTTGCGCTCTCCCAGAAACGTATTTTAGATTCCATTGGACTTGAGGTCGAACACGACGGTTTTATTCACGTGAACCGCGATACATTGACAAATGTAGTTTCTTCCGGGGATGTAACCGATTATCTTTCTACCTTGAACACATTTAAGGACACTTTGAATGAAAGAGCCATGAACGCTTCCTTGGACCCGCTGAAATATGTCGACCGGACTTTGGTTGCGTACAAAAATCCTGGAAAAAACTTTGCAACACCATATATCACTTCCGTTTATTCTGGAATGATGTTAGACGAGTATTGTTAATTTTTATAGAAAGAGGAAGAAGCAGAACTTAATTTCGTTTTGCCTCCTCCTCTTTTACAATTGTCAGAATTTTCGAAAGGCGATCCACATAGGTGTGATGCTCTTTTACTTTTTCATATCCATTTCTTGCAATCTTAGCACGTTCTTCCTCATGTGAAAGGTAATATTTTACTTTGTCCCTCATATCCTCGATGCCATCAAAGCAGACTAAGTCTTTTCCTTCTTCAAAATAGTACGGAATCTCCGCCTGATAATTGGTCAGCAGGAAACCACCTGAACCAAGGATATCCCACACTCTTAGTGGAATTCCACTTTTAATATTGGGAATCGTCATGTTTAGGTTTATTTTAGATGCACGGAATACTTTCGGCATCTGTGACCAGTAATCCACCGACCCGCAATACTGGATATTCAAAAAATCGCTGGTATCACTGTTGCTGTAAACATGCACCTTAAAATATTTCGACAGTTCCAAAAGGGCACGCCGTCTCTCAATCTCCGCTATTTTAAATCCCAATACCGTTGTCTGGAAAATGAGGCCTAAATCCGAAAAAGACCCCTCCGATTTTTCCAGGCGAAAATACTTTTGCAATTCCTCCAGAATCTCTGTGGTGAGCATCGGCTCAATGATATTTGCTCCGCTTAAGTTCATCTGCGCCTCCATGGTTGCATCAAAATAGCCACGCAAATACTCTGGAAGAGAACTTTTTATTTTGTCATAAGAATTGCGTTCATAAAGACTTCCCACAAAAGAAACATCTGCCTGGTACTGATACAAATCATCCGCCTGGTTCATCAGGGAATCCAGACGCTTTGCGTCCACCGAAAGCGGAAGATACCAGATGTGCTTCACCCCCATTTGCTTAAATTCCAGGTAATTGGTCTGGTCAAAGGTAAAAATATAATTACAATCATGAAAAACCGATTCATGATACATGCTAATCAATGGATTATCACAGGTCCAGGACACATATGGAATCTGCTCTCTTTGGCACACATTGGAAATTACCGCAAAATAATTAACCGTAAATACCAAATCATAATCCTGCTCATGGATTTTCTTTGTTAAAATTTTCTCAAATTCCGGTTCGATATCGTAATTGCCCAGCTTTTGCTCGATGTGATCAACGGTATGCCCCATCGCAGCAAATGTCTGTTCAATGTCCATGTAATTGTATGCTTTCCAGCGATAAACTAAAATCCGCATTTTTCACCTCCCGCTTAAAAATAACACTCTGCCAGATATTCTGCCCTGCTTTTCCACGTATGACGTTCCAAAGCAGCATGATATCCACAATCTGCAATCTCTTGCATGTGGGAAACATGGCCAAACAGCTCAAAGACACGCTCTGGCAATGTCGCAAGCTCTGACAGCGAAAACATGACAAGTTCTTTTCCGTCCGTAAACTCTCTTCTCATGTAGGTAGAGTCATCTGTCACCACTGCTGCACCTGCCAGCATTCCATTAAACACCCGGTCGTGTGCACCCGCCTTAAACCATGTCATGGTGTTTAGTACAATCTTTGCATTATTCATTAGGGGAAGAATCTGCGATGCCAATACTTTTCCACCATAAGTTAAATATGGGTTATCACTCCAGTCACATTGGTCCCATCCTGTTCCGTAAGCAGTCACCTGAATGCCGCTCTCCACCAGAATTCGCACGGCTTGCTCTCTGAAAAAAGAAGTCGCATACGAATCCAAGAAACGCATGGTCACAATCAACTCCTGCAATCGTTCCTTCGAAATGTCGTTTCGTTTCTCTGTTATGTATTCCTCAATGGCCTGCTCCGTCGTTTTTTCTGGATGATGTACTAGTTCTTGTAGTACAGTTTGCATCATATCCTCACCATCCACCTCTCGAATGGAAGACAAATCCGGAATCATTTTTCCAACCGTATAAATCGGCAGCGCCCCCGCATAAAGCACATCAATGCCCCGCTCTGCAATCGGTTTGTGTTTACAATGAAGTTCCACACCCGCATGAGGCAAAAAATCAACCTGTCTGATATTTGTGTAAAATCTGCGGATATACTTCACGTGATTTCGGTCTGTACAAAGTACCACGGAAGTATCCGGCGCACTGCGAAGCGGCTTCTCATAATGAAAGGGATGATCCATGAGTATATTGAAATACGGAATTCCGAAAAACTCCCAAAGATTATTTTTCACACTATCCCCCTTTTTTACTTCTCCGTCATTCGAGGAAAATGGAATTTCCAGATTATAGCCAAGGTTATTGAACGTGACCACCGCAAACTTTTCCGAGAAGTCTGTATCTTTTAACCGGTTCCACTCTGCCTGGGTTAGTTCAGTATAACTGCGATTTTGAATCCCTGCTTCCTGCAGCAAAAGTGAAAAAAGCGTCTCTTCACTCTGTTTTTGTTGGGAGGCATGGTACACAAACGCCCCGTATCCCATCTTTTCAAATGCTTCCTGTAATTGTTCTGTAAACAAATCTAACGTATCATAAATATCTTCAAAAAAGATGATCGTTTTCATTTTCTGTCCTCTCATTTAGATAGGCTCTACACTGTTTTGCCTGATTTTGATTGCTGGTTATTGCGAATTGCATTTAGACGGTACACTTTGTACCTAAGATTGCATCAGCGGCCATCAATGACCGCCGACGCAAAATAAGGAATCTACATCTCCTGCATAAATTCCTCTATCGATGTGGTTTTTGCTGCGAGTTTCAACCATCTTGTCAAAACCGCTGCATCTGTTTGCATTAAAATTTCGTCTGACACCTGTTTTGGAATTGTTCCTTGTTCTTCTAAGAGCTGCAGGATACTTTTGGCTATGCCTTTTGCCATGCCTTGCTCCATGCCCTGTTTCATGCCTTGCTCCATGCCCTGTTTCATGCCCTGTTTCATGCCTTCCTCCAGACCTTTTTCCATGCCTTTTCTCATGCCTGACTCTATGGCTTGTTTTTCTCTGGATTTCATCCACTCTTCCACTGTCATATACCTCGCCTCCAGACTTCTTTCTTTTTTCAGCATTTTCACTTTTCCATGCAACATGCTGATATTCTCATCTGTCACCGTTGCAACATAGGCATCCGTACTATTTTCCATATATCCAAGAAAATGGATTAATTCCTCCGGTACGTCTTCCCGATTCTCACCTTTTGTACTTAAAAATATTTTCTTTGTCTCATCCCCCAGTGGAAAATCCTGTTCTAAACATCGCTCCTCAAATGTGTAACGATATAATTTTCTTCCAAACGGGTCAAATGTACAGATAAAAATCACATAACTTGGTTTTAAATCGTTAAAATCCTGCCCCGGTTTCAATAGCGAAACATCCATCTCTGCCTGGTGGTAACGGCTCCTTTTCGGCAGATTTCCTTCATTCTGATTCTGCGCTTCTACATTATAGTTCACCTCAAGCTCATCATTCGCATAAATGTCTAATCTTACGCTTCGAACCTCCGAGCTTACCAGAATACTATGCTCTGCATGAACCTTTACTGCCGGAAGTTTCACTCCAAGTATAATTTCAAGTACCAATCGGCATGTCTCTGAATCTTCTAGTGCTGCTGCAAAAAGAAATGCATTGCTTAAATCTAACTCCTGAAAACTTTTTCCCATATGTTCCCCCTGACTGCAAAACAGTGCAGGATGTGAACCTATCTATATGCTGATTATATACAATAATTCTAGGAATGACAAGGGAATCTTCCCCTGCTTGACAAACATTTACAGCACTTGTCCTTCTTATTTTTCCAGCACCGCAATCCTCTCTTTTGCCTGTGCATACGCTCCACATTTCTCGTAATATATTTTTGCTTGTTCGCACTGCCCCAAGCATTCATAAATCACACCAACGTTATAATAAGCAAGGTAAGAATTTGCCCCCGCTGTGCGTGCTGTCGCAAACTCCGCTGCCTTTAAAAATGCCTGAATTGCATCTAAAAAGCGTTCATTGTTCATGTATACATAACCTAACAAAAAGAAAAAGTCAGCACTGTTTCCAAATTCTTGCAATAAGCTCTCTAAAAAAAGCGCCTCACCCGCTCTTTTTGCATGTACCAGCGCATAACCGTAGGTTTCAACCATATCGCTTACATACTCTAACTGTGGATCCAAATCATACGATAACCCACGTGCAAACACATTACAGGCATTTTCATAGTCTGCCATAAGGTAAGCGCTTTTTCCAAACTGATACAACAGATATGGTATTTTTTCGTTATGCAGGTCTACCACAGCCTCCTCCGGCGTTTTTTCAAAATCATAACCTGCCTGCTCTAATTCCTTTTTAAGCAATCTGATATTTCTTGCAGCCTTTTCTTTTTTCCCTTGTTCGGACAAGTCATATCCCACATGAAGAACGGAAAGGCAACTTTGGAATGTCTGATATTTTTCTCCATCCCTTGCCGTAATCTGCTCGTGAATGCTTCCTTCATAGAAAAATTGTTTCCTGGAAAACAATCTTGAAACCCATTCCACACTCTCACCGGTATGATTCTGCACCTGATTGTGAATACAGACTCTTCCGACTTTCCCCTGATTCTGCGCAAGCTCTTTCTCCAGTTTTTCCAAGGAAAAATCGTATAAAAACTCATCGCTGTCAATCGACAGAATCATATCGTTAGATGCCAGCTCAACCGCTGCATTACGCGCTGCGGAAAAATCATCACACCACGGAAAGTTCCCAATCACAAGACTTGCCTCCTTTGAAAAGTCTGCCTTTGGCGCAGGACTTGCTTCTTCTGAAAATCCAGAATCTGACTCAAGACTGGTCTCTTTTAAGAAGTCCTTCTGGTCTGTTTTTTTCATTGTTTCTTGCAAGTCATTTAGATAAGCAAGCGTTCCATCTGTTGAACCAGTATCAAGTACCACAACCTCAAACGGATAACGCAACAGTGTTTCCACACAACGCATTAAATTCTCTTTTTCATTTTTTGTTATGATACAAACGGATAACATTTCTTTCTCTCCTGATTTTTACAAAATCTCTTTCTTGCATGCTCTCAATTACATACCGCCATGCATATTTTCATTTATCCTCTGAAACATCTGCTCCCAGGCTTTTTCATAGGAAAACTGTTCAAAGACCTTCTTTTGCCCGTTTGCCGCAATCTGCATGCGTTCCGCATCGTGTTCCAGGTAATACTGAACCTTTTCCACAAGATCTGCGCGACTATGATACATGACAACTTCTTTGCCATCCTCAAAGTATTCCGCAAGTTCCGGCTGATAATTCGAAAGCAAAAATCCGCCGGCACCAAGAATATCCATACAGCGCAAACTTATCCCGGATTGGATGCTCCGCAGCGTGATATTGATGTTAACCTTACTCTGGTAAAACATGTCCGGCATCTGTGTATCGTAATTGATATAACTGTGAGGCTTTATTCGGGGCAGCTCTGAGGTATCCGATTGTGTATACAGATGTGTATCAAAATGCTCTGACAAAAGTTTTAGAATTTCTCTACGCTCCTCAACCGTCATTTTCTTTCGAATCATCTGATACATCAGTTGTTCCTCTGTCAGGAAAAGTTCCTGTTCCGTCTGAAAGGAAACTTTTTGAAGCAATCCCTCCATAAAATCTTTTGGCAAAATCTCCTCTAATAAATCCATTCCAAAAAATTTTAACTGCACATCCATAACCGCCTGTAAAAAAGCTTTCTGATACTCGCTCAGCCCTTGAATCTGATCCAGGAAATTGGTTTCCCCGGTGTAAAGCGTTCCAAGGAAGGCAACATCCCGCTCAAAAGTATGCGGATTTTTCTCCATCATATCCTGCATCTTCTGCACATTAACCGCCAACGGCATATGATAAATCTGCTTCACGCCTGCTGCACGAAACTTTTCAACCTCTGCACGATCAAAATGAAAAATGTAGTTGTATGGACTAAAAATCATATCGGAATACATTGCCAGACAAGGCGCATCGTAAACCCATGCCAGATACGGAATCTGATTTCGGAAAGAAATTTTGGACAGAATCGGCAGATAATCCGCGCCAACGATGCACTCAATCTTCTGTTTTTTTATCTCATCTTCCGCCTTGGCAACGAGTGCTCCATCTACAAGATAATTCTGCACCGGATAATCCAATACATAGACTTCATGCCCCACTCTTCGCAGTGTCTCCACCATATCATTTCTGGTAACCTCATTCCATGAGTGAAATAGTATTCGCATATATTATGTCAACCTTTCTGTGCAAAAATAATTCTCATTCAAATTCGATTCCGTGCTAGCCAAGCATTTTCTGGATTCTGTCTTTCATCGAAAAATCACTGCAAATCCGCTCATATCCAGCCTGCGCAATCCTTTTTCGTTCTTTCTCATTTGCAAGATAAAATGCTGCTTTTTCGTACAAATCCTCCAGGTTTTCGTAAACCACGCACTCTTCCCCCGGAACAAAATGCTCTAAAATTTCTTCCTGATAATTTGTCAGTACAAAACCTCCACAGCCCATACACTCAATCACACGGAGCGGAATACCGGAGCATATGGTTTTCAAGGAAATGTTTAAGTTTATCCTGCTTTTTTCAAAAACTGCCGGAAGTGTCGTCTGATAGTCTGCATAACCACGGAATTTCACATTTTTCAATCGTTCGTCCGGTTTTGTCGAATACAAATCCACCGGGAAATGTGCGGACAACAACGAAAGTGCCAGGTAACGTTCTCTTCCGGTCACCTCACTTGCAAGCAAAAACTCTAACTCCCGACGCTCCATCTGAAAGCCATCCGACGCCACCTTCCGATAGCAGGCATTCATCTTTTCTAATAACGCATCGGTCACCAGTTCCGGAATCAAATAGCCGCCATAGATTTTCAACTGAGAGCTGATGATTCCCTCGAGATAGCCTTTTACATACTCATCCAGCGGACCTGTAAAATAGGCATAATCCGTCTGATACAAATTTCCAACCAATGAAATCTCCGCCGGTGGAACTTTTTTTGCTGTCTCTTTAGAAAGCGCTTCCTCCCAGATGCGAACGTCCGTTGCAAGTGGAAGATGGAAAGCGTTCGCTCCAAGAGCTTTTAACTGTTTTGTCTGTTCTCTGTCAAAGCAATAAATCCGACTACATTTGTATTTCAATGTGTCAAGATTTCGGATGTGAATGGGAGAATCATAAATCCAACAAATATATTCTACCGAAAACTCCTCGCAGACTTCTGCTACAAGCGGTGCAAAATTGACGGAAAAAACTTTGTCATATTCTTTTGTCCTGATTTTTTCCCGAAGTTTCTCCAAAAAAACGTCATCCTGTTCCCAGTCTGTCTGCTGGTAAAACAGGATGTCGTATGGATATTCAAGTTCACGCAATGCACGCTCTATTCCTTCGTTTAAAAAAGATTTCCACTGGTAAAATAAAATCTTCACGAGTTACTCTCCTACTTATCTCTGAATCAATGCCATCAACTTTTTATTAAGTTCCAGACTGTCATGTAAGTCTGTCTTTAATCTCGCATTTTCATCTAATAGCTGCTCAACGTATTGCTTCACGCTCACATCGAACATCTCTTTTTTTACAAAATCCTCGCACAGTTCCCCGTAGTATGGAGTCTGCTTTGCATAATCCCACCAGATCATCTCAATGTCAAAATGCACATTATCCGCATTCCACGGCTTTGTTCCTGCATAATGAATAATGCTTGCACTTTTCTTGACATCCTCATATGTCAAGCCCCGGTTCGATGCAATCCGCGCAAACAAATTATACTTTTGTGTGTCTGCAAATTTTACCTGCGCATGATGCACATAATTTAAAATATCCTGATCCGGTGCAACAAACTGATAATTCATCCTTTTTGCTATCTCAAGATAATAATCTAAATCATATGTTCCACGCAATGCCTGGACATTCCACAGCATGACACCTGCGTTGAAATAGTGATATCCTGCCTCAAAAATTGGAGCAAACAGCGCCCATCTGCAATTATCCGCCGGCTTCTCAACTTCCTTTTCCATGCATGCCACAAACATATTGCCTTCAAAATCTGTCTCGTAAAGTTCCCGGACATTCTGATTTACGATTGCATCCACATCAATATATAAAACCCGGTCTACCTCTTCCGGCAGTAAATCCAATAAGGCAAGGCGAAAATAGGTTTCAATCGTCCACTGTCTGTTTACCGGAAGTACGTCCGGGAACAGGCTGCGCTCTATCTTTTCTTCAACAAGAACGCCATCATATTTTGCTAATAATGTCGTAAATGCCTTAAGCGCATCCTCCGTCAAATCATGATGCAACACATAGAGATAAATCTTCGAATCCTGGTTATTGCTTAACAGGGAATACAGCATGACATAGGTGTAGCGAAAATAGTTCTGATTTAATGAAATTGCGATATTCATTCTGTTTTTCATATGTGACTCCTACTCCTCAATAACCGCATATCCAATTAATGCCTGCATTCCAATTCCATAATGTCTGACATAAAATTTGTATTCCGGCACAAGGCTCTTTAAAAACAGCGGAATTCTCCACAGTTCCTCTCTGCTGCAATAATAGGATAGTTTTGGTTTCTTATTCTTGATGGTTTTGGCTGCGCCCCTTAGTACATCCATCTCAAAACCGTTGGTCGAAATCTTAATCAGGGAAACACCCTCTGCCTCTTTTAAATCATCAATTTTTACCGCTTTTACCTCAGTTGTTCCTCCCTCACAAAGATAGGAGCTCTCTGAATTTCCATCACAAAAGTGTTTCACTCCACTGCACTCGCACACCGCTGCATTTAATGCATTTACATTTGTAAGTGAATTGCATTTTTCCTGTAATACCGAAAAGTTTCTCTGATCTGCTTCGATTCCTAAAATAGAAGCATAATTTCCACCGCACAGCTGAATGAATTTCTCTATCGTATCTCCGGTAAAGGCTCCTACATCAATGAAATGCTCCGTCTTTCCATAAGAAAGCACTCCCGTATCCAGAAGTTTTTCTTCACTTGGTCCATTTACCTTATCCCAGTAAGAGGTGTCCCCGCTTCGTCCTACATTCATAAATGCCGCTATGGTATCTCTGGACTGCTCATCTGCAAAAAGTTCATAGACTTCCTCCACTTTTTCCATATTCTCTTCATAAAGAAGCACCCTGTCCTCGCAGCCAAGAACAGACATACTCGCTGGAATGATTTTTCCCTGGTAGCCATACTCCTTCAATTGCGCCACAACCTGATCTGCTACATAGACACAGACAAATACATTTGCAATGTCCTTCATACGCTCACAAAACTGTTTTGGACTTATAATATTGCCGGTTCCCCATAAGCTTGAGTTATTGTCAATCACATACTCTGGCTCTAATTTATCTTGTGAAAATTCCCGGATAAAAGAGAGAATTCCCTGTCCGGTCGCACCTGCGCCCCAGATTGCAAAATTTTCCTTATTTTCCTGAATCCGGGTCAGATTTTCCTCTAATGTCTGCTGCATTTTATTTTTTTGTTTTGGAATGATTCTATCACTTAATTTTTGCATACGATACTGCCTCTTTTTCTTAAAACTAAGATTCTAATATTGGATATTCAAAAAATCCTCCCAGGTATAACCGGAAGCTTTCAGCTGCTCTTTTAACATTTTTTCCTGTTCCTGGTAAAACGGATATTCATGGCTTAAATACTGCACCGGTTTCATATACTCTTTTCCATACATCATCTCAAGCATCTCCTGGTATCCATTCGGAACCGGAATCTCGATATTCTCAAACGGAACATAAATCATTTCATCATAACGTTCCTTTGGAAAATGAAAATATGGTCTGGAAAAAATACGGCATGTCACAAACTGAAGTTCTTTTGCCTCTTCTCTTGTATACAGCATACACAATTGATCTGCCAGAACACGAAGCTGCTGTGCCATCGGTTTTAAGCGGTCTAATGTTACCCCTGTCATCTGCTCAATCTGCTGCAAAAATTCTTCCAGCTCCTCTGCTGTGCACAATCCCGCCTGATATTGTGCTTCGACCTGTGCGGCTTTTAACACAATATCCACCAGTTCCAGCTGCATTTTATCCTCTTCCTCACTGGTTGACCTGTAATCCAATACATCAATGTCAAGTCCTACAATGTATGGGCAGCCATGAAACTTCTTCAGATGCTCCGGCGAAATGTCTATCGAATCCCCGTTGATGACACGATATACCATGTTCTCCCATTCCTGATTCTGTCCGACATCTAAAATCTGGTATCCCTTTGGCAGCTCATCGGTATGTTTTAAAAATTTCAAATAATCTTCCCGCTTCATGGCAATGTCCATATCATCGTCCCAGGGAATGAACCCTTTGTGACGAATCGCGCCAAGAAGTGTTCCCCAATCTGCAAAATATTGGATATCGTATTTTCGACAAATCTTATCTACCTCGGCAAGCACTTCTAGCTGCGCTGCCCATGCCTTTTTCATCATGGAAGACACCACAAATCCCTCGCGTTCCTCTTCCTCAAAAAAATGTTCGTCAAACTGAATCATGCTTCTCTCCATTCCGTGTGAAAAATTTTTCCAATCTATCCACTATGTCTGTCTTACTTTTCATCCACCTTCAAAAATGCTTCCCAGAATTTTTTCATAGATGTCACATCGCCGGTTGAAACACGAAGCCATCCCTTTAAAATTCCTCTTCCATAATCACGAATCCAGATGCCCTGCTCTTTCAATTTATTTACAATTATCTTTGAATCCTTGTGTGGATAAAAGAGCAGATAATTTCCATTCTCAGAAAAAATCTGGTATCCAGCGTTCTTGATTTCTGCTGCCAGCCAGTCATGTCCTGCTTTTTCTTCCTGAATCATCTGTTCCATCATATCAGGACGTTTCAGCACTTCCGTCGCAAACAGAATACCGACATTGTTGACATTAAATGTCGATTCCGCTTTCTCAATATAATCAATCAACTGTGGATTTGCAGTCGCATAGCCCACACGGAGTCCCGCAATCGAGCATAACTTTGAAAAAGTCCGGAGTACAATCACATGCTCCTCTTTTACTGCATCCTGTAAAAAAGTTGGCGCATAAAAATAATGGTATGCTTCATCTACCACCACAATTGCATTGCACGCTGCGGCTTTTTTTACAATCGCCTGGAATTCCTCTTTTGTGTAAGCCGTTCCAACCGGACTGTTTGGATTTAACAAAATCACAATGCCGGTCTGAGGTGTAATGCTATCTAAAATATCCGAAACCTTTACGCTAAAATCTGTGCCATACTCTGCTGTCACATGGTTCATCCCAAACATTTTGCTATACACGTCATACATTTCAAAGGTAGGTGTAACCGTAACCAAATCTTTTCCTTCTTCTCCAAAGCACTGGAAAATCAGTCTCATTGCTTCGTCTGAACCACAGGTTAACGAAATATTTTCAGCGGCAACTCCATTATGTTTCGCAATCAGTTCCAGTAATTCATCTTTTTCTGGATATGTAGATAGAAAAGACGGTGTTATTTTCTTTTTTACTTCCTCTACGAAATCCAATGGCAGTCCCACTGGGTTCTCATTCATATCGAGCCTTAACACTTCGCCTCTTTTATCATGAAACTTTACCCTGTATAAATCTTTCACATTTGGATTAATGTAATACATCCGGTTCACCTATCCTTCCATCACTTTTTGAATTTCTTTGTATATATTTGCCCCGCATCGTGTTTTCTCGTGGCAATCTGTTGCATAATCTACTGACTGGATAAAAGAACGAATCTCTTCCAGGTCGTCTGTTTCAAACAGCATTGGTCTGTCTAATTTTCGATAGACAGTTAAAATACTGCTATCCTGTGTTCCATAATAGGCATCGGAAATCGATAATCCCATCGTCGGATCCGGTGTTTCATCCAAAATGCCCCATTCTGCTTCCCGGAACACCAAGAGCAGCTCCAGAAGTTCTTCCTCCGCATTCTCCCGGAGTCTTCGGAATGTCTTTAACAACAACGGGTGCAGTCTCCACAGCAATACCGCCTCCCCTTCACATTCCTGAAATACCGAGAAAAACTCTTTCATCCTACGAAAAAATCCCTCTGTATCGTGAAGCGCGGTCGAAATCGTCGAATTGTAATAAATAATTTTTTTTCTGGTTCCATCGGACTTTCGAATCTTCTTCTGCCACTCCACCGGCAAGTCCTCCAAAGCGAAATGCGCATTGGTCAGCTTGTCAAATTTTGGCGAACCTAATGGCATAAATTTGTCTTTGGAAGCAACCAATTTTCCCTTCCAGCCATTTTCCTCCAATGCCTCGTCATGCAGTCTTACATATTTCTCAAAAATTTCGCCTTCCTGGACTGCAGCCTTGTCGGCACAAAGCACGCCCGGCATCGAGCATTGATGGTCAGACGGTCCACCTTTTTCACTGACAAAGTATGGGATGTAAACTAACAAATCTGTGCATGGTTTTAAATGGATGGAATAATAGTTCTCTGGAATTCTTGTTACATGATTGAGCCCATCGTAGGGATTGTGAAAGAAAATCACGTCTGGATGATGCACCGCCAGATCATATTTTTCATAAGAAGTGATTGGCACATTAGAAGGAAATTTATAGCCATCATAATGCATTTCCCCAAGCGAATTATCCTTATTCACATCATAATAAGGAATCGGGATCACACGGCAGTTGACAGATTCATCCTTGCATGCTTCCTCCCAAATGCTCTCTAAGGAATCCCACATTGACACCTGATACGGCAAAAAGACAACCTCTTTTTTGATGGAAATCTCTTTCTCCATACTGCCCTTTATCTCACCGATTATCTCTTTTGCTTTTTTTTCCTGTTCCTTGCAATCCCCATTTACCCCCATCTGATAAAATTGCTCGCAAAGTTCTTCTAATTTGGAAACGACACGCAGACCTTCCCCTTCACACTCTTCGATTTCCGTTCCAATTGAAATCGCCATTTGTTGCATTTGTGTCAACAACTCCAACAATTCATTTTGTCTGTTCTCATATTCCTGCAAAATATCAATTGCCTGCTCTAACGTGTTAAGGCTTGTCCGAATCTGATCTGCTTCCTGTCGTCTCATCTTGTTCTTTTCCTATTCTTTATGCTTGGATACATAGTCTAAAATACGTTCATAATCGTCAAAATAATCAATCTCTGCCCAGAATCTTCCGTCGACATCTACGGTATAGATTCCATACTCCTGATTATCGGTAAAAGAATACAAAACATTTTCCCACCACACTTCATGCTCCTGGTTGTGAATCAGTTTCTCCATTCTTTCCTTGAAAACCGGCAAAAATTCTTTGTTAATCTTTGCCATTCCCACATATTCACAGCTTCTTTGTTCAATTGGCAGACCTTTTCCATATTTCTGGATTTTACCGTCAAGAGAGGTGTAGAAAAAGTAGTCTCCCTCCAACGTTCTGGAATTGTCAATCGCCATAACCGGATCATGCTTTTCATTCAAAATCAAATGCAAAATATCCTTTGAAAAGAAAACATCTGCATTCATCACTAAAATATCATCATCCAAAAGATCTCTGGCAAACCAGAGGCTTGCAATCGAATTCGTAATATCATAAAACGGATTGTAAACATAGGTAATGTTCTCAAGTCCATCCAGTGCCTCTCTGATTGTTTCCTCACGGTATCCGGTGCAAACCACAACCTCCATGCCCTCACCCTGTAAAATCTCAACAGATCTTCGGATTAATGGTTTTCCATCTACCGGCAAAGTCGATTTTGGTACCATCTCAACATTTCTTGCAATTCTTGTACCTCGCCCTGCTGCTAATAATATTGCCTTCATACCGTCTCCTCCTTTGTCTCTATATCGTTACCCCGATTTTTTCTAAAAACAAATCCTGTTTTTTGTAAAATGGATAGTCATGTCCCCCAGACCGATTGATTGGCGTCCTGTAATCCCCATACATTGTTGTTAAAATCGAATCATATCCAACCGGAACATTTAATTTCATCTGCTCAAATGGCATCGAAATTACATCCTGATACCATTCTTTTTTCAAGCGGAAATTCGGATCAGAACAAATTAATCTTGGCATCCATGCCAAATCATCACTTTCTTCTTCTGTGAACATTGCTGCAATGCTGTCACTCAGTCTCCACAGCTGATTCTGCTCTGTCCCGTCTCTTCGTATTTTGACATTGCAAAGTTCCTCAATCTGTGCCATGTAACCTTCTATCTCACCGGATGCTTTATACGCACCAAATTCTCTTGCCGCACTGTATACCATCGAATACATACTCAACTGAAGCTGCAGTAATTCTTCCTCTCTTGGGAGATAATCCAGTGCCACAATATCTACTCCCACAATATAAGGACAACCATAAAAACGTTTTCGTATTTCGGAATCTGTAATGATTGTTTTAGTATTCATCACAGCACTGATTGGCTGACAATGCGTAGGGTCTGTATAAAAACTGCTCACAACAAATCCTTCCGGCAGTTCTTTTGGCAAAACCGCCAGCAGCTTATTATAATCCGCTCTCTTTAATGCAATGTCCATATCATCATCCCACGGGATAAATCCATGATGGCGAACCGTTCCAAGCAGCGTTCCCCAGTCTGCATAATAAGTCAGATTGTATTTCTCACAAACCCTGATAATCTCACTTAGCACATCCATCTCCACTGCCCAGGCGCGTTTCATTTTTTCTTCTACCAAAAAGCCTTCTCTTACCTCGTCCTGAAAAAAGCTGTCCTCTATTTTGAGCATTGTGTCACTCCATTTCACTATATATTGTTATATCGGATGATTTGTTCGATATGTTAAAGTGTTTTTGAAAAAGCCCTCATAATTTCGATACTGTGTTCCATTCCTTCTTTTATAGAAAAATTCTTTTTCCACCCTAGTTCCAGCAATGCTTTATCCGAGAGAATCTGATTCTCAATCGGTGTTCTCTCCTCTTTTTCTGTCTGATTTGGGAGCTGCAAAATCACCTGTTTTCCTGCAATATTTGCACATCCCTCCGCAAATTCGCGAATGGAAATCGTCTCATCCGTCGCAAGATTATAAGCTTTTGCATTTTCTCCATTTAACAAAACAAAAAGAAGTGCAGATGCACAGTCCGCCACATAGCAATACGATCTTATCTGTTTTCCTTCACTTTTTAAAACAATATCTTCCTGGCGGATTACATTTTTCATAAACTGTACCGTTGCCCTGTTATCGCTCTCTGTCACATTCGGTCCAAATGTGTGACACGGTCTTACAATTTTTACAGGTGTTCCGTATTCTTGCATCCATGATACACACAGATTCTCTCCTGCACGTTTTCCCATTGGATAACAGGAACGCGGTGACAAGACATCTACATATCCGTAGTCGTTCTCCAGCAGTGGGTGCTCCAGACAGGTATTCCCACCATACACTTCACCTGATGACACAAAAAGGAATGGACAATTTTGATTTTTTCTTGCAAGTTCCAGTAGATTCCTGGTTCCTGTTACATTACTAAGAAGCGTCTCCACCGGTTTTTCACGAAAAGCTGCCGGATAAGCATTCCCAGCTGCATGAATGATGTAATCTATGGTTTCTTTCACTTCAAAGGGCTGGCTTATATCCTGTTCTATGTAACAAAGCTCTGAACCTGGATTCTCTCCAAACCGCTGTATTAAATTGCTCCTTTTTCTGCTGACTGCAAGTACGTTTATCTTTGCATTCCAGCTAAGATTCGCATACAAAAACATGTCTACCAGAAAAGAGCCTATCAATCCGGTTGCACCAGTAACCAAGACCGTTTTTCCCTCAAAGCTTTTGGGACCTCCAAGTGTACTCCAGGCTCTTTTCACATCCTTTTGATATGTGATGTTCTCTAAATAATTTTTCATTTTTCTGCATCCAACTTCTTATTCTCGTTCTGGTATCGCTGCTGTATCTCTTCCAATGTTATATCAATCAGTTCCACGCAGGATGCCTCACCCGGTCCGTGACGTTTTTCAACCGGTGGCAGTTCCATATAATGATGATATAAGAGTGTTAAATATCTGTCATAGTCCGCAAATATCTTTAGTGGCATTCCCTCAAATTCCACTTCTATGTAGGATTCAAAACATTCCGCCGGCATTCCATATTTACATTCTTTTCTTGGATACTGATACAACAGGTGGCTGACTAATTTTGTTTTCTTTTTGTTACATTTTGCCGCAAGACAATTTCTTAAATGGAACATCGGGTCTCTTGGTATCTTATAAAGAATTTCATAGACCCATCTTAAAAATGCATGGTCGGCTGCAGTTCTTCCAAGCTCTGAATACATTACTTTTCGGATGAAGAAATTCACTCCATAATACATCTCCCGCAATACCTTATTATCCGGCACATTGTCCACCACAAAAATGTCAATACATACCCCTGTACGGTATCTCATTTTCTCCTGTCCGTATCGGATGAATTCTGTGTTTTTTCTTCTTAATTTTGCATACCCCCATCTATAATACGGGTCTGTCGTATAATCCTGTAAGAAAAACCGCTCCTGATCTAACTCTTTTTTACATGCCTTGTAAAACTTCGCATATTCATGACGTGTAAAAATCACATCTGCATCATCATCCCATGGAATAAATCCATGATGGCGGACTGCCCCCAGTAACGTTCCTCCATCCAGGGAATACTTTATCTTATACTTTCTGCAGATTCGGTCTACTTCTACTATCATCTCAAGTTCTACCAACTGCAGCTGTCTTAATTTTTCCTTTGATAATGTGATTTTCTCGCTCATATATGCAACTTCCTTTTCCTTCGTTATTTTAACCAATCATCTTTCTTTGCCATAAGAAGGGCTTTAAATATCTCAATATCCTCTGTTGTTGTTATTTTTACATTTTTCTCCGAGCCTGCCGAGAAAAATACTTCTTCCCCAAGCTCAATCATTAAAGTACAGCTTGCCACAGAATTGGTAATTCCCCGATTCAACGCTTCTCTGTGTGCCCACGACAACTTTCCTAAGGAAAAAGCCTGTGGTGTCTGTGTTCTTGCAAGGGAATCCCGGTCAATCAATGCTTCTGCACTTTTTCCATCTTCTTTTCTTAATAACATTGCCTCTGCACATGGAATTACGGTAATTGCGGAACCGTGTAATCTGCACTGTGCAATACAATCTGAGATAATCTCCTGTGAAACATTTGGACGAATTGCGTCATGAATCAACACCATATCTTCTTCACTGCAATGTTTCTCTAACTCAAAAATTCCATTTCGAATGGAGGATTGTCCATTTTCTCCTCCGACGACAACCCATTTTAACTTTGTAATATTAAATTGATGTGCATACGCCCATAGAATTTCCTGCCATCCATCGATACACACCACAAGTATGGCATCAATCTCTGGATGCTGCTGAAACGCCTGCATAGTGTATACAATCACTGGTTTGTCGTTAATATTTAAAAACTGTTTTGGAATGTCCTGGTTCATCCGAACCCCTTTTCCACCTGCTATGAGCATTGCAATGTTCATTGGTATTCCCCCTTTTGTCTTTTACATGTTCCAGTTTTTCTCTTGGTCAAATTCTAAAATCTGCTTATCTGTAACTGCAATCATATCCTCAGCGTCTAGATAGGCCTCCGTCCATTCACATGTTTTTTCGATTGCCTTTTCAATATTCCAAGTGGTATCCCACTGAAGTTCCGCCTTCATCTTTGCAGAATCTAAACGTAAAAAATTGGCTTCATGTGGTCCCTCTTGCTGTTCAAAAATCCACTTTGGATGTGCCTTGCTTTTGTCATGAAATAAGGTTGCTATCTTTCCTGTTGTAACACAATCCCTTTCATCAGGTCCAATATTGTAGATACTCATGCTTCCTTTTCTTTCACAGGAGTTCTTTGCCACCAAAAGATAGGCAAACACCTGCTCTAAAACATGCTGGTAAGGTCTGACCGCATTCGGATTGCGGATTACAATCTCTTTCTTATCCATAACAGCTTTTACACAGGATGGCACAATCCGGTCAAAGGCAAAATCTCCTCCACCAATCACATTACCAGATCGAACGGATGCAATCGAGATACCAGCTTCTTTGAAAAAAGATAAGTAATAACTATGTGCAAGCAATTCGGTACACGATTTACTGTTAGAATATGGGTCATATCCATCTAACTCATCGTCTTCCCTGTATCCCCATGCCCATTCTTTATTTTTGTAAACCTTGTCTGTTGTGACGTTTAACACCGTCTTTACGGTATTACTTTTTCGTACACATTCCAGCACATTGGTCGTACCACCTACATTGATATCATAGGTAATCTTAGGTTCCTTGTAAGCTTCGCCTACAAGCGTCTGTGCTGCCATATGAATTACAATCTCTGGTTCTTCCTTGCAAAACACCTTTTCAAGTTGTCCGTAATCTCTGATATCACCATCATAATGTGTCATACGTTGTTGTAATTTTAACACATCAAACAGGCTTGGATTGGTCGGCGGCTTGGATGCAAAACCAACTACTTTTGCTCCATACAACAATAGAATCTCGCATAACCAGGCCCCCATAAATCCTGTATCACCTGTCACAAGCACTTTTTTTCCTTTAAAATACTCCATCTTATTTCTCCCAGTCCGGCGAAAAATGTTCTCCTACCTGAATAAAGGATTCCTTACGGTTCCAGTTGCAATGTGAAGACTGGTAACAGCGTCTGCACGGACCATCCATCGCAGTCTGATCATTTACAATTTTTCGATAATTCTGATATTCCTTAGAATTCCACATTTCCATGAAATCCTTATCTTTATCATATTCAAAGAATTTCACCGGTGTCGACATACATGGACGCACATATCCGTCTGAGCCAAGGAAGAAATCTCTCCAGGATACAAAACAATCTTTATGTAATTTATCGCCCGCTACATCTTCTCCAACATAGTGTGGAAGCTTTAGCGCAATTCCTAACTCGTCTCCTATTTTCATTGCTTCCTCAAATACTTCCCGGACTTCCTCTTCAGAACCCCATAATGTCTCATGCATCAAATCATTTTCGAATACAGTAAGGTATACTACTTTTACCTCGTCTAATCCAATTTCAGCTGCAAGACGTACCAAATCCGGAAGTTCATGAATATTTGACTTCATTGCACAAAATACAAAATTAATCCAAGGATATTTCAGACCTCTTTCCTTTTTGATTCTTACGATATCTTTTAAATCTTCTGTGATGACATCAATTTTAGAACCTCTACGAATTCTGCTATTTGTCTCGTCCGTAGCACCATCGAGACTTACTGCAAACACATCTACTTTATAATCAAAAATAGCATCCTTAATTTTCTTTAAGTTCATTCCATTTGAGCAGAAATATTTTCTTGCGCTGTGTCTGTTGATGATTTCCAACATTTCATTAAAATGAGGATGAATCGTCGGTTCTCCCCATCCCATTAAGGTAACTTCTTCCACTGTGTCCATCAACGGCTCAAAACTACGAAAAACATCCATATCAAATACCGTCGGTTTAAAATCTGCTGCGTTTCTGCCACACATCACACAATTTAAGTTGCAGGCATTGGTAAGTTCGAATACCAGACGTCTTGGATAAGACTTTAAGATGGTTTCTCCGCTTTCAAGCTCCTTTATATTCAAATCTGTATTTTTCTGCTGTTGTTCTGTCAATTCTTTTCCTGAGAAAAGCATTTTTGTTTTTGCACGTAATACCATATCTTCCTCCTATTTCTCGCACTCAGATTACCATATTTTCCAAGGTGCGTGTCCACTATGCCAATAATCCTCTAGTACCGCTTTATCGTTTACCGTATCCATTGGATGCCAGAATCCATAATGTTTAAATGCATTCATCTGGTTATCTCTGACTAACTTATCATACGGCTCCCTTTCTAGCTGCTGGCTCTCATCCGTTAAGTAGTTGAATATTTCCGGTTCAAAAACCGCAAATCCAGAATTTACCCACGCCTGATCCTGTGCCTCTTTTTCACGGAAAGACTGCACAAGATTGGTATCATCCTCTATTTGGATTGCGCCCCATCTTCCTGCAGGTCTTGCCGCTGTGATTGTTGCAATCTTTTTCTGGCTATTATGATACTTCACTAACTCATCAATATTTACATTGGAAACACCATCTCCGTAGGTTAACATAAATGGTTCCTCGTTTAAGTATTTTCGAACTCTCATTAATCTACCTGCTGTATTGGTATTTAAACCGGTATTTACGAGTGTTACTTTCCACGGCTCTGCTACTTTTTCATGTACCTGATAAGAATTATCCGATAAATCAATGGTAATATCTGATGCACGCATATAGTAATCCATGAAATATTCTTTTATCATTTCGCCCTTATATCCACAACATATTACAAACTCATCGTATCCGTAACTGGAATAAATCTTCATAATATGCCATAAAATCGGTGCTTCCCCAACCTCTACCATTGGTTTTGGTTTTAAGTACGTCTCCTCACTAAGTCTTGATCCTCTACCACCTGCTAAAATAACTACCTTCATCCTTTGTCCTCCCATCAGTTCAAAAATGGATATAAATCCTCAAATTCTGCTGCTTTCAGTGAACCATCCGGCATTACTCTTGACGCAATTCTTGGAACAATCGGTGCAAATTCCTGACACATGATTTCACAAACAACAGGTTCTTTCTCCTTTAATACCGCTTTGATTTTCTCTTCTAACTCATCCTTACTTTCTATTTTAACAGATTTTATTCCATATGCCGATGCAACTTTGCAAAAATCTGGTGTTTGTACACCACTATCCGGTCCAACTCCCAAAAATCTGTCATCCATGTAGTTGTGCTGATTATGACGAATCAACATATATCCATTGTTATTGTATACAAACAGCTTGAGTGGAATTTTGTTATAGCTTAATGTTGCAAATTCCTGAATGTTCATCTGTGTACTTCCATCCCCTGCAATCGCTATCAACTCTTTTCCTTCTTGATAAGCTCCCATTGCCGTTGCCCAGAATCCCATGCAGGACAATCCACCTGATATCAGATATCGCTGATTTTCTTTTACAATCCAGCTCTGGGATACAACATTACATACACTACCTGTATCGACAATAATATTGGCATCTTCAACCTGTTTTGCTAAAACGTTTGTTACATAGTATTCATTGAGTGGTTCCTGCTCTTTATATTCTTCCTGCAAAACCGGGTATTTTTCTTTATTTTCATTACAATGACAAATCCACTCTTCCCAATCCTGCTTCTCGACTTTATCTTGAATCTGCTTTAAAAATTCTCCTGTATCTCCCAAAATCTTTAAATCAACCGGTACGTCTTCTTTGTTTATCTCTTTTTGGTCAATGTCTACCATAATTTTCTTTGCATTTTTACCAAATCTCTGCGGATAATAACCAATTGTGGAAATGGATAATCTGCTTCCCAGAATCAGCAGCAAATCCGCCTCCTGAATTGCAAAATGTGAAGCACGGTCTCCATAGCTTCCCGGACGTCCTATAAAAAGGTCTGACTCCGTCGGCATCACATCAATGCCTCCTCTCGAAGTCACAACCGGTATCCGTTTTTTTTCACAAAATGCTCTTAATAATTCCACTGCACCTGCGCTGCGCACTCCATATCCTGCTACAACAAGTGGTTTTTTGGCTTCTTTTATCCATTCGCATACAGTTGCTATTTCTTCTTTCTTGTATACAATCTTAGCGCTGATGTGTGGTTTTACCGCCTGTATTGCCTCTTTTGATACCTGTCTGTTTTGAATATCAACCGGAACATCAATCCATACCGGTCCTCTTCTTCCATCCATTGACTCGAAATATGCGTCTTCCATAATTTGAGGAATATCATCCGGGTTCATAACTGCCGCAAAATATTTGGTAATCGGTTTTACCATCGGCTCTAAATTTAAACTCTGACACGCCTTTTGCCGGATTCCTGTCTCTACCATATACTGTAACAACCTAGAATTTGCCTGTCCTGACAAGACAAACATTGGTGAGGAATCCAAATATGCCTGTGCCACCCCTGTAATTGCGTTTGTAGCACCCGGTCCAATCGTTACAAGGCATGCGCCCGGCACGTCATTCACCCTTCCATATCCATCTGCCGCCATTGCTGCCGCCTGTTCATGATGGCAACATACCGCTTCTAATTCGGGATTCCGCTGTAAGGCATCTGTCAGCCACATTGCAGAACTGCCTGATACCATATAGACTCTTTGGCACCCTTTTTTCTGTAAAAATTCAAAAATATATTCTGATACTGTCATAACGCAACACTTCTCCTTTCCTGTCCATCCTGCTATTTTCTAAAATACTCCCGAAAAGCTGGTAACTTATCATCTTTTTCTGAAATAACATACTTTGACACATTCGGCCAATCAATGTTTAACGCCTCATCATTCCATTTGATTCCTGCGCTGTATTCTTCTATATATTTATAGGTATACTTGATTTGTATTGTCGTTGGTTCCTCTAATGTCATCGAACCAACACCAAAACCTTCCGGCACCCACAATTCATTCTTATTTTGGGCACTTAAAAAAACAGATTTCCATTTTCCAAATGTTTCCGAATCAGGCTGCAAATCAACTGCTGCCAGATATGCTTCCCCCTGGGTAATCCGAATTAATTTTCCCTGTGGATATGTTTCCTGAAAATGAATCCCTCGTATCACATTCCTTGGGGACACAATCTCTGTCTCCTCGCAAAAATTGGTTGGAATATTATGTTGTTCAAAAATATCCTTGTGAAAATCTTTTATAAAACAGCCTCTCGCATCCTCAAAGTACTGTGGAATGATTCGCGTTAAACCATTCAATTTTTCATCGATAAAAGTAAAATTTGCCACACTTAACCTCCTTTTACTTCCTACATATCATCCAGTTCACGATACAAATGTTCCTCTAGTTCCGGAAGAAACTTCTGACATGGATTTCCTTTTGGCAGAACCTGTTTCACATCATACTCTTCTTGAAATTCCAACTGTAAAATCTTTGGCGTCGTCTCAGACAAGACCTGCCTTAGTGCCTCCTGATTTAGGTCTTTCTCATCAAAAAATTCCAGTTGATAAGCTCTTGCGATATCCTTTAACTTCGGCATGCCAAAGCCGGAATCTTCTGTCGTTTGTAAAAAATAGGAGTATCCCATTCTTTGTTCGCTGCTACGCATCATGCCGGATGAATGATTGTTATAAACTACAATTGTAATTGGAATATGGTTTTGTGAAATAAATTGTAGTTCCTGTATATTGAACTGCAGCCCCTGGTCTCCTGTCATGCAAATAACCGGCTTTTGGGTCTCATAATAAACACCGATTGCTTTTGCAAGTGCACAGCCCACTGTCTTGAATGACTTGGAAGATAAAATTGTCATTTTCTTTCTCGTATACGCAAATGCACGTGAAAACCAAAGTTCGCTGTTTCCTACATCGCATACAATTGTGGCATCCTCATTTATTTCATTCAGAATAGAAGCAATTCTTCGCTGAGGTTCTTCCATGTCACACTCCTTTAATTTTTCCCTCAGTGTATCGCAAACCTGACTCCAGTTTTTATCCCCATGTAAGTCGTCCATCACTTCTTCCAACGCCATGATAAAGTCTTTTACATCTGCCCTGATATTTTTACAATTTGGAATTACTCTTTGAAATTCCGTTGCATCAATGTCAACCCGCACAATATCCGCTTTTTCTACAATCGGACGGAAACTTTCCGATGCCGCCGGAAATGACATTCGATTTCCCAAAGCCAAGATAAAATCTGCCTTTGACAAGATAAAATTGCTGTATCGGATTCCATGACTTCCAATATAGCCATAATACTGCTGGGAATCTACCAGCAAATCTTGTGAAACTCTGCTTGATAATACCGGAATGTTTCGCTTTTCTGCAAATTCTCTTACCAGAATCGTGGTCTCTTTCTCCCGCATTCCATCACCAATCAAGAGGATTGGTCTCTTTGCATGGCAAAGCGTGTCTGCGACCTTTTCGCATTCTTTTTTCCAACCAGACTCGTCTTCTTTTTCTAAACGTACCCCCGGAATATCGGTTTCCTTTTCCATCTCTTGCTTTAACACTTTTGCCGAAACATCCAGAAGTACCGGTCCTTTTCTTCCCTCCTGTGCAATCCGGCAGGCTTTTTTAATTTCCCTGCAGGCAGATGCCGCATCATCGACTCTTGCTGCATACTTTGTAATGCCTTTTACAACAGATAGCAAGTCCATCTCCTGTTCATGCAAAAACCTCATGCCATCCGGCTTTTTCTCATTTGCATGCGCTGTTATAAATAACACTGGTATAGAATCATAATATGCTTCCGCTATTGGTGTCATCATGTTCATAATGCCAGGCCCTTTCGTAGCATAGGCAACACCCAGCCGTCCCGAACCTTGTGCGTACCCACATGCTGCATATCCTGCTGCCTGCTCATGAAAATTCAGATGCGCCTCTATCCCCTCACAAGCATCTACGGCATAAAGGAATGGAAGCAAAACGCCTCCTGGAATTCCGAAAATATCAGTTACCTTATTCTTTTTTAATTCTAATGCAAAGTAATCAGCAACTCTCATCTTCTTCCTCCCAGACAATTACACATCTCTTTTTTGCTTATCTTTTACATACATTCGAATCCAATCCTCAAAGCCCACGCGCAGATTGTTATAAATATAACGATTTGGATAGTAGAATCTTTCATACTCCTCCAACCCAAGATATGAAATCACATCTGGGTATAGCGGAATATCCTCTCCCTTTAACGTATCTGTTTTCGTCAGTAAATCGATTTCATCCACCGCAAGCGGACCGAAACCCAGATATTTTAAAATCCGGTTTGCATACTCGAACAATACACTCATACATGGATGATTTGGGGAATAAAAAAGTTGTTTTTTCTTATAGTTGGCAAGAATGTAATCCGATATTGCTACATCTGCCTCTTTCTCCCGGCGTTTCATCTCCGCAAAAGACTGGCGAACCCCTTCTTCGATTGTTTTCTCTGGAAACACGACAGATTCCTGTATCTTTTGAATTATCTCCTCGACGGAAAAACCTTTTTGCAAATAGGATTCTACCACGGTATCTCCATACGGAAAAAGTCCAGAGTTTTGCACCGATTTCAAATGTGCACCCGCATTTTTACACATTTGTGGATAATATCCCGTGAAATAGGTATTCAAAATGCATACCTTTTGACAGGAGGGCTTTAACATTCCCATTATTCTGTCCGAGGCAACCAATTCGGAAAAACGATTACTTTTTGATACCTTTTGATAAATAAACAAATCAACCTGTTTCCAAAAATTGGTGTCATTCGCAAAGTACGTCGCATATTCCTTATCATATACAAATTCAAAAATTCTAGGGATATAGACAACTGCATATTCTTTTCTAAAGTCCGGACTATAAGAAAACAGCTCCTCTAACACACTTGTCTGACAATTGCCAAAAACAACCGCCAGCTTTCTCTTTGGCAAAAAATTCTGATAATCAATCTTTTTTCCACATGCAATTTCCATCTTATAAAAATCAAAATAAGACAGTTCCTCAAACGGATAAAAGTTTTTCCATAATGTAAAATCTGTAATTGGACGTAGCCCGCACTTTGCCAACTGTTCTACCACCTGCTCATATTGCAAAAGTGCAATGACAATAAGGATTCCATCGTAAGTTCCATTCCACTTTACGATTGGAATTCCATCTATTTGTGTTCCCACTTTTGCCTCATTGTTATCGTAGAACTTTACAATTTCGTATTCTTCCTGAAGCATATAATATGCCTTTTTTCCAATTGCACCTGAACCAAATATTGCTATCTTTCTTTTTTCCACAAATAAACAACCTTCCTCTTGTATTTATTCTCTTTCTGCTTTCAAAAGAGCCTCCAAATTTTCATCGGTATATCGGTATTTCATTTCTTCCGGAATCCTCGCAAGAATATCATCTATCTTTTGAAACGACATCTTGTATTTGTATTTTAACATTACTCCATATTTGTAAGCTGCCCCATAAAGCGCAGGAATCATGGTCGCCAAAGAATATCCCCAGACTTCATCCTCTAAATACTCCGAAAGTTCATCGCATGCTTTTATAATTGCATGTAGTCCATACTGTGTTCCATACTCATTATTCAAATGATTTATAAGAACTTCTGTATGTAGATTTCCGGCACCCTGTCCCATTCCAAGGCAGCATGCATCCAATATAATGTTTCTCTTCGTTGGAATATTTAAAACATCCACCGCATTTGCTGTCGCGAAATTCAAATTATTATGTGCATGAAATCCGATTCTGATTGAATCCTTTAACCCCTCATCAAGCTGATTAAAGATTTCATGTAACTGTTTCTTCGTGATGCATCCATAAGAATCGACGATGTAAACAGCATATGCTCCAATCTCATTTGCAACTGCGATAATTTGCGAAACATCTTCTTTGGTGTATCGCATTGTCACAGTTGGCTGAATCGAAACCTGATATCCTTTTTGCACAAGTCCTTTGCAATATTCCAGTGATTCTCCAATCTGAGAATATCGAATACTCATTCGAATCAAATCACAGGAACCTTCCTGTTTTTGGGAAATCTCCTCAAGCGGTGTGTCCGGTCCCCGGAAAAAAACGGTATATTTCTGATTTCTCTCTTTCTTTTTTGAAATCGATTTCGTAGCCTCTTCCAAAGAAGGATATACTGCATATTGTTCTAAACCCTGTCTTCCATAATCCACAGAACCTAACTCCACATAATCTACGAAAGATTCCTCCAAGTCTAACATGATTTTTTGTATTTTTTCGTTCGTGAAATATAATTTTTTGCCGGATTCGACTCCAAAATCATATAACGCTCCGCCACCATCTCTTATTGTACAATCCAGCACTTCCACTCTTTTTTTCACAATACTTCTTTTCCTCTCACATCTCTAAGAAATCGCTTTCTTTTGCCCATTGGACTGTCCTTGTTAAGCCTTCCTCCAATGAGGTTTCTTCTCTCCAGCCAAGCTCCTTCAGGCGGTCATTTTTCCCCGCAATCGCCTGACTTCTCGATTTCAAATATTCTTCCGTCGATTTTTCACATTTTACCTGAATGTTTCCATTTATCTTACAAAAAAGTTCTGCCAGTTCCTTAATACTGCATACATTCTCTTCACTTGCAATGTTGTACGCCTTTTGGTCTCCTTTTAGAAAAATGTAAAACATTGCCGCTATTGCATCCCTGATATAGATATAGGAACGTATGGCATCTCCCGATGATTTCATTACAATATCTTCTTCACAGATACAGTTTTTCATAAAGTCTGTCATACATTTTTTATGGGAAAATACCTCTCCCGGTCCATATACCACAAATGGACGGACAATATGAAACCTGCATTCCAGTTCATTCCGAATACTTTCTGTCATCATTTCAAGCATCTGTTTGGACAAACAGTAGACATCTTTGTAGTTTGTAAAATCTATCTTTTCCCGATAATCTTCCGAAACACCTGACAGCGGCGTAGAATAGCCATACACTGCACTGGAGCTGAACAATAGCACATCCGATGTATGCCATTCTTTGCACTTTTTCAAAAGCTTATCATAAGCTAACACATTCGCCTCAAAAACCTGATACGGATGTTTCTGCACAATGTACGGTGTTGACGGGCTTGCTGCATGAATTACAATATCGCTTTTATAGACATCCGCAATTTCATCACATACATTTTGATACAACATCGTTAATGTTCCATTTTTTGTGGCATCCCCGAATTTTTGTTCCGCCTTGTTTTTATTTCTGCATAATGCATTTATCTTTATATTTAGTTCATATTCTTCGTTCAGTTTCAGCAAGGTATAAACCAGATAGGACGCTAAAAATCCACTTGCACCTGTCACAAGTATGGTCTTTTCTTTTAACTTTTCCCATGGCAATGTTTCCTCACATATTCTGCGAATATCTTCTTCAATAATCGGATGGATTTTTAACACCTCCTACACTCTTATTTTGTTTCCAACATTATTTTTGCACAGGTAAACTCGCGCAATTTTTTATAATATTGTATAAAAATATTCCAAGTATCATGCGCATACTTGCATTTCACTGCTGCATATTTTTCCTGAAACACGCCAGATTTTTCAATATAGCTGTTACAGTCTTTTATGTTCTTGTACAACCGTGTATAGAACTTCATCCCTTTTATTCTAGCAGTATTTTCTCTGTAATAGGCTGCAATCCGCATCTCCCCTTCGCAGTTTGCCTGGCGGAGTGCCTTTCCTGTATAAGTGTCCAGGTAATCACTTAAACTTCGGTTGAATACAATCTCTATTTTGTATTGTTCTAGCAGCTTATATTTTTGATGCTGCGTAATCTTAATATTACATAAATCATTGACAGCATCATAGAAATTCTCTACTTTGTACTCTGGAGCGTAAGCGCAGGTTCCACCATCAAAGTGAATTCCCATATCACGTTTTCCATGTTCCCGTTGTGTTGTAATAATCTCAGCCTTTGTCATAAAATTGCCATACTGTAACATTCTTCGTGTTAAATCTATGAAATTGTACGCATATCCAAACTTTCGATTGATTTCTGTTCCATAAGTTCCATCTAAAATAATTTTTAAAATATCATTGTTAAAAATATAACCACTCATGTAGGTATTACCGAAACCAAATGCTTTTAATGCCTCGTACCCCTTCTTGGCATATATTTCACCATTGTTTACATAACGATTCCGGTTTACAGCTGCAGAACCCAGCATAACTGCCGGTCTTTCTTTTTTCAGTGTCTTAATATAGGAGTCTAAATTTTTCAGCACTACCTCATCTTCATCACTAATCAAAAGTAAATATTCTCCGGTTGCATAGGTCAATACCGATACCAGGTTGTTTGTCCCATTGTTATATTTATTTTTGAAATAATGGAATCTTTCATCTTCAATAGAAAGCAATAATTCTTCTGTTTTATCTGTGGAACAGTTATTGCTCGCAACAACCTCAATGTCTTCACGCTCAGATTTTAAAATATTTCTTACCGTTCGATTTACAATCTCACCCCGGTTGTATGTCGGAATGCATATACTCAAAAATGGTCTCATTTCTTCTCCTCCACTATACGCTAAGCTGGTCTAATTCACCAAAAATAATATCCTGTAACAGTTTTACATCACATTTTCCCTTTTGTTCTAATTTTTCTTTCACATCCTCAAACGAGAAAAAATCTGTTGCGATAATTAAATCCACCTGTGGGAATTCGTCCTCTAACGTAAGAAGTGGTGCATCACTGTAAAAGGAACGTGCTGTGTCTGCTTCAAACACAACCTCTATCCTGGATTCTTTCACGCTGTCATATACTCTGTTTGCAGCATCTCCCATTCCGTAAATTGCAATCCGGTTGTAATTATTTTTCTCAAGATATTTTACAAGCGTGTTTCCCTTCTGCTCCTGTGCAAACCACTCATTCATCTGACGGTATAATCCCTCAAACAATTCCTCCCTGTGGGAAGCTTTTTTATATGCAACAGATGCATCTTTCAGGGCCGATTTTTTTCCTAAAATGTTTCCAACTACAAATGATAATAGAGTTGTTCCTATCAGTGTCTTCTTCATCTTTTCTTCTCCCTTGTATTCTATCTTAAGATTTTTTCTTCGTTATTCTGCCTTTTTTCCATTTGACCAAAGACTTGGGAATATAATATTTTGCTCCAGATTTGTAATTTCTTTTTTGATTTCCTTCATAAGTTCTGCAGGCATCTTTTTTTCATGGAATTTCTTTATATTCTGCTCTAACTGCTGCTTTTCTTCCACGCCAAATACCAGATAATCAATCTCTGACTCATCCGCCACAAAATGAATGAGAGAGCGAACTTCATCCTCTTCATATTTTTGAACCAGACTCTCATATTTTTCAATCATTGGAATTGCCTCTGATAAATGCGCCGGAATCTTTGCCTTATCCATCAGAATAAGTCCCTGTAAAAAAGCACTTCTTGTAAAAATCTTGATACCGGATTTCTTCGCCTTTGGAATAAATCCGGTTCTCATTCCCCTTTGATCCAAAATGCTGTATGGCAGCTGGATATAATCTACAACACCTGTTTGCAGCGCATATTCGCCCTCTTTTATATCATAGATAGAAACGCCGATGTTCTCAACCAAGCCTTCTTCTTTGAGTTTCACCATGCCATCCACGATTTCTTTTTGATAAATGTATTCCGGTGTATGTAAAAGATATCCGTTCAGTTTGTCAATGTGAAGTCTTCGTAACGTATCCTCACACTCTCTTCGTACCACACCACAGACATCTTTTTCGCCCTCTTCTACGACATTAGGACGTAACTTTGAGATGAGCGATACATCTTTTGGAATGCCATTTTGTTCAATGTATGCACCTAATACCAATTCTGCTGTTCCGTATGCTCTTGCAGTATCAATGCACTTGATTCCGTTTTGTAGTGCATATTCTATCATCCCAAAAGACTCTTCCTGTGTAGGCTGCCGTCCGATTTGATTGTTAACGCCATAATTCATTCCAAACTGTACTGTACCAAGACATAAATCTGCCATCACTACGCCTCCTTAAATTCCTCACTCAGTAAGGATAACATATAGGAATTCCACCATTTCCCATCATGAAAATACTGTTTTCGTAAAATTCCATCTTCATGGAATCCTAATTCCTGATATAATTCATACTTTGGCTTATCAAATTCATAAATTTCTGTCCAGATTTTCTCTAGTCCCAATTCGCCAAATCCGTAACGAAACATAAGATTACATGCCTCTTTTGCAATTCCCTCATGATCAATGTATGCAAAATCTTTTCCAATATAGAGCGACAAATCCGAGTTGCGGTTGACCCAGTTGATATAACATAGCCCGCAGCATCCTAATAATTCATCTGTCTCTAAATCCCGGATTGCAAACATAATCGTCGAATTGTCCGCAAGAACCTTGGATTCATACCATCTTTGCTGCATATCTTTACTGATTTCTCTATATTCGCGAAAATATTTTCTGTAATCTTCCCTGTTTCTCCAGTTTCTTAATGGCTCTAAATCTTCTTTTTCAATCGATGTTAAGTAGATTTTCTTTCCTTTTAGCACGTTTTAAGCATCTCCTTTTTTAGCATAGTGTCCTTGCTGATATCCATTGTTAAAATTTTACCAATCACTTCATTTTCAAGATATGGTGCATAGCCGCCTTCTTTGTACGGACGAAGTGGGAAAATATCCTCTTTTGTGATAACTTCTCCTTTTTTCTTATCCTTCGTCAGATAGATTGCCCTTCTTTGTACGACACTGGAATCCTTCTCATTCTCTTCAATTTTTTTCTCTCCGTCACCCAATGCTTCGTACAGTAACATTGTCTGTTCTACCATTTCTTTCCATGTCTTTGGTGTCATAGAGAATTTATGATCCGGTCCAATTCTGTCATTGTCGTCGGTAAAGTGCTTTTCAAATACTCTTGCTCCAAGTGCGCATGCCCCCAGTACGGTAGCATGTCCATACGTATGATCCGACAAACCTAATACACAATCCGGGAACAACTCTTTATATGTATTTAAAACCCTTAAGTTAATATATTTATAGTTTTCAATACTTGCTGTGTAGTTTGTGTTGCACTGCATAAGAACAATTTCATTGGTATATTTCCGAATACTCTGGTATGCGCGTTTCACATCCTCTAAAGATGATGCTCCTGATGCAATTATCACCGGTTTTCCCTTTGATGCGATATACTCAAGCATTTCTGTCCATTGAATATCACCGGAACCAATCTTGTATGCATTAACATAAGGATCTACCCTGTCGACAGATTCCACATCATATGGGCTTGTCATATATTCAATTCCGACTTCATCACATTTTTCCTTTAATTTTTCAGTCCAATCTAACGGAAGTGTTGCATCATCGTAAACATCATAGACAGATTTTGACCAGGACGCCTGATGTGTCATCTTTTTCATGGTATCAAAACCATTTCTGCTCACAATCTGACCAGCATGAAAATTCTGAAATTTTGCAGCATCCGCACCACTTTCCTTTGCTAATTCAATCAGCTTATATGCACGGTTTAAATCTCCGTCATGGTTTGCTGCTATGTCTGCAATAAAGTATGGTTTCCCATCTTTTGAAATAATTCTATTTCCAATTTTCATGATTGATATCCTCCAAATGCTTTTATTTTTCTTGCATATCCTTCCTCATACAATCGTTTAAATTCCTCTATGCTTTCTCGCGGTGTACGAATCTTCATCTGTAGCTTTTCACAAATTTTTTGATTATCCATCGCCATGTTTTTGCTTCTTGGTGCCTTAAGATGTAGCTGTTCACTCGTAATCTTATGAATTACCGCCTCCGGGTAATCAAATACCTCTCTCATATAAATTCCAAATTCATATTTGGATATCCCACCTGTTGCACAGACGTTATATAATCCATATACCTGTTGTTCGATTATTTTGCGAATAACCGCCGAGAGATCGTTTACCAAAATAGGGGAAAATTTAACATCTTCAACCATATTAAGCTCTGTTCCACTCTGAAGTGCCTTTAAAATCCACTCTCCAAAACTGCACTTATCTCTCATGTTAAATCCATAAATATTAGTTCTAATTACAGTTGTCATTGGATAATCCTGCACACAAAGTTCTCCCTCATATTTTGTCTTTGCATACTCATTTTTTGGTCCAATTGCGTCCTCTTCTTTATGAAGTACCCCTTCTGTGTCCTGATACACAGCATCGGTAGAAATCTGTATCAGATGTGCCCCAATATGTTCACAGACTTTTCTGATTCTTTCCGGAAGTTTAGCATTCATGTTTTCCGCCATCAATAAATCCTGTTCGCACCCATCAACATTGACAAGTGCTGCGGTATTAATGATAACGTCCGGTCTGATACGCAAAAGTTCCTGCTCTAACAGCCCTTCCTTTGCAATATCAAAAACAGTTCCACAAACCCCTTCCATATGATCCAGGGCATTTCGGTCACATCCGTAAATCTCATACTCATTTTTTAACAGGTATGCGAGATTACTTCCCAGCATACCTGCCAAA
Organism: Roseburia sp. 831b; assembly: GCF_001940165.2. Lineage (NCBI taxonomy): Bacteria > Bacillati > Bacillota > Clostridia > Lachnospirales > Lachnospiraceae > Roseburia > Roseburia sp. 831b. Next base: position 2,996,229 of record NZ_CP135162.1, on the reverse strand, counting down.
CCAGTTATATATATCTTCTTCATTTACTTTCCTTATTAGAATCCAACTTCTTTTAATCTTTCTTTGATTTCATCAACAGAAAGCCAGACATCATTGGTACCGGAACTGTAAACAAATCCTTCCGTTACTTTCTTTCCTGTTGGCTGTGGACGCATTCTATCGTTAAATACCATCTGTGGATACACAATGTAATGCTTATCATATTCATAAGTTGTTGCCGCATCTTCTGTGGTAACCATTACCTCATGAAGCTTCTCGCCCTCACGGATTCCCACTTCTGGCATTTTACATCCTGGCATCATTGCCTGTGCAAGGTCGGTAATCTTAAAGGATGGAATCTTACTGATAAAAGTTTCTCCACCTTTGGCTTCTTTTAAAGCTTTTAACACTAACTGAACACCTTCTGGAAGACTAATCCAGAAACGTGTCATACGATAATCGGTAATTGGAAGTTCTGTTTTGCCTTCTTTTAACAGGCGGTCAAAAAATGGAATGACAGAACCTCTGCTTCCTGCAACATTTCCGTATCTTACAACAGAAAAGCATAAATCTCCTTCTCCAACATAAGAATTGGCTGCAATAAACAGCTTATCGGATACCAGCTTGGTTCCACCATAAAGGTTAACCGGATTTACTGCCTTGTCCGTCGAAAGTGCAACTACTTTTTTTACCTCAGTATCCAATGCTGCTTCAATTACGTTCATCGCACCGTGGATATTTGTCTTAATCGCTTCATTTGGATTGTACTCACAGCTTGGCACCTGCTTTAATGCTGCTGCATGAACTACATAATCTACCCCTTTAAAGGCACGTTTCAATCTTTCAAGGTCTCTTACATCCCCAATGAAAAAACGAAGCTTGTCCGCATACTGTTTAAAGTCATTTGCCATGTTAAACTGTTTAAATTCATCTCTGGAATAAATGATGATTTTCTTTGGGTTATAATTGTCTAACACATATTTTGTGAAACACTTACCAAAAGATCCTGTTCCTCCCGTTACTAAGATTGTTTTTCCCTCTAATAATTCCTGATACATACCTATTCCTCCGTTGGTCTTTTTACAATTTTATCGTTTCGAAGTGAAATCTGTAATCCTTCATTTCGAATAAATCCGCGGTTAATCTCCCGTACCTGTGGATTTGTGTTCAAATATCCCAGAATATCTTTTGAATCAAACTCTTTCTTGCCTTCCTGCTCAAAGTGTTTGTAAATATTCTTGATAAATTCATAATCTTCCGGCTCATCAATCGTCCAACGTTCCTCATGTAAATTGCCAATTGGACTTTCATAATCCTGAATTTTGAACATATCTTTGTGATTTTTAATATACATGGTAACATGTTCTCTTTCGGATGCAAGCTGTGCTTCTTTCCATGCCTTTTTCAATACTTCAAACCGTACAATCTCCAAATCCAAACCATCTGCAAGGGTCTCGGAAAGTGCTGCCATATACTCTGTTTCCGGTTTTAATTTTTCAATCGCATCATCCAACAACTTTGCATCAAAAACCGGACAGTCTGCTGTAATACGAATGACATATTCGGGCTGAATTAACTTTGCAGCCTGATAATAACGGTCCAAAACATCCAATGCATTACCTGCAAACACGCGGATGCCCATTCCAGATACCAGATTTACAATCGGAATATCTTCTTTGTTTATTGTTGTGGCTACCATAACTTCATCCACATATTTGCTTTTCTGAACACGATGGATCACACGCTCTAATGCGGTTTCTCCACATAAATCTTTCAGAACCTTTGACGGGAGTCTTGAGGACCCGCATCTTGCCTGAATAATTGCTAAAAACTTCATGTTTCTTCCTCCCATACATTATGCAAAAAACGCGATTGTCTTCTTTAAAATTTCAGACTGTTTTTTTGCATCCTCAATATCAAAATAGTTCGTCTTGAACTGCAATACTCTCTCTTGCAAATATTCTGCATTCGGGCATGAAACCTTCTTGTAATCATAATCATCATAGATTCCTAAGTTTTCTCTGCCAAGGAATGCTTTCTCTTTAAATAACGGCTCCTGATACGCTAACTTCCATGCTGCATAGACGCCATCACCGCCAAGCTCTCTAAATTTATCCCGAAACTCATGCCAGCCTACCTTATTCGTATCCAGGCGGACAACGTATGTCCAGTATGAATGAACGTTGCCTGGGAGCACCTTTTGTGCCTTTAACCATTCGCAACCCGCTACCGCCTCATCAAAACATTTTGCTGCTTCACAGCGTACATTGACAAGCTCGTCCATTCTTTCTAACTGTCCGAGTGCGACAGCTGCACACAAATCTGCCATTCTATAATTCCAGCCTAAAATGACATGTCTTTCATACTCTGGACTCTGAATGTCATCCTTCGTGATTCTGCCTTTCTTTCCACTAATTCCGGCATATCCAAGCCCTGAATATCTTCTCAGCTTATCTGCATACTCATCATTGTTTGTAATTACCATGCCACCCTCACCGGCAGTTAAATGTTTTGAACTCTGGAAACTGTAAGATGCCATGTCGCCAAATGTTCCAACAAGCTGTCCGTCCTGCCATGCGCCGTAACACTCTGCATTGTCCTCAATTACAACCAGATTGTATTCCTTTGCTACCTCCATGATTTCTTTCATCTGAGGTGCAAGGCCATATAACGCAACTGTCATAATCGCTTTTGTCTTTGGTGTAATCACTTTTCGGATATTTTCCGCTGTAATCAGGAAAGTATCCGGGTCTACATCCGCAAAAACCGGAACTGCATTTGCCATCAAAACCGCCATAGATGTGCTGCTCATTGTAAGTGGCGGGCAGATTACCTCATCTCCGACACCAACACCAGCTGCCTCCAATGCTATATGAAGCGTCGCGGTTCCATTTACCATTGCAACTGCATGTTTTGCATGAAACTTTTCTGCGAATTCCTTTTCCAATCGTGTTACCATCTGGTAAGTACTTTTTGATGAAAATCCTCCCTCAAGTACTTCTTTTACGTATTTTTCTTCTAATGAACCAATTCTTTGTATCTTTTCCATAATTATAATCCGCCTTTCTGCGAAAGGCACCAATGCGTCATGAAACACTTTGGCTAACTTCCGCTTTTCTAATTTATATTCCTTCTGATATTATTTACCTATAAGACTGACACACTACAGAACACGTGGAGGTGAGTGGCGGGGCTGTATAGCGGCGACCTCGTATAATTATTTGTTGTCGGTCATCCGTTAAGGCATCAATGATTGGCGCATAACGTAGCCCGTAAACTTATCTCTTCCAAAGTCGACTCGATTTTGCCGGATGACCAGTCACTGTCAGTTTTATAACGCTAAATCATCAGGAGGTACTTTTATTGTCGTTTAAAATTCTCAAAAATAACTGTTGTGGTCTTGACGTCCACAAAACCTGGATCTATGCCTGTATCGGCATAACTGATTCCCTGAAACGTACCGAGTATAAAGAAGCCCGCTTTTCTTCCTTTACCAAAGGTCTGCAGGAGCTGTGTGACTGGCTTTCCAAATACAACTGTACGGATGTCTGCATGGAATCTACCGGTAAGTACTGGATCCCTGTTTTTAATGTTCTGGAGAAGAATAACATCTGGGTTACTCTTTCCCACCCCAAATATACCAAACCGCAAAAAGGCAACAAGACTGACCGCAAGGATGCTAAATGGATTTGTGACCTATATATGTGTGGAATGGTAAAACCTTCCTTTATTCCACCGGCTGACATCCGTGAATTAAGAGATTTAGTAAGATACCGTTTCAAACTCACTTGTATGATCACCGGTGAGAAGAATCGTGCTCATAACTGTCTTACTGTTTCTAACTTAAAACTGGATGATGTCTTTTCTGATATATTTGGTAAATCCTCCCGTTCCATTACGGAACAGATTTTACAACACCCTGGGGAAACATTTGATGTGTCACCTTTTGTGGATAGCAGATGTAAGACTCCTACCGAAGAAATACAAGCTGCTGTTGATGGTGCCATATCCAAACAACAAGCTGTAAAGCTCAGACAATGTTTAAATCACATTGATGAATTAGAAATGCACAAAGTAGAAATAGAACGGGAAATCTTTCGTCTCAGTGATAAGTATGAAAGCATTCTCAATCTTATACGAACCGTACCTGGATTCGATAAGACCCCAATGACTGCTATTCAGGTGCTTTCTGAAATCGGAGGTGATATGTCTGTCTTCCCCACAGCTAAAAACCTCATATCATGGGCTGGATGTTGTCCCCGTAATGATCAAAGCAATCATAAAATCAAATCCACTAGGATTTCCCGTGCTGGTTCTTATTTTAAACCAGTTTTGGTGCAAGTTGCAAATGCTTTAATCAAATCCAAGAAACACCCAGAATTTACAAACCGTTATCGACGTATAAAAGCACGTCGTGGTCACAAGAAAGCTATCATTGCCATCTGTCGTATGATCCTGACCGCTATCTGGCACATACTCACAGATCTAAAACCATATACGCCTGAAGGTTTTCTTGAATCGCGACCTGTGAATAAATCCAAAGTATTGACTACTTCACAGGCACTTAATTTAATGAAGCAGCGAGGCTACATTATCAAAGATGATGTTGTTCCTGTTACCTGATTAGGTGTTGTGTATATATTCAATTTTTAAAACCGACTGCTTAGGCGGTTTATTTGCTATGCTCTTTATTTTTAGGCTGTCCTCTACTTGTTTGTTTCAAACTTTCATCCTCTTTTTAAAATAATGAATCAAAATCTACACGTTCAAAGACTTCTAATTTTCCGCCGCGTGTTGCATTTATCACTTGTATGCCATGCTCATCCGCGTATTTTCTGGTCGCCTTATATGCATTCAAAACCTCTTTGGTATAGCCAACTGCCTCTTTTTTCTCCTCTTTGTAAAAATGCCCGTAAGTTGCATTTCTTTCATTTGCATAAGAAAAATCTACGCCCAAAAGATATATCTTAGAAAATCCCATATATGCCGCAAGCTGTATGCATGTATAGGTAACCGTACAACCCAAATATGTTCTTGTAGAAAAATCATCTGTAAAATGAGGCAGTCTGTCCTGGCACATTTCATAAATCTGATGGTATTTTAAATATTTGTCGTGTTTTTTCTTATTCCAAAACTCTTCACTTGTATCACCCATCAATTTATTTGGTACATCAATTGCATCCCAGTCTATGCTCTCATCTCGAAGCATAGAATAATCATCCACAAGAAAATAGTCCGGTCGCCATCTCGTTTCGCCAAATGCTTCATAAATGGAATTCATGCTAAAGCAAATCTCTTTGTTCTTTCTTAACGTCTCCAAATCCTCAAATCTAAGACTTGGACCGGTTGCCACAATAAAACACCTTTCACCTTTGTGCGTATTATGTAATGCTTCAATCTCAGGATTGTGGTACTCCTTGATGCGGTCTGAACAGTCAAACAAATCTGTCACCTTGCAGCCCAATCTGTCCAATTCTTTTTTATTATCCACCCGCTTGGCAAGTAAAAGTTCCTTGCCATCCAACGAAAGCTGCTTTAATTCTTCCTGATTTTTGGCATGCTGTGGATTCTGGTTCTGCAATTCCCCAATCCACTCTTTTAAGACATTTGCATACAACGTATCTCCATACACAACATATTCCTGCTCTTTTTTTAAATACGCTTTTACAAATTTTTCTAATCGGTCTCCGTATGCTGGCTGCTGAAATTCACTCGGGCACTCTGAGAAAAGAAAGAATTCCTGAATGTGGTTTTCTTTCAATGTAACTTTCACTTCATCTTCCTGTTTACAGGAAACCACAATCTTATACGATGCATAGTCCCTCTTATATTCTTCAAGGCCAATGACTGTCTTTCCCAAATAGCTTGTTCCCCACTTTTCGGGATTACGGTCTATATAGGCAACAACCCGCTCATCTCCAAGACTTCTCTGCAAACGGCTGCCCCGAATACCAGCTCCCCATATCACATATTTTTCAATCTGCATATTTTTATCAGCTCCCTATTTTTACATTATCTGTCAATTTTTAGTGAAACAAAAAAGCTGACCTTATGTATCCACCATAATTGTCAGCTTTTCTTTATTATATTACTTCTCCAGCTGCCTCTCCAAGTCTCTCAAAATATGGTAATAATTCTGTAAATGCCTCTGCCATCTTAGCATCGTCGCCAGACGCAATGGCACCTCCTGCTTTTTCTACCTGCGCATTGAAAGCGTCCTTGTCAAGACGTACCTTGCCCTCATTCAAAAGGTCTAACGTTCCATTTACTACCTGAATTTCCCAGTTCATCGCATCGATGATGCTCTTTAAGAAATTATCGGTGTCATCCAATCGTTTTCCTGATAATTCCTTCACAACAATCTTCATGTTCTTCACTAGACGAACGTTGAATTCGACCAATACCTGAAGTGCTTCTTTCTGTTCTTCTCTGTTATCTTCCATGATAATTGTCCCCTGGCCATCATAGCCAGCCCTTTCACTGTCGTATTCAAAATCTCTATATATTATATCGGATTTCCTAGATAAAACTTTATAGATAATCCATTTATTCTTGTAATTCGATACAGTTTTTACGATTCTTTCAAAATCTGTAAAAATTGCTCTGCACGCTTCTCCCAGGTATGCTCTTTTTTCGTTTTTTCATATCCCATTTCTGCTATCTGACTTATTTTTTCCGGCTGGGATAACAGCTCTTTCACACGGTGTGGCAGCTGCCTGATTTCGTCTAAACGGAATAATAAAATGTCTTTTCCATCCACAAAATTTTCTCTCAGGTAACGTGTCTCATCGGTGAGTACAACCGCTTTTTGCAACATGGCATTGGCAATGCGCTCGGTATAGGCATCCTTATGCCAGGTCATGATATTGAGGGCAATTTTAGCGTTCGCAAATACTGCAAGGCTCTCCTCCCCAGGGATGGAATCATGTAAAATCAGATTGTCATATTTTTGCAATCCGGTATCCTCCCAGCCCGAACCAAAAATATGCACCTGCAATCCGCCCTTTAATAGTTCTTCTATCACTTTTCTCCGGTAATGACCTGCAATTGTGGTAATCAACACCCTTGCCTTATGGAACTGGCTCATCGTCTCCTCTATTGGCAGTGTATATCCTAGCTCATCCAGCGTCACAAAAAACACCTCTTCCGGGGTCTTCTCTAGATTTCGTTTCATATTGGTGAGATAATGATTCCACAAGATTCGTGTCTCCTTGTCTAGTTTTAAAAATTCCCTTAGTTTCAGACTCACACCACTTTTATGGCTTCCCAGGAACACAATATCATATTGCGGCTGTTCTCCATGTTCATAGCGTTCCACCCCGGCTGGCGGAAGGAATGCTGCGTGTATCTGATTATATTTTTCCAAAAAAGAAGCATAGTTTCGGTCTACGGTCAGAATACAATAGTCCTTTGGCACACAGATAAGCTGATTTTGAAACCAGATTGGATGATCAAACAAAAAGTTAAACTTTGGTCCAATCATTTTATCATGCGCATTTTCCCCGCTTTGCAATTTTGCAGAAAAAAGATAAGTCTGAAATCCTACAATTGCCTGGAAACGTTTTCCCAGATACTGGTTAATCTCTGTAAAATCATGCCTGGACAAATCAAAATACAAGACCTTTTTTCCTTTTTGCTCCAGTGCTTTTCCAAAATTTCTTGCAAAAACATCTAAAATGGCGTTACATTCCTCATCCCCGCAATACACCAAAATCGGTTGTGTTGCATCATATTTTTCGTAATATTGCGCACCTCCTGAAAGCATGTCTTCCAAAAAAGCGTGATGCTCCTGCCTTGTTCCAGAAAAATCTTCCTGATGTTCTTCCACCCACAAAAGCCCCCGAATCGCATTTTCCAGACATCCTGCTGCTATCAGGTCTTCTTTATATCTGCCTGTCAGGTAGCAATCTCCCCGCCACTTTTGTTCCTGGCTTTCTTCCTGCTCCTTCAAAAGAATCCAATCACCCTCCGGACGTTCCTTGCTCACCACAACCTCATACTGTTTTGCAACCCGAAGCACCAGTTCTAAATTCCGGTTTCCCTCCAGTTTCTCATTCCATCCGCCTACATTTGTAATTGCATCCCTACGCACGTAAATTTCTCTTGTCAGCACAAATTCATCTAACAATATTTCCAGAAAGGAAAGTGTTCTCTCCTCCTGATTTTCTCCATAACAAACTACACCCGTCATAAACTCCCGCCTATTCTTTTTTATCAAAATTTCTTCTTTTCTCGCCGAAAAGATTGCCAAAAAACACTTCTTTTCTCTATAATATAATCAGATGAAATGAATGTAAAGAACGAATGGAAGGTCTTACGATATGAATATTCTCTTTTACTGTTACGGAAGCATCTGCGAACCTTTTATTGAGGCTGCATTTTCAGAGGCAGGCTTTCAGGTAACAAAAATCACCGAGGAAATCACAAACAAACAGCTTCTTCCAAGCGAATGTGTGACTCTGGTTAGCAATGAATTATTAAAGAAATCCTATGATTTCGTGTTTACCATCAATTACTATCCAAGCATATCCGATACTTGTAATATTTTTCATATTCCATATGTCGGCTGGACCGTTGACGCACCTGTCATGGAATTATATAGCGATACCATTCAAAATCCATACAACTATATTTTTCTCTTTGACCGTATGCAATACGCGGATATCGCACCGTTAAACCCCGGACATATTTTCTATCTTCCACTGGCAACAGATGTCTCCTATTGGCAATCCGTTATAGGGAACATAACAAATCCAACTACGTATGTCAATGATATCTCCTTTGTTGGGTCACTTTACACCGAAAAATGTCCTTACGACAAGTTAAAACATCCTTCGGAGTCTTTAGCCGGGTATCTGGATGGCATTTTGAATGCGCAGGTAAAAATCTATGGATATGATTTGATTCCAGAACTTTTGACGCCTTCCTTAATAGAAGGATTCAAAGCGTGCATGCCGGATTATTTTTCTCTGAAAGATGCTTCGACTCTGACAGACAGAGACATTATTTCCAAATTCTATATGGCAAGCAAGGTGTCTTCGATGGAGCGGACACGGCTTCTTCATGCACTGTCCGAACGCTTACCTGTTACCATTTATACAAACAGTGACACTTCAAAGCTAACGCACCTGAAAAACAAAGGAACCGTTAAAACGAGAACCGAAATGCCACTTGTCTTTCATGGCAGCACCATCAATCTGAATATGACAACGCACTCGATTCGTTCTGGAATTCCGCTTCGTATCTGGGATGTGCTTGGATGCGAAGGATTTTTGATTTCCAATTACCAGGCCGAGATTCCAGAGTATTTTATTCCGGGTGAAGATATCGAACTCTATGAGAGCGAGGAGGATTTGATTTACAAATGTAGTTATTATTTGGAACACTCTTCCCGTGCAAAAGAGATTGCGCACAACGGTTTTGAAAAAGTAAAAGCGCATCACACTTACCTGCACCGTATCCTGGAAATGTTAGAAATCGTGTTTGCAAATAGAAAGGCTTAATAGAATGAACGTTATATTTTTAGACTGGCCATGCTTCGGACGTGAGGATTGCGTCAATGCACTAAAAGCATTAGGCCACGAGGTCAGTTTCTTTTTTCATGAAGATTATAATATGAGAAAATCTGCAGAATTTGATGCAGCCTTTGACACCTATCTGCAAAATCATCCTGCAGACTTTCTTTTTTCCTTTAACTTTTATCCGCTTGTCTCTGAGGGATGTAAACGGAACCAGATAAAATACATTAGCATTGTCTATGATGCACCGCTTGTTGCCTTGTATTCCTATACAATTGTCTATCCGTGCAACTATGTATTTCTTTTTGACAAAACGCAGTATCTTGAGCTTTATAACCTTGGCATTCGAACTGTTTATTACATGCCGCTTCCAGGAAATGCCGACAAGATTACAGAGCTGCTTCAGTTACCACATGATAGGGACTTTTATGCCTCTGACATCTCGTTTGTCGGCTCTCTTTACAACGAGGACCACAACTTCTTTGACCGGCTGACTGATATTACCGACTATACGAGAGGCTACTTAGAGGCTATTATGGAAGCACAGCTTCGTGTTTACGGCTATTATTTTATTGAGGAGGTTCTTCCAAAACGCATTTTAGACGACATGAAGAACTCACTTCTCTATGAAGCCGGAAACACCGGTATTCAGACGGATGAATATATCTATGGCAGTTATTTTCTTGGAAGAAAAATCACGGAACTTGACCGCATTCGTACCATAAAGGCGCTTGGAGAAGAATTTCCTGTGAAACTTTTCACAAGGAATCCGGATTTTTCCCTGCCAGGCGTCACCAATATGGGAACCGTCGACTATAATCTTCAGATGCCTTATGTTTTTTATTATAGCAAGATTAATCTGAATATCACCTTGCGGAGCATCAAGTCCGGTATGCCGCTTCGCGCCATCGACATCATGAGTAATGGCGGCTTTTTGATGACCAATTATCAGGCTGATTTTCTCGATTTCTTTGTGCCAGATGAAGATTTTGTCTATTACACTGACCTTGCTGATTTAAAAGAAAAAGTCCGTTATTACCTGAGTCATGAAGAAGAACGTGCCCGCATTGCCAAAAACGGGCAGGAAAAAATAAGGAAATTCCACAGCTTTGAGCAGCACTTCCGCGAAATCTTTGCTGTTGTCTTTCCTGAAACGTAAAACATCTTTTTCCAAAAGAGTTTCGTCATATTTTATATTGTTTTGATACAAGAATGGAGCGTAATATGGGAGCAAAAGTATCCGTAATTGTACCAGTTTACAACGCCGCCAAAACATTGGCACCTTGTCTTGGAAATCTGGTACACCAGACCTTATCCGATCTGGAACTGATTCTGGTAAATGACGCCTCAACAGACGGAAGTGACACAATCCTTGCCGCCTGTGAGCAGCAATTTCCAGAAAAAATCATTTTCATAAATTTAGAAGAAAATCTTGGGCCAGGTGGTGCCAGAAATGTTGGTCTATCTTATGCCTCCGGGGAATACATTGGTTTTGTTGATAGTGACGACCTAGCTGATCCTACGATGTTTGAAACCCTTTATACACATGCAAAAGAAGGAAACTATGACATGGTAGACTGTGCCTATTACCATCAGGCTACAGATTCCCTGCTTTTGATGACACCCGACAGTTGTGTCGGAGATTTATCCGATGACAAACGTAGTTTGCTTATCTCCGGTGGCGGGTACCTTTGGAGCCGCATCTTCCGACGGGAACTTTTTGATGGAATTCACTTTCGTGAACATACGATATTAGAAGATATGGAAGTGATGATGCAGCTTTTTCTTCGCTGCAAACGTCTTGGAACCGTAAAGACACCTCTTTATCAGTATTCTGCGACTGTGGACTCTGCCTCAAAGCTTGCCAACCCAGCAAAATATCATCATGCCATCACCGCTGCCATGCAGGCAGTCTTTGATGTAACACACGACTATCCGCACTATGAAAAAGTACAGCTTGCCATAGAATATTCTATGCTACAACTGTATCAATATGGACTGGTCAATGCATTACAGTCGGATAGCGGTCTTACCGATACACAGAAGGACAGCTTTTTGGAGACACTTTGCACGCTTCGAAAAAAACTGGTGAAACTTCCGATTGTTGAAAATCCTTATGTCTTAGAAAAATTTTCGAAAGAAGATTTAGAATTGGTTTTGAAATTTGAAAATTTTTAAGATACGATACTCTTATATTTGAATTACTTGTCACTAAAAAAAGGAACTGCATTTTGGGGATAAACCCCAAAACGCAGTTCCTTTTGAATTGCTACAGTAGTAATTACTGAAGTAAGGATAATACACCCTGAGTAGACTGGTTAGCCTGAGCAAGCATAGACTGTCCTGCCTGAGCAAGGATGTTGTTCTTGCTGTATGTAACCATTTCTTCAGCCATATCTGTATCACGTAACTGTGATTCAGCAGACTGTGTATTCTCGGAAATGTTATCCAAGTTAGCGATTGTATGCTCTAATCTGTTCTGTAAAGCACCAAGTGTAGATCTCTGTGTAGAAACCTTTGTGATAGCTGACTGAATAGCTTTCATAGCTGCTCCAGCTGTTGAGAAGCTAGATACTCTCAATCCGCTAACGCCTAATTTAGAAGCGCTCATCTTGCCACAGGAGATTTCAATCTTCTGTCCAGAAAGAGCACCAACCTGAAGGTTCTTTCCTGTGAAGGATCCGTCTAATAAGTTCATAGAGTTGAACTGTGTTGTAGACTGGATTCTGTTGATTTCAGATGTTAACTGATCAATTTCTGCTTTAACTGCATCTCTATCTACAGATGTGTTTGTATCGTTAGCTGCCTGTGTAGCTAATTCGTTCATACGCTGTAAGATAGAATGTGTTTCATTTAATGCACCTTCAGCAACCTGGATTAAAGATACACCGTTCTGAGCGTTGTCAGAAGCTTTGTTTAATCCACGGATCTGGCTTCTCATTTTTTCAGAAATTGATAAACCAGCTGCATCATCACCTGCACGGTTGATTCTGTAACCAGAAGATAATTTCTCTGAAGATTTTGCCTGCTGTCCTGTTGTGATTCCTAACTGACGATTAGCGTTCATCGCTGTAAGATTGTGCTGTACTACCATAATTTAATTTCCTCCTTGAATTCGGTGCAGCTTCCTTGCTGCAATTATTGTTGTGTTGTGGCTTCCATTATCCTGACCGTACGCTTCATTCTAACTTCAGCCGCCAAGTAACACTTCGTTTACTTGATATATATATCGGACACTTCGTCCAATACTTTATAGAAAAAGTAAAATTTTTTATTTTACTTTTTGCTATCGGTAAATTGTGGGTCTACCAGGTTAGCTTTCATCATATTCTGGTAATATTGGTTGACCACTTTCTGACTGCTGCGGACTTTTCGAACCTGACCTTTTATCGCTGTAAACTTCTGTTCCATCAAAACTTTATTTCTTGCTTCCTGCCCCTGAACCGTTGCACTTTTCGCAGTCAGAGAACGTATCAGATCCTGCATGGTCTTGATTTCATCACGGTATTCCTCTTTGTGGTTCGTCAAATCATCACGAACCTTTTGGAATACCTCATCGAAACCATCGTCTAATTTTTCCAGTTCCGCAATCAGTTTTGCCTTTTCTTCCACTGTCTTATCAAAATCATCCGGGTCAAGCGACGGGTCTTCTAACTCTGTCTTCTGACGCTGGTTGATAATACTGATGGATTCTAGCACCTGTTCTTTTTTTCTTAAACTTTGTATTAATATTGCTATATAGGGATTCTTGCTCATTCAGGTCTCCTCTAGTTCGGACGCTTCATGACTTCCTTCCAGGTATCACGCATGGTACGCAAATGTTTTAACACTTCCTCTAAGATGTCTTTGTCCTTTTTCATGTTTGCCTCAATCAAACGTTGAAGCAGATATTTGTACACATTATCAAAGTCTTTTGCAACCGGATATTTAAAGTTCAAAGTCCCCTGAAACTCTTCAATAATCCGTTCCACCTTCATAATGTTATCATGTGCCTTGTTAAAATCTTTTTCTTCCACCGCTGCAATTGCAATATTGCAGAATTTGATTGCGCCATCATAAAGCATTAACGTCAATTCTCCCGGTGAAGCAGTCTGAATCTTGTTGTTTGCGTATGCAGCATATCCCCGATTTGCTAACATGTTCTTAACCTCCGTGTTATCGATATTCTTAGCTTCCTAATATATTGGATAAGGATGATGTCTGGCTGTTTAATTTTGATAAAGCCGTCTCCATTGAGGAGAACTTTTTGTAGTAATAATCCTCTTTTTCCTGCAATTTATCTTCCCATTTGGAAATCAATGTGGTGTAATCGCTGTATTCTGAAGCCATCTCTTTATCATTATACACCTTATATACACTACTGATAGTAGAAGATTTCATTCTGGCATCAATATTTTTGTACAATCCGTCTGCCAACTGCTGCATAAAAGATACAACGGAATCCGGATCTTGTGTAATTGCTGCCATCAGCTTATCTGCCTTACCAGATGTTGCAGTATCATCTTCATCTCCATCGATGTGGTAAGCATACTGTTCATTCTCAGCTGCATTCAAAAATCCTAATGTGCTGATACCAAACGATGATAAATTGTAAGATTTTCCATTGATGGTATAACTCTTTGACATTGCTGCCGTCATACCATTCATAACGCTCTCTAAGGTGTCATCACGGCGAAGCAAGGACGCTTTAATCTTTTCTTCCCATTTTTCTACCTCAGTATCACTCATGGCATCTTTTTCATCATCTGTCAATGGCTCATAACCTTTTGCAGAATCCGCATTGTACAAGGATGTAATCTCATTGATCAGGCTGTTGTACTGTGTCAGCATGTCCTTAATCTTATCGTAAATTCCCTGTGTATCTGTATTGACCGTCACATTGACAGCAGACTGTTCTGTTGCATCATAGGAAGAACCTGTCACACCTGTCGCGTTGATGGTCAGACCATTGATGGAAAAGTTGTTCGTAGATCCTGTATATTCTGCTCCGTTGACATAGATGGTTGCATCCTGTCCTTCAATTCGTGTTGCACCTGCACTAGAGGCAATTGTGACACTTCCGGTTGCAACCTGATGTGCATAATCCACCTTCTGCTGCAATGCTGCAAGATCATTATCCGTCATCGTTGCCGTAATCTTGCTGTATTCGCTCAACGTCTGATTTGCACTTGCAATCTCTGCCTCATTTGTGGATACTGTGCTCTCATACTCTGAAATCTTTGTAGCTACATCCGTAGTTCCACCAGCAGCATTTGTATCATCAATCTCTTTAATGAGGTTTCCTAACTCCGTATTATTTCCACTCTGTGAACCAAGCGAACTTACCGTAGACAGATTTTTTTTGAATGTATTTAGGGCGTCGCTATCGGCGACTGTCTTGGTGGTCTCTGAGCCATCCTTTCCCTTGACAGTCTCTGTCTTGCTCATGCCAAACTCGATTGCAAGTTCCTGTAACTTTGCATCAGCAGTCATAAGATTTTCGGTGTCTAACGCCTCTTTGGTTACGGTATAAGTTCCATTATCATTATAGACACCACCTGTAATCACATTACCGTCTGCATCGGTATATTCACCGGTTGCTTCATTATAAGAGCCACCTGTATACTCCTTGACATTGGTGTATTTCTTAGTACTCTCATCATAGTTGTACAGAGCACCGTCATTATCAACCCATACATTGGTAAGACTCGCCTTCTGCGCCAGCGCAACCATCTGGTTATAATCATCCTTCTTAGCTGCATCTGTTGCAAGTGATGCAACCTGGTTCACAGAATTTAATGCCTTTGCATAGGAAAGTGCACTGTTGTAGTTCTGATTCTTTGCCGTAAGATTTGTAACTGTATTTGTTGCTGTTTTCTTAGCGTCACGGATTGATGCAAAATCTTGTCCATAATATTCATTGTTCAAATCTTTGTAAGCTTTGGTATCGGAAGATGTCACAACGGATAACTTCAAATCATTTATTAATTCCGTTCCTTTTGCATCTGCTCCTGTTAATGTAAAGTCATTAGCAGCCCCGGATTCTTTTGCACTGATGTAGAATCTTCTGTTATTTTCATCGTAACTTGCATTCACACCGGCCTCTTTTAGGTTGGTAACAAACTCGGATACTGTCGTATCTGCTGATACTGTAATATCTTTGGAAGAGCTTCCGGTTCCTACTGTAATCTTACCTTTGCCAGAAAATCCAAGTTCGCTCATCTTTGTAGAATATGTTACACCGCTGCTTAGCTGACCACCTGTTAAGTATCCGGTCTTTGCAAGCTGGGTTACCTGAATACTGTAAGATCCGTTAACCGCTTTGCTGGATGCTGTTACAGATGCTTTTGTCGTATCTGAAATAGTAGCTGTCTTCATGTTGTAAGCAGAACTTAACTTCATGTTACCAACATTGTTATAGAAGCTGTAAATCTTGGAGTTCAACGTCTTCCATGCATCCTGCTTCCATGCTAATTTTGTCTGTGCTTTTTTATATTTATTTGTCTTATAACTATATGCGGATACTAATGCTGAAATAATAGATTCCGTATCCAGCCCTGAATTTAGACCTGTAATTCGAATTGGCATATTATAAAACCTTTCCTTTCTACGAAAAACGCATCAGCGTTTCTCGTCAACCATAATTCCTGCTATCTCCCAGACTTTTGCAATCATGTCAAGTGTTTCTTCTGGTGGATATTCCTTGATTACTTCCTTTGTTGTCTTGTCTATGATTTTAATCATGACACGATTTGTTTTCTCATGAATTCCAAAAATGGCTTCTGAATTGGACATTTTTTCATTCATTTCACTGAGTGCATTATCAAGCTGCGCTCCCCGAAGTGCTTTCACTTTTCCATCCACTTCATCATCCGTCTGGGTAGCCTTTGTCTGACCTTTTGTGTTATAGGCTCCCTGCCCGGAATATACTGCATCTCCTATATTGCTTCCAGTTCCTGTATCCTCTACCTTTTTGGTTTTTGTTGTCGGTGCCGTACTTCCCTGATAGGACACCTTTGCAGTACCGTTCTTCACTGCTTCCATTTCCACTTCTATCACCTCCGTGTGACATCACAATTGCATCTTTCTATGAGTTATATCGGAATTATTTACCGTTTCTTAACCTTATTAAAACAGATTCTTTAAGGTTTCCGGGTCTGCGAGGTTCTTCATGGCTTCCTCATTCTCCTTTTGAATCTGTACATAGACCTCTTTTCGATAAATAGGCACTTCCTTTGGTGCTGATATTCCAATCTTAATCTGGTCTCCGCGAATCTCCAATACCGTAATCTCGATGTTGTTGTTGATGACGAGTGATTCGCCTTTTTTTCTTGTTAATGCCAACACGCCTATTCACCTGCCTTCTTGTTCTGATTCAATTTATATTTTACCGGATAGTCATCCTCTACAATAATCTGACATCCCTTCATGGTTGCTGTGTTGATAACAATCGGTGCCTTTAAGTTTGCACTTGCTTCCTTGACATCCTTTGGAACCGTTACCGTAACCAGTACATAAGTATCTTCCGGTGTCATCTCGCCAAGCGTCTGAAAAAGTTCGTCATTGACAGTCGGATTGTAATCTTCTTTCACAAGCTCCGGACGCATCACCGGAAATGCCAATGCCTCCTCTTCCATGGACTGAAGCCACATGATTTTTGCTTCTTTTCCTTTTTCTTCATTAAAAATCAAAGCAAATTTTTTCAACTCCGGAAAACCAATCATCCCTTTTTCAATGGTGATGATTTTGTCATCCTCAATCTCAATCTCCCCAAAAAATCTAGTATTCGCTTTCATTGTCTTCCTCCATCCTTCTACCTGAACCACTCAGGAATAAGAGAGCACTTTTTTCAAGAAAAAGTGCTCATTAGAATCAATTATAATTGTAGTTTAAAGATAATTCAATAAACTTGTTTTATTTAGGTAACTTGCTGCCTGCAAGGAAGCATCGTACGCATTATAAGCTGCTGTGTAATCGATGATTACATCGGAAAGTTCCTTATCCTCGTTTGAAGACTTCAACTCTTCAATCGTGGTCTGCTGATTTTCCACACGGTTTTTAGTAAGGTCTAATCTGGTTCCTTTACTACCGATTGTGGTGTATGCAAGATTTACCTGTTTTAAATAGCCATCAAAATTGCCGATATAGGTGTTGTAAAGTTTCTGCATATTATCGTCTGCATAGTCAGCTTCTTTCTTGGCTGCGTCTAACCAGGACTGTAATTCATCCTTGAAACCTGCATACTGTTCTTCTTTCATCATATCTTCGATGGTGGAAACCTTATTGTTTGCATCAATCGCTGCCTGAACTGCATTGACAAGTTCATCCACATCTCTTCCGATAGATGCGTCAAAAACATCCGAACCGTTCATGTTAACGGTCAAGGTCTGACCTGCCGCTACAATATAGTTAATATCCTGTGCAATCTCTTTTCCATTGTCATCATACTTCTTATACTCAACGGTATCGGTTGCTGTCGGGTTCTTCCGGTATGTACAGTTAAAGTAATATTCCGGACGAAGTTCTCCTTTGTCAAATCCGGTTTTCTGATAGGTCATATCAATGGTTGCGTAATCATCTTTCATTTTTGAAGAAAGATTCTTACCAAGGATTAATTCTCCGGTTTCTTTGATAAATACAGCTTTATTAGCATCTACTGTATGTGTTCCGCCGGCTCCCTGTGCCCAGTCATCCATTGTATCGTATAGCGTAACTGCAAAGTCTGTCGGGGTGGTCGCTCCGTTTGCGGTATAGCTCATCTTGAATGTATCACCGTTTGTACTGTAAAGCTTCTCATTTCCGGCATTATCTTTTCCTTTGATTCCGCCTGTAATATCGGAATACGGAAGACGGATACGGTCAAACACTGCCTCAGTCGGGTTGGTGGTTGCTCCGGTTCCGATTCCTGCTGCTGAAGTTGGAACGGTTACCTGACCAGTATAATAGCGGTTCTCCTGAATGGAACGATAATCAATCGTCTGATCGATGGTATAGGTCGTTTCATCCTCATCCGTCATAAATGTAAGATTACTGTTGGTACGATATCCGGTAAAAACAGTTCTTCCTGCATAATCTGCATTACCCTCAGAGTAGACCTGTTCCCGCAATGCCTGAAGCTGTTTTAAAATGGTATTTCGATCGTCTGCGGTCAGGGAATCGTTTGCCCCATTAACACACTGTGTACGAATATCCGTCAAAATATTTTTCATATTTTTGATTGCAGTCTCTGTTGTATTCAACCAAGACTCTGCATCCGGAATATTGTTGTCATAATACTGATTGATTTCGCTTAAGCTGCTGCGAAGACGAAGCGCACGAATTGCAATAACCGGGTCCTCGGAAGGACGGTCAATCTTCTTTTGGGAAGACATCTGGTTATTTAAATAGCTTACGCTCTCTTTATTAGAATTGATGTTGCCGGTTGTCTTACTCAACATCATATTGTTCGTTACACGCATCTGACTTTCCTCCTATCTCTCTTTGTTATACTCCTGTTTCCTGAATCAGTTTATCGTAAACTTCTGTCAGAACCGAAACCATCTTTGAAGAAAGATTATAAGCGTTCTGGAATTTTACAAGGTCAAGTGCCTCTTCATCCTGATCCACACCCGAAACGGATGTACGCTGGGTTTCGATTGCGCTCGCAATGTTGCTGAAATTATTGTAAAAAATCTGGCTTTCCTGTGCATCTACCGAAATATCGGAATAGATACAGGACAGGAATGCATCTGCTTTTCCACTACGGAATACGATGGTATCACTCTTTAATAAGGCAAGTTTTTCCGTCAAGTCATATGCATCTGCTCCATTGGCGATGTTCTCTGTTGTAGCAAGTTTCGTCGGGTCCTTGGTACATACATCAGAAATCTTGATATTGCCTGCAGTTAGTTTATAATAACTGTCCATTCCACTTGTGATTGTGCTATCTTTGTATTTATCGGATAACTTGTAATCAACCTCTTTTCCATCTAAACCGTCACAGGTAAAGAAAGAATAGTAGTTGGTATTCATTCCGTTCAAATCCTGTGCACCACTGCCGGTCGTATCACCATCTTCTTTTCCGGACAGAATATCATTAAACATCGAGCAGAAAGAGCGAAGAAACTCATTCATCTGTGACATATAGTAAGGAATTCCCATGGTATCAAGAGAGGTTCCAATAGATGCCTCTTTTCCAAACATTTTGGATGTCTCAGTTTCTGACAGTGTATCCTCTAATGTAAATGTATAAGATGTAATATTTCCATCTGCATCTGTCTCAAACGTAAAACCAGAGTAGTTGTAATCTTTGCTGTTAATGGTAATCACACCGCTCTCTGCCATGGAAATGGCATTGATATTCGTAATGGATGGATTATCAATCGTAATCTTGGTTCCGTTTGCTGCGGAGGTTGTTGTTGCAGAAACTTTTCCGGTGAAGTTCTCGCCGTTATTTCCATCCCGGATATCCAGCAAACCTCTTAAGGAGCCAGACATTCCTTTTCCGGATATGTTGAATTTATTTCCGGTGGAAGTCCAGTAAATATTGTATAGTCCATCGCTGTCGGACTGATTAATTTTATTCTTCTGTGCCACACAGGTAAGTGTCTCATAATCGTAAGTGTCAACCAATGTCTCGCCGTTGATTTTCACGGTGTAGTAGCTTGCACCGGTCTGCATATCCGGGTCATTGGAGTTGACAACCGGTGTTTCATTCACGGTAACCGGAACAATTGCGGAAAGCTCGTCTACCAAAAGTGCACGCTGATCACGAAGCTCATTTGCGTATCCGCCCTGAACCTCAAGAACATTAATCTGTTTATTCAAAAGTGCAATCTTCTCTGCAATCGAGTTAATATTATCAACCGTTGATTTAATCTCCTGATTACAGTCATCCTGAATCTTGGTCAATCCGGTTGCAACACTGTTGAAGTAGATGCATAAATTTTGCGCTTTTGAAATAAACTGTTCTCTTGTACTGGAATCACTTGCATTGTTTTTCAAAGTATCCAGTGCGTTAAACATTTTATTGAAAATGGATGTAAATCCCTCTTCCGTATCATCATCAATAAAATAGTTTTCAATCTGCTTCATATAACCCAACTTCGTCTCATAAAGCCCGAGCGAAGACTGGTTGAACCAGTATTTGGAATCGTAATAAGAATTTCGAATCTGCGTGATGGAGGTTGTCGTCACACCGGTTCCTGCTGCTCCGTATTTTGCATACACACGGATGGCATCCGATGCGGTACGATTTGCAACCTGTCTGGTATAACCAGTTGTCTGCACATTCGAAATATTGTTTGCAGTTGTATTTAATGCAGCCTGGTAGGCACTTAAGCCTGAGGATGCAATGGTTAATCCAAAAAATGTAGATGACATATGACTCTCCCTATCCTAACTGTGTCAGTAAAATCTCAATCATTTCATTGATAACATTAATAAATCGGCTGTTTGCATTGTATGCATTCTGATATTTAATCATATTGGTCAATTCTTCATCGGAAGAAGTTCCCATAACCTGCTGTCTCTGATTGTCAACGGATGTGACGGTTCCAGAAAGGCTGGTTGCTGTCGTATCATAAACCGAGCCTAATGTTGCCATCTCTCCAATCATCGCAGCATAATATTTTGCAAAGGAATAGCTTCCGGTGTCGTTTGGATTCAGCGTAATCTTGCTGTTCTCCCAGATAGAAGCTAATTTTTCTCCCAAATCATAATCAATACTTGCCTTCTCTGTATCTGTGGCATCCTGCTTCAAATGCGGAAGTCTTGAAGAAAGTTCCTGTAACGCTTCGTTGGTATTCGTTGCGTCAATTGTGTACATCTTGGATTTATCTGTCAAATCTTCCTCATTGTATACATAATACACAGTTCCATCGTCCGCTTCGTACTTGGTGTAGCGTTCGGTTCCTACTCTACAGAAAAGTTCCTGTGGTGGAAGTGTTCCATCTGCACCGGTATCGCAGTTCTCTGCGTCCAAAATCTTGGTTCCCGCTGCAAGTGTTACGGTATCTCCTGCCTTGGTTGTAAATGTGACATCTGCATCCAATGTCTTATTTGGGCAAAGCAAATCATTTACGCCGGTTGCGATTGCATGGAATAATTTGTCAAGTTCTGCCTGTGCGGTTAACATAACAGAATTTCCAGTTGCCACAGATGTTCTGGTGGACTGATTGTAAGTATCGTAATCAACGCCCTCGATATCTCTGTAATCTGCGATTCGCTCTCCTCTTGCCAGAAGAAGCGCCTTCACCTCTCCGATATTTGTGTTCTTTTCGGAGGCGATTTCTACGGAGTAATCATAAACTTCTACATATTTATCATGTTCTGTATCGGAAAGCTGCGGCCAGTATGGTGTGATAAATCCGGTAAGCTTGTCTACTTTTTTCCCGATTTCATAACATTTGGACTCGTCAATAAATTCCTGACCCTCCAGGCTTACTTTTACGAATCCGTCTCCGGTTTCTTTATAGGAAATATTCGCAAGTGCAGAGAGCTGATCCAATGCCTTATCACGCTCATCGCGCAATGTCATGGCAGTCTCAATACCGCCAGCCTCTGTCTTTTGAATCTCTAAATTCAATTGATAAATGGTTTTTCCCAGTTCGTTAATCTCATCAATATCATCTGAAATCTGTGTATTGATGTTCAACTGGTAATTCTGAAGTCCCGTATATACTGCCTGTGTACGTGAAAGGAATAGTCCCGCCTTCTGTACCACCAGATTCTGGTTTGTACTTTCCGCCGGATCTTTTGCAAATTCCTGGAATGCTACCCATAAGTCATTCAAGCCTTCCTGGAATGCCTGTCCCTGTAATTCCTGATAATAGGTATATACTTCATTGCACGCATCATACGAGGCTGCATAGAATGCCTGTCGTCCTGACTCGGCACGATAAGATTTATCTAAGAAAACATCTCTTGCATGAATAACATCACTGATGGTTACACCTAATCCCGCCTGCTGCTTACTGATGGCCGCTGTGGAATTAAATGTCGTATATCCAGCATCCGCAAAACGTGTCTGCTGGCGCACATAACCTTCGGTATCGATATTTGCAAGGTTGTTTGATGTTGTATTTAACGCGTTTAAACTGCTTTGTAATCCTGATTTTCCAATGTACAGGCTGCCAAAACTATTTGCCATGGTATCGTCTCCTCCTTACTTGTTATTGTTTTGCATCGAAGCTTCCGCCTCCCAACAGTTCTCCTGTTGTATAAGCGTTCTTATTGTAATTTGCTGTTTCAGGTGCCTGTCGCATGCTCTTTAACAAAGTAAGATCAAATTCCACCATTTCCATCGCCTGTTTTAAGAGTTCTTCGTTCTGCTTGTTTATCAATGCCATTTTCGTTCCTGCCTCAAGCAAGCGTTCCCGCATATCTGCAAGGCGTTCCTGCTCTTTTGGCTGATTCTCTAAATAGCCTACCATCTTCTGGACGGTCATCTCTTTCGGATCTTTTCCCAGAACAGTTGCCATATCGGTAAGTACCTGATTCCTCTTCTTTGCCAGATTGGCAAGTACACTCGCCGCATCCTGTTCCTTTGCTGTAATCTCCTGAAGTTCTGGAATCTTTGCAGCAACAATCACTTCTTTCTTGGTCTCTCCAAGCTCGCTAAGTTCTTTATACTGTTGTTCTTCCTTCTCCAATACATCCAAAAGATCTTCCATTAAACTAGCCACGATTTTTCCTCACTTTACATAAATAATGTCTGGTATTTTTCTAATAATTTGCTCGCGAAATCTCCAGAGTTCACTTCATAATTACCAGAATCTACTTTTGCTTTAAGCTGTGCAACCTTATCTTCCCTGATATCTGAAGCTTCTGCTACCGCCTGCTTAGCAATCTGATAATCACGTCCGGTCTGTGAAATCTGCACTTCATCGCGACCCTTGCTGATACTGCTCGTATTCTTCGCAACAGCTGTCTGTGATGTCTTATAAATCTGGGCGACCTGATTATAAGTTTCAATACGCATAACGGTCTCTCCTTTCTAAATTTCTTCCTTGAAATTTCTGCTTAAAAAAAGCTTTTTAAACGTTACACAGTATTTATCGGATGGATTTTTATTTTCATTAGCGGATTTGCGAAAAAAACGGAGCAATCACGACACCTGGGAAACTCCAGTGTCTTGATTGCTCCGTTTTTCATAAATGATATTAGATATTTAATAAATCGCTAAATACTTTCAATGCTCCGTCTGTCTCATGTGCAAGAACGCGTTTTGCAAGGACTTTACCAAGCTGTACGCCTTCCTGGTCAAAGCTGTTGACATTCCATAAGAATCCCTGAAACATAATCTTGTTCTCAAAGTGAGCCAACAATGCACCCAGTGTCTTAGGATTTACTTCTTCACCGATGATGATGCTGGATGGACGTCCGCCTTCGAAGTTCTTGTTGCGGTTGTCATCTGCTTTACCACAAGCAAATGCTACAATCTGGGCTGCAACGTTTGCGCAGAGTTTCTGCTGGCTTGTGCTTCCCTGAATCACAACATCTGTGTTCATCTGGCTGTTCTTAAATCCAACGAACTGAAGCGGTACAATGTCAGTTCCCTGGTGAAGCAGCTGATAGAAAGAATGCTGTCCGTTTGTTCCTGGCTCACCGAAGATAACCGGACCTGTCGGGTAGTTCACTGGCTCACCGAAACGGTTTACAGATTTACCATTGGATTCCATATCTAACTGCTGAAGATGTGCCGGGAAACGATTTAATGCCTGAGAATATGGAAGTACTGCTGTACTTGGATATCCTAAAACGTTACGTTCGTAAACACCGATTAAAGCGTCCAACATTTCCGGGTTCTTTGTGATGTCTTTGTTCATCGCAAGTTTGTCCTCTGCTGCTGCACCCTCTAAGAACTGTGCAAACACTTCCGGACCGAATGCCAAAGATAATACAGCACCACCAACTGCGGATGTAGAGGAGAAACGTCCTCCGATGTAATCATCCATGAAGAATGCTGCTAAGTAGTCATCGCTCTTTGCAAGTGGAGATGTCTCACTTGTAACTGCAATCATATGTTTGGATGCATCCAAACCTGCGTTCTTTAATGCATCTTTTACGAAAGATTCGTTTGTCAATGTCTCTAATGTTGTACCGGATTTGGAAACAAGTACAAAGATAGAATGTGCAACATCGATAGAATTTAAAACGGCTGCTGCATCATCAGGATCTACGTTGCTGATGAATTTTGCTTCCATTTTAAATAAGTTGTTCTTCTTTGCCCAGTTCTCAAGTGCCAAGTACATAGCACGAGGACCAAGGTCACTACCACCGATACCAATCTGAACGACTGTTGTAAATTTCTCACCGGCTGCGTTTGTGATTTCACCGGCATGTACTTTATTTGCAAAATCTGCGATTCTGTTCTGCTGTTCTACATAGAAGCTGCGTTTGTCAACGCCGTCTGCCTCTACTGCATTGCCTAACTGGCCACGTGTCATGTGATGAAGTACAAGACGGTTCTCGCCTGTATTTACAACTTCACCATTGTATAAAGCTTCGAATTTCTCTGTAAGCTGAGCTTCCTCTGCTAATTTAGAAAGAGCTGCTAATACGTTATCATCAACCTGTTTTGCTGCGTAATTGTATACAAGGCCTTCTGCCATTGGTACGCTATATTTTTTTACACGGTCTGCACCGTTATCTCCTGTCATTGCCTCTACAAGGTTCACACGTGCTACTTTTGAAAGCGCGTCGAAAGAAGCAAGTGTATCCAGATTCTTCCAGTTTGTCATGATTTTCCTCCTCATATGAAATATACCTAATTTAAATATTCAACTTCTGTGATTATACACTTAAATTAAGGCAAGTTCAAGACTATGAAAGGACATTTCTACTCCTCATAGGCAAACGTTTTTAAGAAGCGTTTTGCTCTTTCGGTCTGCGGATTTGCAAAAAATCCTGCGACGTCGTCGGTCTGTTTGACAATCTCTCCTCCATCCAGGAAAAGAATCCGGTCTGCGACCGCTTTTGCAAATGCCATCTCATGCGTGACAATCAACATGGTAGAGCCACTTTTGGCAAGTTCTAGCATGGTCTCAAGCACTTCATGTACCATCTCCGGATCGAGTGCCGCCGTAACTTCATCAAAAAGCAGTACTTCCGGGTGCATGCAGAGTGCTCTTACAATCGCAACCCTTTGCTTTTGTCCACCGGAAAGCTGTCTTGGATAGTAATCTTTTTTGTCCGCAAGACCAACCTTATCGAGCAGGGCAATCGCTTCCTTTGTCACTTCTTCCTTGTCCCTTTTTTGTACTTTTCTTGGCGCAAGCGTTATATTTTCCAACACCGTCTTATGTGGGAAAAGGTCGTAGGACTGGAACACCATTCCAATTTTCTGACGAATTTTGGTGATTTCCTTGCTGTCCGGCTCCACCGGAAGGTTATCGACTGTGACAACACCGCCCTGAATCTTTTCTAATCCGTTCAGGCAGCGCAAAAGCGTACTTTTTCCGCACCCGGACGGTCCGATAATGACAACTACCTCCCCTTTTTTCACGGAAAAGCTGATGTCTTTTAGCACGACATGATTTTCATATTCTTTATGTAAATGATTTACTTTTACTAATTCTTCCATTCTTATGCCCACCTTTTTTCTAAATAAGCTGCAAGCCGGCTGATTGGCCAACAGACAATAAAATAAAGGAAAAATACAACTGCAAACACACCAAACGCTGCATTCGGCGATGTGTTCCGGTTGGCTTCAATAATCTGCTGTGCAACTTTTAACACTTCCACGATTCCAATCATCAATACCAGAGATGTCGTCTTAATCATTCGGGTAATCAGATTAATGGAAAGCGGTATCAGTCTGCGAATCGTCTGCGGCAAAATGACTAACGTATAAACCTGTGTCTTGTTCATTCCGAGTGCCATTGCAGACTCGTACTGAATCTTTGGAATACTTTTTAAAGAGCCACGGACAAGGTCGCCCATCTCTGCGGTTCCCCAGAAACAGAATACGAAAATTGCCGAAAATTCTGCCGACAAATCCCAGCCAAACACACGTGTTGTTCCAAAATAAACCAAAAACAACAATACCATCTGTGGCATAATTCTTACAATTTCAAGATAAACCCGAAGCACTGCCCGCAAAATCTTTTTCTCGGACGTCATAAGAACCCCAACGATAAGCCCTAGCACAATACTGATGATGACGGAAATCAGACTGATTTCAATGGAAACCCATAATCCTTGCAAAATGCGTAAAAAGTTTGTGCCTTTGAACAGGACATCAATCCCCAAACTGTGCATAGCGTACCCTCCTTTCGATGATGGTTCCTAGGATGGAGACCGGAAGCAGCATGAGCAGGTAAAAAACAACCAGTAAAAACAGGCTTTCAACCGTTTTTGCATACATACCAATCAAATCTTTTGCGGTAAACATTAAATCCATCAGACTGATGGTGGAAAAGACAGACGTCTCCTTCAACAGGAAAATGACATTTGCCAAAAGTCCTGGTATACTGATGGAAAAAGCCTGTGGCAAAATCACGTGTACAAACACCTGACCTTTGGTCATTCCAAGGCTTAACGCACTCTCTGTCTGGATTTTGTCAATTGATTCCAATCCACTTCGGAATGTTTCAATCATGTAAGCGCCGCCCAAAAGGCCAAGTCCAAGTAAACCGCACATTTCGGCTGAAATCTGGATTCCAATCTTCGGAAGTGCAAAATACAAAAAGAAAAGCTGCACCAGAAGTGGTGTATTCCGCAATAATTCAATGTATACTGTGATAATGGTTTTTAAAACCGGCACTTTAAAATGGAGGACAGCAGCGCCCACCAGTCCGATTACAAACGCGACTGCTATGCCCTGCCATCCAATTTTCAGTGTTAAGATAAGTGCATTTTTAAATAATGGAAGATATTCTGCAATTACATTTACATCCATAGTTCTATTACTCCGTCTTTCCGCCCTCAACTACAAGTGTATTCTCATACTCCTGTCCGTATGTGTCAAGCAAGGTTGCCTCATAGTCTGCATGGAAAAAGTTTTCATTTCCAAGGCTTTCAATTTCATCATTAATCCAATTTAATAAGGTGTCATTCCCTTTTGTGACTGCTGGTGCAATCGTATCTGCATCCCCTAAGGATGGGATTCCAACGGTATATCCTGGATTTTCATTTGCAAAAGCGATTACTTCGGTATTATCGTTTGCCCATGCAACACCGTTTCCATTTTCAAACGCTGTCTTTGCTTCTGCGTAGGCATCGTATTTCTGTAATTTGATGTCCGGGTAATTCTTGGTCAGATAAGTTTCTGCTGTTGTTCCGGAAATGACAATCACCTGGTCATCTGCGCCGATATCATCTAAGCTTGTTACCACTGCATTATCTGGAGAGACAACACCTAGTGCAACATTCATGTATGGAAGTGCAAAATCAACTTCCTGCGCTCTTTCCTCTGTTACTGTAAAGTTTGCAAGAATGATATCTACTTTTCCAGTCTGGAGATATTCGATTCTGTTTGCTGCCTCTGTGGAAACATAGTTGATTTTCACGCCGAGGTCTTTTCCAAGACGCTCTGCAAAATAAACATCATATCCGGCGTAATCACCGTTTTCATCCACATAACCAAATGGGCTCTTATCGGAAAAGACGCCGATGTTGATTTCTCCACTTTCTTTGATTTCATCAAGGGTACGATATCCTGCATCCTTAGAACCGCCGTTTGAAGATGTTTCTGACTTTGCAGAACCGCAGCCTGCTAATAATGCTCCTGTCAATGCTGCAATTGTGACTGTGCTTACCAGTTTTTTCCATAAATTCTTTTTCATATAAGTACCTTTCCTTCCTTTGGATTATTGCTTGTGAATTTTTTCACATTTACTCCTCATATCTTAATGTATGTTTTTTGTGCGTTTTGGTAACGCTTATGCACTCTTTTTTTCAAATTTTTTTGTAACTGCCTGGGCAAGTGCTTGATGTCCTTCTGCCGCCATGTGTTCCTGATCTTCCTCGGACGGCTTTGCGATGTCGGATGCCGCCAAGAAATCGCATCCGTATTGTCTTGCTAATTTTTCATAGACTTCTTTTAATTTCTTTGAAGTTTTTACAGATTCCTGGTCAAATTCCGGATCAAATTCTTCTTTATAAACCTCTTCCCCTAAATGAATGGGAGACATCAACAGGATTTTGATTTCGCTGCTGAAATTCTGAATCTGGCAAATGAGCCGCTCCATCCCTTTTCCAATGACCTGCGGTGACGCTTTGTAAAGTGACTTACAGTCGTTCGTGCCAAGCATTAAAATTACGGTGTCGACCGGTGCGTGTGTCTCAATCAGCGGAATCAGAAAATCAATTCCTTTTCTGCCCGGCCTTACGCTGTCCTCAAAAACGGTTGTCCGACCGACAAGTCCTTCTTCTATGACTTCATATCCTTTTTCCTTTAAATTCTCTCTTAAGATTCCCGTCCACCGGACTTCTGGTGGATATCTGCCTCCATCCTCCGGGCGATAACCAAACGTGTTGGAATCGCCAAAACATACGATTGTCTTCATTTATTCATCCTTTTTCTATTCGATTTTTATAAAACGATGAGGCATACGCTTTGACGCTTTCTCATCGTTGCCACTGTGCCTGCGCAAAAGAAAAGCCTGGGAGACTCCCAGGCAAATGGTTCAAACTTACGTCTGCTTTACGGGCGCATGACAAGATTGTCATAGACGCCCGGCACATCCGCTGCCTGGGAGAATAGCATTCGACACATACACATACAACATCCATTTCCTACGTTATCTCTTCTCATCTTGTCCTGCTCCTTTCCTTTGATGTTTGTTATCATACTCTTTTATTCCTACTATGTCAATAGGTTTTGTATGTTTTTTATTTCTAAAAAATAATCCTGCTTGCAGGATTCTCCGCCTGCGGCGGGTCGCATTTGCGACATTGTTCAACTCCGCCGCAGTGCGATCCTTGTGGAGCTTTTTTATGTAATAGGAACGAAATTTCCTATTACATAAAAAAAGCCACTTGGACTCACAGGTTGTATAAAACCAGTGTCCAAGCGGCTTTTGTGATTCTGCATTCACCTTTTACGAAACTATGTTTATTGCAAAAATCCAGGTTTCCAGACTATTATCTCAACGTAAAATGTGAAGTTTAGCATCTACAATTCTTTCTTTGATAATGGCTTCAGGTAATTCTTTTTGAGCGTTCTCTCGTCATTGAAAAAATATATTTCTGACTTTGATAACAAATGATTCTCCATCTTTAGTTCCGTTAGCTTAAGTGTACATATCAAATCTGCAACCTGAAACAACCTATAATCGGCCGGAATCACCTTACAGAATTCAACATTCTCTAGCAACGCATTAAAAACGGATGATAAAATCCTTGTTACCTCCACTTGTCCATTATCATAATATATCTTAACCGTATCATAATCGCAAAAGAAAGCATAATTATCTCGAATGAATACTGCTAATTGCTTGCTAAGCTTTCCTGTTGCTTCTATGGAATCCTCTATATGTTTCTTTTCTATGTATATTGACTTAAAGTTTATATCCAAACGACGTACAAAGCTCATCATTTTCATAATAATTTTTTGTCGTTCTTTTAAGTCATATCCTCGGTATTCTTCTTCCGATCTTATTACCGGCCCGGCATGAACACTGTGTTTTGGCCATCCAATATTGCTGAGTTCATTCTCAAATTTTTTCATATCATCACTGATATCAACAGATTGATCATGTAATACTATAGATATAATATAAAATGGTGCATGATAATCATATTCCCCAAAATCGCCGGATTCATCTACAAAAATACTTAACTCTTTCATTCATCCCTCGTATAATAAAAATGGCGGGTGTCTTACCCGCCGTTTGGTGGACCCGGGTCTTTCGACCAGCCCATATATATGATGTGCATACGCACAACAAATCTACATCTGTACAAATAGTATATGCGATTATTAAAAAAAAATCAATTGCTTGCACACTATTTTTTGTTTTGTCAGAAAGATTTTAAAAATCAAAATCCTCGTAATCTTTCGGCAAAAATCTGTGGTAAATGATATGGCCTCCCTCGTCTTTGAAGCAATAATAGTTGTTGTCGTTTCCTTCCGTGAAGCGAATCAAGATATCAAACTCCCCGTGTTCTGCCGGTTCAACCACACATGATTTTTCCTGTGCATGGAAAAATTCTTCTATCTGCTGTAAGGTGGTGCCATGTTTTCCAACCAGTTCTACCAGTTCGGCTAAGAACCGGTTACCGGCTTTGTGAGTATGCACATGCTCCGAAAAATCTTCTCCAAGGTAAAAGCAGAAACGCTCTTCTTCCTTGGAAACTTTTACTTCGCCGCAAATTTTTTCTACATAAGCCGGGAAGGCTATTAAATAAGAAAGCATTTCTTCTGTATCAAGCGACGTATTTAAAATATGGTTGAGTGAACTTAACGGATAATAGAGCCGGATTGCTTCTTTATTGTAGCCAAGCTTTGCCTGCTCCTCGACCACCATGTCAACCAGATTACATTTCAAGTCATGATAACCGTTTTTTCCTTTTTTCCCAGCTGCATTTGAGGAACTGCCCGTGCTGTTTGATAAATCTTTCACAATCTCACCTGCGATCATAAGACCTGCCACCGCCGGAACAAATGCGGTACTTCCCGGAATATCGCGTCGGTCTGTGCATTTGTGTTTTGCCCCTGGTGGGCAGATACAGTTCGTACGACAACTGATTGACATATCATCAATTGGACGGATTGGCTGTTCATCCGAATAAACGACCTTCAAACTTTTGACGTTTCTTTTCTTTAATTCTCTTCGCATCACGCGTGCGAGCGGACAAACTTTTGTCTTATAAATATCAGTCACCTGGAATCTGCCCGGATCCAACTTATTTCCAGCTCCCATCGCACTGATGACCGGAACACCAAGTCCTTTTGCACGCATGATAATCTCAAGCTTTGCCGTAACAGTATCTACTGCATCCACCACATAATCGTACTCCTCAAACGGGAATTCGTCTGCATTTTCCGGCAGGAAAAAACATTTATGAACATGCACTTTTACATCTGGATTGATTTCCAGCATACGCTCTTTCATCACATCTGCTTTATATTTTCCAACGGTTTTTCGCGTCGCAATAATCTGTCTGTTTAAGTTTGTCAGGCAGACTTTATCATCATCAATCAGGTCAAATTCCCCGACTCCGCTTCGCACCAGGGCTTCGCAGACATAACCGCCGACTCCGCCGATTCCAAAAACTGCTACTCTGGATGCCTTTAACTTTTCAATTGCCTGTTCTCCAATCAGCAATTGCGTTCTTGAAAATTGATTTAACATAAAAACCTCGATTCTAATTTTAACTATGAGGAACTTATTTTTCCTCGTTACTCGCACAAATAAAGAAGCAGAGTACTTTCGCATCTGCCTTGTTATCCTACTAATCGGGTAGGTTTTCTATATTTTACTATCCATACCTGCTGCTGTCAATTCTAACTTCTATCTTTCAAAAGTGTAGAACATTCCTAAAGCCCAAACATCGTATCCAGAAGCTTCTTTCCTGTTTCGGTACGAAATACCTTATGTTTGAATGTTAAAATTGCTTCCTTTGGCAGCTCATCCTCGTACGCATTCACAAGGAAATCTGCCTCCAGCAAAATCTGGTAATCCATCCCCTCTACATTTTGGTAGGTATGATGATGACCAATCAGATAACAAATCCGGTCACGCTCTTCTTCCGTAACCTCCGAAAATTCTTTTAACAGCTGCATTGCGTAGGCCGGACCTTCCTGCTCCTGCAGTTTTCCGTCGGAGCGTCCGTACTTTTCTTCACTCGGTCTGATTCCAATATCGTGAAGAATCGCCGCAAGGTCAAGTATTTTTTGCAGTTCCTCTGAAATCCCCTCTTCCACTCCAATCACATGTGCAAATTGATACACCTTCAAAAAATGCTGGATTCTCTTCGGGTCCCCGCCATCAAACTCTACCATTTTTTGAATCATTTTTTCGTTTATCATAACTTATTTTTCCTCCTGCAATCATAAAAAGTAACAGACACACCCATTGATTTATGGAAAAAAGCTGCCCTGGCGGATTATCGCGCAAAAAATCCAGAAGAAACTTGAAAAAAGCGTAGATTACGACACACCAGGCGCTGATATTTTGCATGCCTTTTTTTGCCAGTCGATTGAGGAAAAGAAACAAAACTACAAATATAATTGTTTCTATCAATTGCACCGGTATCATCCACTCCGACTTGTTTCCGCCATCCAGATAGCGCACACATCCGAGACCGTCATAACTTTTTCCTCGGCAGCACCCGGCAAAAAAGCAGCCTAGTTTCGACACGCCGTACATGAGACCGAGGCTTATCGTGTAGGTCTGGACAAATGCATCTTTTTGTCTGGCATCGATTTTTGTAAAAATCCAGACACCAAGCAGCATGCCAACGGCGCCGCCAAGACTTGAAAATCCAACTTTTTCTACTTTTCCATTCTGAAGATATTGAACGACAAGTGTAAACGCCCAGCCACCGTATAAAATCAGTGCGATATTTAACATCATCGAATACGCAATATATCTTTTTTCAATGCCTCTTTTCAAAAGTTCCCGCGCCACATACGAAAATCCTGCCACAAAACTGAGGAAAAAGCAGATTGCGTACGGTGAGATGCGCCAATGCCAGACTACAATCTCCATAGCACACCCTGCCAAGGCAATATTGCGGCACAAGCGGACGAGTTGCACATAGTTCCACATACAATATTACATGCCACCAACAAAACCACAATGCCTATGATTGCTATGATAAACAGCACAATGTATACCCACATCAAAACTTTTCCAAACACATTCTGCGGATATTTGACTCTGACATAAATCATCAGTACCAGTGCTACAATGAAGCAGCCAATCACCATCATTCCAACTACACTTGTAACCATTTCCTGGAACAGTTCAAACAGCCAGTTGTCGACCTCTATTTTTGCCAATTTTCCATTGAAAAAGGAAAAAAGCTTCATAAACGACGACGTTGGTGCTAATGCACAAACCACAGATATTATGCATAGAATATCAGCTTTTTTATTTTCTTCTGGTGTTAACGGATTCTTTCCCACGTGAACCTCCCTTGTAATTTAAACGACACGTGCCCCGAACGGCATCAATGAAAGTTTTGCCAGTTTGAAAAACTGTTTTCCAAACGGAATTCCTACGATTGTGATGCACCATAAACATCCTGTCACAACATCTGCGATTGCCATTGGAATTCCAGACAGGATAAGCCAGAAAATATTTGCGACAAGGCTCATGGCACCTCCGCCATACTCTATCTCTTTTCCAAATGGCCAAAATGCAAGCCCTGCAAACTTAAAACACTGTAACCCAATCGGAATTCCTACAATTGTGATGCACCATAGGCATCCTGCCAGAACCCACGACAGCCCGCTAAAAAACCCGCCAAAAATAAACCATAACAAATTCCCAACTAAACTCATCTTCTCTAATCCTCCATCTCCATGTAAGCCTTTGCTACTTTTTCATACTCAACCTGGTTGTTGATTTTTTCTACGGAAAAGTCATCTTCGCTCACCTTTACTTTGTAGATATACAGCCCTTCCTGCGAAATCTCATCGCCTTCGATGCGGGCTCCCACCACATAATTCTTGTGTTCAAACTCAAATTCGTCGACCACTGCGAGCTCGACATCTTCTCCCTCTTTGCTCTTTACGGTAAATGTTGCATATTCTTTAAATTCCTCTGACATTCTTCTCTCCTTCTTCTTGCGCTTTCCTGCAAACCTGCGGTTGGTTTTACATTCCGGCACACCTGTTTTTTGTCATTTTAACAGACTTTGTAAAAATGTGCAAAAAAGCTGATTCTTGTATACAGAATACAATGTGGTCGTTACCTTTCGGTTCGGTTGGGAAAAGAGGGCTCATAGTTACTATATGACAAATTGTACAAAGCCCGGTCGATTTTGTTTTGATGTACGAATATAAGAAAAGTCTATGTATGCCTAACAAAGTATATTTCAGAGTGACGTGCCCGGCGTTCAACGAGCCATCCATGGCTCGTGAAGCCTTGTTCTGCCGTCCGTGGCAGAACATCACTGAGAAGGAATAGCCATACAAAGATTTTCTAATATTCTCCCAAAATCACAAAATCGACCGGGCTTTGTGCAATTTGTTATCTACTAATTTGCAAGTCCTCTTTTCACAACCGAACCGAAAGAAAAAGCATACTCCATGTTTTTCATGAAATATGCTTTCTGTGTGATAGCTTCGGATGCGAAAAGGCAGCTCACAGTTTTTTGACATCCAAACCTATATATAATGAAAGATGTTGGTCTACTCTAACATCGAGTTCATCATCTCCATTTTTTCTTCTGCCTGATAAATCAGCTTCGCGCATTCTCTGAGTTCGTCTGAAAAATCTTCCGTACAAACTTTGCTCTTGATGCTTTTATACTGGATATCATGTTCTAAACTTGCCCACAAATCCATGGCAAGTGTCCGAATCTGTAATTCCACCGGCACCATCTGTTTCTTATTCATAAAATAAACCGGAACACGGATTACCATGTGAAGACTGCGGTAACCGTTTGGTTTTGGATTCTCTATGTAGTCTTTAATCTCCATGATATGGATGTCATCCTGTGCCAGAATTCGGTCACGAATCAAATAAACATCCTTCATATAAGGACACACAACGCGGATTCCCGCAATATCATAAATGTTATTACAAGCTGC
Source organism: Roseburia sp. 831b (assembly GCF_001940165.2). NCBI lineage: Bacteria > Bacillati > Bacillota > Clostridia > Lachnospirales > Lachnospiraceae > Roseburia > Roseburia sp. 831b. Next base: position 2,961,063 of record NZ_CP135162.1, on the reverse strand, counting down.
ACTTAACGTGAGGTTTAAGTCCTTTTTTTCCAGTTTTCCAAGAATACTTTTTGCAGACTTCAAACGTGTGTCGATATGATGAATGGGACAACGTGCTTTTCGGTACTTGAATTCATCTTTAATAATCTCAAGTCTTGCAGTCGTTGCGCTCATTGCTGCATTGTACATCCTTAAAATCGGGTCGATTGTCTGGGAGAATTGCTCTGTCATATCTGCAATTTCTTCCATATTATCATTTACCGTAATGGTCACCGGCATAACTTCATTTACTTCTATTACCTGCTGTTGTATAATCACGGGATTCAATGGCATCGTCCCGTTCTGTTTCATTGCGTTCTGATTTCCCATATTTATCTTCTCCTTAGCAAATCATTTTTGATACTGTTATTATAACAAACAGAAGTAAATTCCCCATTAATACATTCTAAAGTTTTTATGAAAGTTTTAGTTGAAACCGCGAAATCCTTTTCCAATAATCTCACTGCTGTTGGTAATTGCGATAAATGCAGTCGGCTGATTTCTCTTGATGAAGTTACGCAATTCCACCGCCTGCCTTCTTTTTAAAACAGTTAAAATAACGGTTTTCTGATTATGCTGGTAAGCCCCTTCCGCATGATAAATCGTCGCGCTCCGGTTCAAATCCTTCATGATAAAATCGCAGATTGGCTGCGGATTGTCACACACAATCGTAAAATATTTACATAAATTTATGCTCTCAATCACGTTATCCACGACGAGTGATTTTGCAAGAAGACCGCACATGGAAAAAAGACCTGTCTGCGCATCAAACACAAAACAGGATGCAATGACGATAAATAAATCGACGCAAAAAAGTGCACTCGCAATATTCAGATGCGTATACTTTTTCAAAATCATCGCAATAATATCCGTACCACCGCTGGATGCTCCTACGTTAAACAGAATTGCCGAGCCGAATGCAGGCAGAACAATCGCATAAATCAGTTCCAGCACCGGCTGTGTTGTCAGTGGCGCTTTCATTGGGAAAATGATTTCTGCCGCCCACAGCGCAACAGACATTAGGACACTGACATATACCGTCTTGATTCCAAACGATTTTCCAAGGAACAGAAAGCCCAATATCAAAAGTACCATATTAATTACAAATGTAATTGTACCGGGTGTCAGCGGCAGTCCTTTTGCGAGCACGATGGACATACCGGTAACTCCACCGAAGGAGTAATTATTCGGGAACTTAAATACATAGATTCCGGCAACCTGAATCAGGGTTGCTATCGTTAAAATAAAGTACTCATAAACAACCTGTACTTTTTCGTGTTTTGTCATGTGAAATAACCATGCCTTTCTCATTTTATGTCAAAATTATTATAACATGGGTTTCCCGGTTTTTGTAGACTGTTGGGGAAAGATTTTACGAATAGAAATTTACATGTTTCCATTTATGTTATTCCCACAGTCTCGCTTTTGTATTACAATTTTACTTATGCTAGATTCGGGGGCAAAAGGCTGCTCACAAGTTAGTCGCTGGGAAATTGCTCAAAGGCAAGACTTTTTTGTGACTTTGAGGGAACATTAGAAAATCTTAGTATGCCCCAAAATACCCAGTGATGTTCTGCCACGGACGGCAGAACAAGGCTTCACGAGCCAAGGATGGCTCGTTGAATTCCGGGCACGTCACTCTGAAATAATCTGTATCAGGCATACTTAGATTTTTCTTATGTTCACTCATCGGAACAAAATAGACTTGGCATTGTGCAATTTACCAACAAGAAACCTGTAAGCTGCCTTTTGACACCTGAATCCTATTTTTGAAAAAATAGCCCAATATCATCATTATGAATAAAGTACATATATGCGACACAAAAAATTACAAGCTTCATTCATATTCGTTTTTCTCTTATTTCTTGTCCTTTTTATAGGACGGGCTCATTGCCCACATATAAAAAACTTTGACATTGATACAGTGGAATGGAAGGAAAAGGAAATTTTTCCAGGGAAATGGCATGGTTTTAGCACCTACACAACCTACCAGGGAATCGAATATGATTTTAATTCAGAGAACTTTGACGAAGAAAGTGCCAAGGAACTTATCGGAAAAATCTCCGATTTTATTTCCTACACAGATTCTTTTTTCGATTCTCCTACCCAAGACCTGACCGTTTACCTTGGGTTTCAATCCGATAATAATGCCTCTTTTCACACTCCTTTATGCATCACGGATGGGAAAACGCTCACTTTCGATGATTTATGGTGTCTCGTAAAGAAAACGCATCCAGGCAATACTTCCTGCGCGGAGCAGTATGGCCTGTTTTTCGCATATTGTATCGATAATGGCATCCTTTCCTATGACAATTCCGATACACACACCAACGAACTTCAATCCTTTTACAGCGACAAGGAGCACCTGTACCTTTTAGATTTTACACTTCCAATGTTGGAAACAACTTATTTTTCACAGGAGGATTCTGCCATTGAAAAAGAATCGGTGAAAGCTTTTTCTCTTTGGTATGTGGATTCCTATTCCTTTGATGCCTACGAAAAGTTATGTCACTCGTTAGAGCAATCTTACGATCATGAATCCCTTGTGAATGAAAAAAATAAGTGGCTGAAAAGCATCGGTTGCGATTCGGCTTACTCCGAACTTGGAAAAATTAATTTTGGCTATAATCATACCGACCACGCAAAAGATTCCTGTACCTACCGAATCGAATCCGACGATGCCATCTGGCTATGGGAAGATGCAGATGTTGCTGCAATCGGTTACCTTAATATGGTAAAAAATTATAATATTATCGAACCCCTACGTGTTCTAGACTTTCAAGATGCAAGAGATTATCTCGGTGGATACCTCCCGGAAAACTTAAATAAGGTTTACATTTTAACACAATTTGAAAAAGAGCATGACGTCAATACTTCCCGTTCTTGTTATTTTCCTGATGAGGAAACCATAAAGGTTGTATTAGGCTGGTATGAAGTGCCCTATTGTCTCTTACACGAATATTGTCATCATCTGACATATGGTCCTGATAAAATTGTGCCTACGATACAACACCCATACCTGGTAGAATGGTTTCCAACCGTTATGGCCAATATTGAGTTAGAGAACCGCGAAAGCAGTATTGCCTATGTTTCCTATATCGGAAAAAATCTTATTCGAGAGAGAGGCTACTGGGATGATAAAAACGATTGTTATTCTGGCACTCTTGGTACCTATCGCCAGGCTCTTGAACGTTATTCCCAACGTTTTGATCCTGCGACCGGCAATTTGAATGTTCCTGCCATATCAGATATCGGTTACTCCGAATCCGCCTCAATGGCAAAATATATCACGGACACCTATGGATTTGACAAACTTGCCGCGCTCTCAACCACCAATGGCGATTTTGAAAAAATTCTTGGCACCTCGTTTGGACAGATTTATCAAGATACCATGAACTGGGTCAGCAAACAAATGGATGATTACGAAAACTTGTCAGACAACATACAAGCAGAATAACTTAACTGGTCGGAGCAATAAATACCTAATTATGTATACTGCCCTTTTAAAATGTGTTCCCGTCGCATCCTTATAGAAAGCTTTCCTCTATGTAAAAGCAGCACTTTCTGCAAAAGCAAAAAGATGCTATACCTTAGAGTTTCCTCACTTGGTATAGCACCTTTTTCATCTATTTGTATTGAAACGATTGCAACTGGACAGTTTCCATATCTTTTCACAATTCTTGATTTTCAGTTAACCTTTTCTGCTTCAGATAACCTTCCAAAATTATTTAGCCTTCAATCGTAATGTATTTCTTCTGTTCTACTTCCGGCTTTGCTTCTTTCTTTGGAACTTCAACCGTCAAAATACCATTGTTGAATTTAGCTTTGATATCTTCCTGCGTCATCTGCTCGCCAACGTAGAAGCTTCTCTGATAACTTCCGGTGTAACGTTCTCTTCGTATGAACTTTCCTTCTTTGTTCTTTTCTTCTTTATTCTCATTGTGTGCAGCATTGATGGTCAGATAACCATCTTTCAGTTCTGCCTGAACATCCTCTTTTGCAAATCCAGGAAGTTCCATATCTATATAGTAAGCATTATCTGTCTCCCGTACATCTGTGCTCATAGCGCCTGTTGTGCGGGCATACTGGCTTGGCATAGCCGACATCGTCGGCATGAAAGAATCATCGAAAAAGTCATCAAACATATTATCTACAAAATTATTACTAAAAATACTTGGTCTTAACATAATCGTTTCCCTCTTTCTATTCTTATTCTTTGCGATAAGCTTTCTTGTTCTTACCTTGTAACTACGTTATAGACCTTTTTATTAGCACTGTCAATAGGTGAGTGCTAATTTTATAATTTATTTAGATTTAATTTATTTTTCCATTATATTTTCAGAATATTTCCATTTATTAAGTTAATTATCCCGCACTTACCAACATTATCCACATTATTTTGTGTATAACTACAAGTGTATTTTTATTATTGCACTTTCAAGTGACCGTTTTCTTTATAGATTATAAGCTCGATGACTTGTTTTTACGTCACTTATTTCATTTAGCAATATTCCCAGATGAAAAGGAGGCTTGGCGGTTCTCTTTCGCGGTCTGCTTCTGCATAGTGATATTCCAACGCAAAAGGGCAGGGGTTTGGAATCCCCGGATGGGATTCGGGCGGACTGGAATTCTTGGGAGGTGAGTTGGCTTTGTATTCTTGGAAGGTAAGTTAGCTTGGAATTCTCATGAATTGAATTGGCTAGAATTCTTGGGAGACGAGTTGGCTTAGAATCCTTATGAATTCAGTTGATCTGGTATTTTTTGAGTTGAGCTGGCTTAGAATTCTGGGGAATTCAGTTGACTTGGTATTCTCAGGATTTTCGTCGGCTTAAAATTCATGTGAATTTAATATTATAGCGTAGAATGTACGTCCTTTATCTAGGTATCACCTTTAAAAAGAGGGGATTTTTTTAACTACGTGTCCACTATATAGATAGTAGTTTATATTTATGACTTTAGGTGTTTTCTGCGATTTTGGGAAATTTCTACTCCATTGCTTAAATGGCTTTAGGTGTTTTTCCTGATTTCTGAAATTTTCCACTCCATTGACTTGACGTCTTTAGGTGTTTTCTGCGATTTTGGGAAATCTCCACTCCATTGCTTTCCTAGCTTTAGGTGTTTTTCCTGATTTCTGAAGTTTTCCACTCCATTGACTTGACGTCTTTAGGTGTTTTCTACGATTTTTGAAAATCTCTACTCCATTGCCTTAACGTCTTTGGGTGTTTTCATGCACTTTTCTAGATTCTCACTCCAATTCAAGTTCTCCAGACATTGTAAACGCACCACGAATGCAAATATCCGTGGAACAGTAGAACAACAAAATTCTATGCCAAAAAGCAATCTCTACGAATCTTGTAGTATAGGAAAAGTTTTTTCCCAGTACCTTATATGCCAAGAAAAGTTATCTTCCTGCTGCACTGTATAACAACGAAAGCTATACTTTTTCTGTCCTATATAACAACAAAAGCTATCTTCCTGCCGTCCTATATAACAAGAACCTCTACATCCCTAACATCTTCTCCGACAAGAAAAGCGGCATCCAAAGTTTCCTTCGGATACCGCTTTTCATTGGGTATATTTTTATATGATTTCTAGCGATTATTATGCTAATGCTGCAGTAATGATTGCCATGGAGTATACTTCTGACGCGTTACATCCACGGGATAAGTCATTGATTGGAGCATTTAAACCAAGTAAGATTGGTCCGTAAGCTTCGAAGTTACCAAGACGCTGTGCAATCTTGTAGCCAATGTTACCAGCGTTGATATCTGGGAAGATAAATGTATTTGCATGTCCTGCAACTTCTGATTCAGGGCATTTTGTACGAGCAACACGTGGAGATACTGCTGCATCGAACTGAATCTCGCCTTCGATTGGAAGGTTTGGATATTTTTCTTTTGCTTTGTGAGCTGCATTACGCATTTTGTCAACATCTTCACCTTTTCCGGAACCAAGTGTTGAGTAGCTTAAGAATGCAACCTTAGGATCTACACCGAAAATTCTTGCACACTCTGCAGATTCTCCAGCGATTTCAACTAATTCATCTTCTGTTGGATGAATGTTGATTGCACAGTCACCCATTGCCAATACTTCGTTCTCACCTGTAGCAGATGGACGAACTAAGATAAAGCAAGAAGATACGATGCTGTTGCCTGGTTTTGTCTTGATTAACTGTAATGCAGGACGAACTGTATCTGCTGTGGAATATGTAGCTCCACCAAGAAGGGAATCAGCTACACCCATTTTTACTAACATTGTTCCAAAGTAGTTTGCCTGGGAAAGAATTCCTCTTGCCTGCTCTGGTGTAACACCTTTGCTTTTACGAAGTTCGCAGAATAAATCTACCATCTCGTCAAATCTATCATAATTGTTTGGGTCGATGATCTCTGCTCCACGAATATTAAATCCACTTTCCTCTGCAACTTTGTTGATTTCGTCTGGATTACCAACAAGGATTGGGTGAAGGAAGCTGCTTGCTAAAAGTCTGGAAGCTGCCTCTAAGATACGAGGATCGTTTCCTTCTGTAAAGACGATTTTCTTAGGATCTTTTTTTAGGATCTCGATTAACTGACCAAATCCGAACATTTTATTTTCCTCACTTTTCTATTTTATAATGTGTTTAAGATTACTGTGCAAAACGCACGATTTACCTTCATTATATAGCAGAAACTAAATATTTCAATGCTTGTATCTGATAAAATGCACTTTTATTTGACATTTAGGCACATTTCTGCTAAAATAAAACTTTGTGAAAAAATTAACAGGAATTTTTCAATTCTATTTGAGATTTTCTCTCAATCTGTGTTCTATTTCAGAAAAAATCTCTCTTTTGTTTTTCCCCATTCTTTACTTTCCTTCGCATTCTGTGTATCATTCTCCCCTTACAATCAGCCTGCTTTTCTTGTATTTTTCATTGTATTCTGTGTGATTTATTTCTCAGACTTTGGTGTCAAAAGGTTGCTTACAGTTTTCTTACTGGCAAATTGCACAATGACAAGGCAATTTTGTTCCGATGAGCAAACATAAGAAAAGTCTAAGATTTTCTAATGTTTTCTCAGCATCTTCTTCCCTGTGTTCTGCATGCCTTAGTCTTCTTTCTTGTGTTCCGTGTGTCTTAAATCTTTTTCCTCTGCCTCGATTATCATATCCCGCACTTCCGGACTCTGCATTGCCTTGATTACATGAAAAAGATTTGGCAGCTTCTGATTTTTGTTTGGCTTTGTCATTAACATGAATCTGCGGAATAAGAACAGGATTGCGATACTGATAATAGACAGCAAATCTTCTCCCGCTGTTGTGGTTCCAATAATCATGTGTCGTGCAATCAAAAAAATCAGCGCTTCGATGATGTTTGCGGAGTTTGGTTTACATAACATCTTCATAAACTCAATTCCGATTACGATATTGAATACGGCGTCCAGATAAATCAGGAACTCCCCTTCATGCGTGCGGTTTGCCCAATAATGCTGTAAATCCGGCACCAGCGATACCACTGCAATGACAAGACCTGCCACAACTGCAACTGCCATCAAAAGTTCCATGATGTCACACACTTCATATAAAAATTTTCGAATTTTATCCCACATTTTTTATCCTCCCGTTTCTAGCCAATTCTGTCGTTCTATCTTCCAGCTTTTCGAGCCAAAATGGTCATTCACTTATCCTGTCTCTTCTATTATAATATATTGTTTCCCCAAATAGCAGTTTCATCTTCGCCGGTTTTCGTCTGCGTTCGGCATTTTTCCTAAAAACCGAGCATTTGAATCAACAGAATCCAAGTCAGTCCGTAGTAAGTCACAACTGCAACCAGGTCATTGATGGTCGTAATCAACGGACCGGATGCCACTGCCGGGTCAACTTTTATCTTATGGAAAAACATTGGAATAATTGTTCCGGTAAAACTGGAAATCACCATCGCTGTCACAAGCGCAATTCCGATACAGCCGGACACCGCAAAAGAAAATCCCGGTGTTCCGTGTTTTGCAATCATCACATATAACCCGATAAAGACAAAAGATAGCAGTCCTAATAGCAAACCATTTGCAAGACCGATACGCATTTCTTTTCCAACCAGATACAACTTCTGTTTTCCGGAAAGGTTTTCATCCATCAAAACACGGATGGTAACCGCAAGTGACTGTGTTCCGACATTTCCTGCCATATCTAAAATCAGGGACTGGAAACAGATGACAATGGTCAGTTCTGCCACTACTTTTTCAAACATTCCAACAACTGTTGATACCACGAGTCCTAGACCTAATAAAATGATAAGCCAGGGAATTCTTTTTTTCATACTCTCTAGCAAAGGTTCCTTTAAATCTTCCTCTGCCGTCAAACCTGCTAATTTTGCGTAATCCTCTCCCATTTCCTCATCGACAACCTCAACGATATCCTGGGCTGTGATGACACCGATGATTCTTTTTCCATTATCCAGAACCGGGATGGAGTCCTCGGAGTAATCTTTTAATTCTTCGATACATTCGCTGATGGATTCTTCTGCATAAACATAAGGGTAAAATGTTGCAATCAAATCCTCCAGATTCGCATATTCTCTTGCCGAAATCAAATCTTTTAAATCAATTGCACCGTAAAAAGTACGGTCATCATTTACCACATAAAGTGTCATGATATTGTCGTTTTCGGCTGCCTGGCTGACAAGCTCTTTCATTGCCTGGCGCACTGTGGCACCACGGTCAATCACAATGAAGTTTGTCGTCATTTTGCTACCGATTTCATCTTCACTGTAAGAATGAATCAAATCGATATCATGCTGTGCTTCATCGTTCATCAGATGGAAGATTTCCTCACTTTTATCCTCTTCCAGTTCGTCCAAAATATCGACCGCATCATCCGCATCCATCGACTCAATGATATCTGCAGCCTTTTCCGCATCTAACTCTTCGATATAGGTTCCAACATCATCCAGATAGGTAAATACCTCTGAAACTGCGTCAACACCTAAAATACGATACAGCTTTTTTCTTTCTGTAACAGTCAAATCATCCAAAATATCTGCGATATCGTTTTCGTGGTAGTCCGCAAGGCGGTCTCGTATGACATCGTCAGAGTCCTGACTTCGGACGATGGAAATCAGCTCTTTCTCGTAATCCGGTTTCTCCGGAATGACTTGTTCTACTTTGTTCATTTCATTTTCTGTCATATCGTTACCTCCTTCTTCCACACAAATCTTATCCAGCAAAAAAGGGCTGTGGCACCCGTCGTTTCCAGATGCGGCAGTCCTTTTGCAATTGTCATTGTAAAATTTAAAACCGAGCGTCTTACTTCGAATCGAAATCCCAGACGTTACCTCCACAGTTAACTCGGCCCAGGCACCCTCGCGGCACACAGGAGGTTTTACTTAAGGCTGCTTCATTCCTGACCTGACCTGGTTCGTAAATTCCTGTTGCGCAAGACCCAAACGTCAGCGCCACTTATGAAGGGCAGCTCCAAAATTGAAGACCCTCTGTTCGACATCACCCCAACTATAGCGGATTGTTGGTTCAAGGTACCGCTACCACCCCGGCTGCTCGGAGATTTAAGTATAGCCTATAACACCGCCAATTGTCAATAGTTAGACCGCACAAACTCTTGGATTGTATTGGCAAAAACAGACATTTTAACTTCCTTATTGTTAACCGGCACAAACAATCTGATTGTCTGTGAAAAAGTACTGTGTGTCACAAATCTCACAGATTTTTTGTTTGTGTGTTACAACTACAATTGTTTTTCCTTTCAACTTCCGGTTGATGAGAGAAATCATCTTTTCTTCGGTCTCATCGTCTACATTACTGGTAGGCTCATCGAGTAAGTAAATCTCTTTTTCCATCAGAAGCCCCCGCAGTAAGTTGAGACGCTGCCGCTGTCCGGTGGAAACAAATACGCCGCGCTCTCCTAACATGGTGTCCAGCCCGTCCTTTTGTTTTTCCAGCCAGTCGCCCATGCCGACTTCTTCTATCATGGAGATAAGTTCCTCGTCTGAAATGCCTTCTTTTCCAAAAGTCAGATTCTCGCGAAGCGTCATGTCTAACATCTCCGTATCCTGCGCAATAAATACTGCGTCGATATTTTTCTTCGTCTCTTTTCCATCTACAAACAGTTTGTTTTCTGTCTCAATCATACCGGAAAGCAGTTTCAACATCGTGGTCTTGCCCTGACCGCTCTCCCCAGTGATGCAGACACGCTCCCCTTTTTTCATGGAAAAATGAGGAATCTGGATGGTCGTCGCACCCTCGGCGGTGGTGTACTGATAGGAAACATCTTTTAAGCTGATAGTCTCAAACGCACTTCCGATGGAAGTGCTGGTATAGCTGTCTGACCACTCCGCAACCATCTTATCCATCTCGCGCTGTGAGGTCGCATAAATGTTAAAATCATTGATAAAGCTTGCGATATTTTTTACATTGTGTACCAGCTGTACCGTTACAATTGCAAGGTATGCCATAAATTCCACAATTGGGAAATTTGGATTTTTCGTATAAAGTGCAAGCGCCACAAACATGCAGATTGGGCAAAGCAGATAATTGACGCTCTTATATGCGGTAAAACCAACCTCATTTCCAAAGAAAAATTTCTTTGTCGCCCGAAGGTTTTCTTTGCAATAGCCGTCTGTCTTTTTCATTAGAAAATCAATGCCGCGGTACCTTTGCACGGTCGAAATATTGTGAATCCCGTCCATAAAAATCTTATTCAGCTCTCCTCTCGCCGTTGTCATCGCCTTTAGACTTGGCGCAATCGTTTTCGAACACGCAAGACGAATCAGAACGCCCACGATGGTAAGTCCAAGTACAATCAAGGAAAACCATGGAGAATATTTTCCAATATAGACAATCAGATAGCCGATATAAATGATGCTGATGGACGCTAACAAAGTACTCTGCATCATTTTTGCCTTCCGCTCAATCAGCTGTGTCAAAATGCCGGCAACATAACCGGTATTTTCTTTTTGCAAAACAGACGGCTTCGTCTCGTAAATCTTTTTGTAATAATAGCGGTAACTCTCGTTGCGCACGTAAGCGTCCTGCGTGCCATCGCACATATCGCAGACAAACTCCGCCGCTTCCCACACTAAAATATATCCGACAAAGAAAAGTGCTGCGCCCACAAACGTTTTTCGCTCGACGCTGACAGCAGTCACCTTCGCGAGCGCCACCGTCATATAGGAGTTCATCAAACCCCAGATAATGGTGAAGATTGCGTTGCAGATTAATAGTTTTTTCGGTATGCCTTGTAGTAATTTTCTTATCATCACTTTCCTCCTTCTTGGTAGAGCCGTGAATATACAAAAAGACCGATGCTCTGAATCTTCAAAACATCGGCCTCTCACATATAATTACATTTGTAGTTATACTATATCACGTCAGCGGATGTTTTATGCTAGCAAAAAAGACCTGTGGGACCATGATCTGTCTCACCGGTTTTTTCACGAACATAAAGTTTTTCACTGACTGTAATGTTTTCATCGTTTCTACCTCTTACTTTTTTTACAATTATACGCAACTTCCATATATTGTCAATCTTTTTTTCTAAAAACTTTGTTTTATGATTCTTCTTTTGCCATATAGCCTTTTAGTCTGCGCATCTCCTGAACCCCCATCACAATGCCGATGACAGCTGCGACGCAGTCTGCAACCGGACCTGTGTACATGATGCCATCAATTCCCAGAAACTGTGGTAAAATCAATAAGCAGGGCAGGAAAAAGATAATCTGTCTCGTCAGAGATAAGAAAATACCTTTCTTAGGTTTTCCAATTGCGGTAAAAAAGTTTGCCACAATCGGCTGCACGCAGTTGACAAACGTAAAAAACAGAAAAATCCGGAAATACAAAATGGCAAACTGATAATACATTTCGGAATCGCCTTTTCCAAACAGCGAAATAATCTGTCTTGGCATCGTCTGAAACAGCACGAATGCAAAAATGGAAATCACAAATCCACTGCGCATCGCAAGCTTGTATACATTGCGGACACGCTCCCAGTTTTTTGCCCCGTAGTTGAAGCTTGCAATCGGCTGCATTCCCTGGGAAATTCCGATGATAATCGAGAAAAAGACCATGGAAACTTTATTGATGATTCCAGCACATGCGAGCGGAATATCTTCCCCGTAAACGGACTGTGCGCCGTAGTATGTCAATGACTGGTTCATTAATACCTGCACAATCATCATTGCAATCTGATTGAAAAAAGGTGATGCTCCGAGTGCAATTACTTTTCCAATGTATTCCCATTTTGGAATCAGGTGAATCATCGTCAGTTTCACGGTTTTATAGTGCGTCAGATACGCAATCACCAAAATCCCGGAACAAATCTGTCCGATGATGGTTGCAAGTGCGGCTCCTCTCATCCCCATGTTAAAGCCAAAAATAAACACCGCGTCTAAAACGGTATTGATGATGGCACCCACCAGGTTTGAAACCATCATAAATCTTGGACTGCCGTCTGCACGAACCAAATGTCCGCCCCCTGTCGCAAGAATCAGAAACGGAAATCCAATCGCCGTGATGGATACATAGGTTTTTGCATATTTAAGTACATTTGTAGTTGCTCCGAAGAGTTTTAACATCGGGGTAAGGAATATCTCGCTGACCAGCATCAAAAGCATACTCAAAACCAGCAGGCAGGTAATCGCATTTCCAATATAGTGCGGCGCTTTCTCCTTGTCTCCTTCCCCCATTGCAAGGTTAAAAGCGGAAGCTCCACCAATTCCAAGCAAAAGTGAAATTGCCACGCAGGACGTGCTGAGCGGGAACGCCACGTTGGTTGCGGCATTTCCTAGCGTACCGACACTTTGTCCAATAAAAAGCTGGTCGACAATGTTGTACAATGCACTGACTAGCATTGCGATAATACTTGGCACCGCAAATTTTACCAGCAAATCTTTTACCGGCACTGTCCCTAATATATTTTGTTGTTCTTGTTTCATTTTTCTATCTGTTCTCCTATCTTATCTCTGATGCAAAAATATCCTGTACCAAAATCTGTTTTGTATACAGCATACACGATAGCTATTCTTCCCGTTTTTTCTTCTCTTTTTTCTTTTTCTCTCTTAAATCCCGAAAAAAAGAAGAAAGCATCGTCGAGCATTCTTCTTCTAAAACTCCCCGTTCGATTTCTACCTGGTGATTGAACTGCTCCATCTGGAGAAGGTTTAAAACAGAACCCGCGCATCCCGCCTTCGGGTTCATACAGGCAATCACCACTTTTTTCATGCGCGACTGTACAATGGCTCCGGCGCACATCTGACACGGCTCTAACGTAACGTACATAGTGCAGTCCTCCAGGCGCCAGTCTCCGGTCTTTTTGCTGGCCTTTTTGATTGCATTCAGCTCCGCATGCGCCAGGGTGTTCCCCTGCGTATTTCTTTTATTATATCCACGCGCGATAATCTTATCATTTTGCACAATCACACATCCAATTGGCACCTCCGCAAGGGCATACGCCTTTTTTGCCTCTTTGATGGCGGCTTTCATATATTTTTCATCCTGTGTCATTTACACTCTCCTTAAAAATGCTATACTATAGTTATAACATATAATGTCAAAGGGGAACAAGCAATGGATTTTTGCTACGAAACCGAACGCCTGGTTTTAAGAATTTTAAATACGAACGAAGCAAAAAAAGTCCTCGATTTCCAACTGCGTGACCGAGAACTTTTTGAAAAATATGAGCCTGACCGGCCGGATTCTTTTTATACCATCCGCCATCAGGAAGCCTTGTTAAAATGTGAATATAAACTTGCGTTAAGCCAATCTACCGTAAGATTTTATGTCTTTTTAAAAGAAGATCCAACTACAATTATAGGTACTGTTTGTTTCCACAATATTCTGCGAAACGTCTACGCCTGCACTGAGGTCGGATATAAATTTTCCAGTGCCTACCAGCATCATGGTTATGCCCGCGAAGCGTTAGAAAAAGGCATCTCCATTATGTTTACCGATCTTGGTCTGCACCGGATTAATGCGAGAGTTGCACTCGATAACACACCTTCCATTCATCTTTTGGAATCGTTGTCCTTCCGATATGAGGGCATTGAGTGTGATTCCATTTTTTTACATGGGGAGTGGGTCGACCACATGCGTTATGGGCTTATTCGTCCAGCAGACGATACCAATACCCAAAATGATTGACCGGCTCCATCGCCTCTCCTTCCGTCAGGAATTCCGGGAAACCAAAAATCGCCGCCATCACGCGCTCCTGATTTTGGTAAATCCCCGGGACCCCGAGGAACCATCTTTTTTCCCTCTCAAAACATCCCAGCAACAGATAGCGGTAATTGAAAAATCCATGCAGCAAAAAGCTGTTGTTGCCAAGGTACCAGTATCGTTTTGGCAGCTCCCTTAAATCCTTTAATTCAATTCGCACACAGGAAATCGTATCATCGGAAAAAAGTTTCACTATCGGATGATTTTTCGTTAATTTCTCCCACTGCTCCTCCCAGATAAATTGCGGAAAAATATTGTGCATCGGGACCTCGGTCGCGTGGATGGATTCCTCTGATAAGTCCTGTGGCTGAGTAGATGTGCGTGAATGTTCGGCTGGTTGTGATTGTGCAGATTGTTGTTGAGATTCAGTTGGCTGCGATTGTGCAGGTTGTTGTGGGAATTCAGCTGGCTGCGATTGTGCAGGTTGTTGTGGGGATTCGGCTGGCTGCGATTGTGCAGGTTGTTGTGGGGATTCGGCTGGCTGCGATTGTGCAGGTTGTTGTGGGAATTCAGCTGGTTGTACCTGCGCTGATTTCATTGCTGCCTTTTTTGCCAATGATGGTGCGGGTTCCATTGCTGTCTTTTCTTCATTTGTTTGGATGATTTGTGCATTTCTGTTTTCTGCAGTTGTCTGGGGTGGTTCCGCAATTTTCTTTTCTTTTATTGATTGGAACATTTTTGCATTTCTGCTTTCTGCAGTTGTCTGGGGTGGTTCCACAATTTTCTGTTCTTTCATTGCTGGAGTGGTTTCTACAATTTCCTGTTCTTCATTCGCTGCGGTGGTTTCTGCCACTTTTTTCATGTCCTGTGGCCGCGCAGATTCCCCTGCTCTCTCTTTTTCATCCGTCGCTTTCCACTCTCGGAATCTTCTCGCAGAAATCGGCTGATTGACGCCATCCGTCCATCTCGTCGCAAAAATCCGTTCATCCTCGCAGGCAAGATAAAGTCCATCCGTCTGACCAAAATCTAATGATGTTCCATTTACACCGCGTGCCTTGATTTTTCCTATAAAATCGCCTTTTCCATTCTGAATCCGGCACGCTCCAATGAAAACTCCCTGTATAAAATCCCCTTTTTCGGTAAATAAATATATCTTGCAGGAAACGTTATTGGTGTATGTACCCCGAAGATGGACTTCAATCCGACACTCCTCCCCTCGAAGTTCTATCTTAGCAAACCCGACGTTTCCTGCCTTCTCCTCATTTTCATATAAATAAATGTACGAAACAAACCGTTTGAACCCTGACATTTAAGACTCTCATTCTAATTTTCCTTATTACTATCTATATGAGGAAAATTTTTTCGTATTCCTGTTTACTAGGAACATTCTTTTTTTAAGATACAACTTGAAAGACATCTGGGGGATTTGAGATGGCGCAATACGGAATATATCAGGCTTTTTGGAGGATGACGCAATACGAAATATGCCGGGCTTTTTTGGTAGGATGACACAATACGAAATATGCCGGACTCATTTTTCACGTAATGCAGTCCGAAAGTCATCAGTAGTATTTTTTTAATAAAATAACCTGAATTATATCATGCTTTTTTCTCCAGTTATTAATATGCTCACCAGGCTTTTCGACTAATACTTTTTCTTGTTTGAAAATATTTTAGTAATTATTCCTATTTTCTTCTCAAAAAGTATTGACATATCTTTTTCAAGATGATATTATAATTTCAGTAACAATTATCATTATTGATTGAAAGAGAGGAACGATGTTAAAACGAAGTAAACAAAGGGATGCTATCTTAAATTTCCTGACAACTCGTTATGATCATCCTACCGTAGAGACAGTTTACCTTAATATTAAGGAGGATTTTCCGAACATCAGCCTTGGTACTGTCTACCGCAATTTGAACCTTCTCTCCAAAATCGGTGAGATTCAAAAGATTGCAAGTGGTGTCGGTCCGGACCGTTTCGACGGGAACCCGAAACCGCACTATCACTTCTTTTGCAAGGAATGTGGCGCGGTGCTTGACCTTAAATTAGAGGGCTTAGAACATATCAATGTTTTGGCAGGACAGGATTTTGATGGTGAAATCGATGGACATATTACCTACTTCTATGGAAAGTGTCCAGAATGTATGCGAAAACGGGAATCATAATTCCAAAAAAGGAAAAGAAAAATAATTGACAAAATTATTTTTTTGTCTAAAATTAGTAATAGTTATTAATATTAAAACTCAATCAATCATCATATAGGTAATTGCGAAACAAGTTCGCAATCTTGATTGAAAACAAGGATAGAATCCTGCAATGCAGGATTCTTGGAATGGAAGGTGGCAGTCATTCATTTAGGGCATGACAAAAAGGCTTCATAGTTAGTATGAAGCAGAAAAATTTATAAAATCTCAATTTTAAGCAATCAAAGGCTTAAGACTTCGGATGTATTGATGTTGATGAATTTTATCAGCAACGATTACTGTAACAAGTTGAGCTATGCCAGCCAAAAGTAAATCGGCATGAAGCGTTTTTTCGTTCTGGGTTTTACGATTAGCTACGCAAAAGCTGTCTTTAAAGTGGTTAATAGATTTTTCAACGTTTACACGGATTTTATATGTTTCTTCCCATTCGTCTGACCCCCGTTCCACTCCGGGATAGGCACGAAGATTCTTTTCGGGATAAACGTAAATCATTCTTCCACAGGAAGATGTTGTGCAGGGATTATCACAATGGCATACACGGCGTTTTGTTTTATCTGCTTTATTGTATTCCCATTTCATTTTCGGGCAGACAAATTTCATCGTGGGAATTTTGCTTTTTAAGTGTGATTTACTACCTTCTCTTTTCATAGGAAGCGAAGGATCATGAGGACAACAGGGAACACCATTTTCGTTGATGGTATAACCGTTATCTTCCATAGAAAGTTTAACGCGGAGAGGAATAAATGCTTTTTCAAATCCAATTTCACCGAAAAGAGATTTGTAGATTTCAATCGTGTCAAAAGCAGCATCACCAAGAAAAGTCTTAGGGGCGATAAGCGGATGCTTCTGAAAGAAATCAACCAGGACAGGAAGCAGGGCTTTTGAATCGGCAAGAGATTTATCCTCATCAGGAGAGTCAGATTTCTTTTCCACAACGATATCCGGATGAGCCTTTAGGAACTCTTTGTTATAGAAAGTGATATCACGGACAATACCAAGTCCGTTGGTTACAATGCCAAACTTATAGGCGTAACAGAAATGTCCATTAATGTACATCTGCTGGATTGCCTGATTGGAAGCAGCATGCGTAGGCATGGAACCATAAGCAGCCTTATAAGGATCATAGGAATCATCAAGGTTATGGGATTTCTTGAAAGCCTTTAACTGCTTGATAATACGGTTTGCGTATTTTGGATTATTTTCAGTCACCCAGGCTTCAATGCCAGAGGTATCGAAGATGGTCATAGCCGCCAGATGAGGATCAAGTTTTTGGCATATCGGTTCGGTCATATCAACCATGTGAACGAACATAGATTGTAAGTCCATCAGGAAATCCTGTTTAAAACGGGTAAATTTTGAGGCATCAGGAACAACATCAAAGCCACAGAAATCACGTAATTCCTGAGAGTATTTCAAGAAAACGATTAGGAGCATATCAGTCGGGATTGAGAATATACGCTGAATCAGAAAAGCTTTAAGCATTGGATAAAGCTGGTGCTTACGAGGTCTTCCGGTTGAAGCATGAAAATGAGTAACAAAAGAAACAGGAACAATTTCATCAAGGTTAATGGCTTCATCAAGAAGAGAAAGGAACTGGTATTTGTCGTTGTCGAATTTATTTTGGCAATCTTCAAAAACTTCTGCCAAAGAGAGCTGTTTATGTGTTATCATGTAGGTATATCTCCTTTAGGTGGATTGGTTGATAGTTTCTCACAACTCTATTTTACCATAAACCTTGAGGAGATATTTTATTTTAACAACAAAAAAAGCCGTATTTATGCGGCTTTTGGCGTTTCGCAAGCGCCTACAATCATCATAAAAGAAAAGGAGATTAAAATTATGGCAAAGTATGTATGTAGTGTATGTGGTTATGTTTATGAGGGAGACAATCCTCCAGAAGAATGTCCAGTATGTCACGTTGGAGCTGACCAGTTCAAAAAAGTAGAAGGTGAACTTGCACTTGCTGCAGAACATGAATATGGCGTTTATGCAAAAACAGTAAAAAACAATCCTGAAATCAGCGAAGAGGACAAGAAATACATCTTCGATCAGTTAAAAGCAAACTTTGAAGGTGAATGTTCTGAGGTTGGTATGTACCTTTGCATGGCTCGTATCGCTCACCGTGAAGGATACCCAGAAGTAGGTCTTTACTGGGAAAAAGCTGCTTACGAAGAAGCAGAGCACGCTGCTAAATTTGCAGAAATGTTAGGCGAGGACTTAGAGCCTAATATGAAAGCTACAACCAAAGACAACTTGAAATGGAGAGTTGACTGCGAGTTCGGTGCTACTTCTGGTAAGGTAGAACTTGCAAAATGTGCTAAGAAAAACAACCTTGATGCAATCCATGATACCGTTCATGAGATGGCTCGTGATGAAGCTAGACATGGAAAAGCTTTGAAGGGATTACTTGACAGATACTTTGGTTAAAAAGCACTTCGCAATACTTTAGAGAAATCTTAATGTGAACAGACTTGGAATAAATATGTTTTTGGAAACAGGCTTGAGGGAAATCCTTAAGTCTGTTTTTGTTTTGAAATGAAACTTTTTAGGATTTATAAGTTTAGTCTATCAGCATCGTTTTATTTTTCGGGCTTACTGGGATTCCTGGCTTGACCGGGACTTGGGATTTGCCGAGGGGATTGGGATTTTGGTGGTTTTAGTTTGCTGATCTTTCTGGCTTACTTAAAGATTTTGGATTGCTGGTCTGTTGGTGTGCTAGGGACTGGCATACTGTTTTTGCTTGCTGATATTTCTAAGTTCTCAGGCTCGCTGATGATTTTGGCTCACTGGGGGCTAAGTTCTCTGGCCTGTTGGAATTTTTGGCTCACTGGTGCTTCTAAGTTTCCTTGCTTGCTGGGTTTTCAGGCTCGTTGGGCAAATCCCACTACCATTTCTTTCTGACGCCCATTTTTCACTAATTTTCTCTTAAAAATGATGCCAATTGGCTGTTTTCCCTATCCTTCATGCTCCTACGCCCCCATTACACCAGCAACACGGGGCGTAGGAAGCGTTCTATTGCTTCTGGCGCCCATTTAGTTTACATAACGTTTGTGTTTTCTAACTGTTTTGGGCGTAGGAAAGATTTTTCCATTGACTACGCCCAAACAGATTCATTCTGCCTGGATACTATAAGCAATGTAATAATTTTGTACGAAATTACTTTCCCATAGGACTTATAAATTTGAGTTCTGTGCTAAGAAATCTATGTTCTATTGACATGCATATTCTATTGACGTACATATTTTATTGGAATACAGGTTCTATTGACGCACATGCTCTGTTGACATGCATATCCTATTGATTTGTTTACTCTATTGACATGTATACACTATTGGAAAACATCCACTTCCCTAACATACAACAAGGGCTTGAGAAAAACTTCTCAAGCCCTTGTGTATATAACTTATTCTAAAAAATTTTTAAAGCATTTTTCTTTGATTCTAAGTCCATTCCTACTTTCTGATAGTATTTTTCTGGATTCTACTCTATTCCTACCTCGTGAATACAGGCTCCTGAATTTTTATTTCATTCCGACCTTTGTAATTACAAGGTTCTGCACTATTAGCTAATCCCTGCTTTCTAGCAATGCTTTCCAAGCATCCTACTTTGTTCCTATCTTGTAGCAGTAATTTTCTGGATTCTTATTCCATTCCGACCTTTGTAATTACAAGGTTCTGCACTATCAGCTATTCCCTGCTTTCTAACAATGCATTCCAAGCATCCTACTCCGTTTCTATCTTGTCGTAGTAATTTTCTGGATTCTTATTCCATTCCTGCTTTTTGAATACAAGTTCCTAGATTCTTATCTTAGTTCCTTCCCATCTCGTAAATACAAGTTCCTAAATTCTTAGTTCATTCCCATCTTGTAAATACAAATTCCTAGATTCCAAACCCGCACATCCCGCACTTTCCTGAATCCCAATTCTGCGTCCGGAACCCAGAACGACTTACACTTACTGGAATCTAGATGTGATTTCCTGTAATTTTTCAGCAGAGTTCTTACAGTTTGTGGTTCTCTCGAAGGTGTCTACGGTGAGTGTTACGACATCTGTGGTCTTCTCTGCAATATCATTGACTCCAACGGAACATTCGTTGATGTTATTGCTGATGCTGCCAATGGACTCTGCCATCGCATTGATTCCGGAACGAATCTCCATAATCTGTTCGTTTGCACGATCCATAAACGCTTCAATGCTTCTTGTTGCCTCGGTATATTCTTCGGAGGACTTCATGAATTCTTCGTAATCTCCCATGACATTAACTTTCATGAATTCAAGCGCCTTCTCAAGATTCTGTGTTAAGACTTCTACGGATTCATTTACCTGTCCGGCAATGACTAAAATGTCGGCGCTTGTGTTGGTGGACTGGTTGGCAAGTTTTGAGATTTCATCTGCAACAACCGCAAATCCACGTCCCGCCTCTCCTGCTCTTGCCGCCTCGATGGATGCATTTAAGGAAAGAAGATTGGTCTGTTCGGCGATATCCTGAATTGCACCTGCAAGTGAATTAATCTTATCTACTTCTCTCGCACGGATAATTGCCTCCTCTGACGCTGCCTGAATAGACGCAAACACATCCGTAGTTGCATCGCTGGCACGTTTCGTGTTTTCCTGAATTTCATTCGTCTTTTCCATAACATCTGTGGTAAGAGATGCACCTTTTTGCACTTCTTCTGCCACAATGGAAACACGGTCATTCATGTTCTGGATGTTTTGATTTACACTTTCTGCGGAAGATGAAGTCTCTTCCATACTTGCAGCCAGCTCCTCACTTGTTGCTGAGTTATCCGATGATGCATCATTTACTTTATTGGAAATATTGTAAAGATTATTCGAGTCATCTACAAGGACATCGGAAATACCATTTAATTCGGCTACAATATTGGAAAGCTGTTCCCGCATATGTTCTACTGCATTGGCCATTACACCAATTTCATCCTTCGTCTTTGGAATCTTATGCGTATTGTTAATCTTGAGTTCTGAAATGTCATTGATAACTTTTGTCAAAACAGAAATTGGTTTTGTAATATGGTAAGTAAGCGCATATCCAATTGCCAGACTTAAAATCAACAGTACAACACCTAAAATAATGGATACCGTGTTAATGGTTGTAATTGGTGCCATCACGTCGGATTCATCTGCCTGAACCACAACAATCCAGTCATTTACGGTACACATGAATGCGATGTACACCGGTTTTCCATCGACAACACTTTTTCTTACGTCTGCTGTTGTAATCATTCCTTCGCTCTGGTAGCGGTCTATTACGGACTGTACAACCGGGTTGTCCTGAATCTGTGTTCCAATCAGGTCTTCATTCTGGTGATACAGGTAATTTCCATCTGTATCAACCAGGTAACAGATGCTCGAATCCATCGTGTCGATTCCGACATTGTTCAAAATATACTGGAGACGTACGCCTAAATCGTTTCGCTCGGAATCTCCATAAAAACTTTCATATAAAGTATCGGATGCAGAAATACAGGTGTCATATAAATAACTCTCGCATAACTCTGTAATATTCTTTTTGTTTACAACGGATGAAACTACAAGAATAATTGCAATAACTGCAACTACGGTCGCCGCCAGCATAGCAGTAATTTTCTGGCGAATGCTTGCACCACGTTTTGTTGCTTTCTGTTTTTCTTTTGCCATAATTACCCTCCTACTGTCCTTCCTTTTGTGCTTCCTTCTGTTCTGCCCATAATTGTTTTACCGTACTTGTAACAGTTGCAAAATCAACCTCACCTTTACAATATTCCAACAGTTCTGAACCAAAATCATCTTTAAACTTCTGGTTTGGGAACGCTGTAAAATTCCAGCTTACAGAGTATTTACTGCTGTCATTCATGTATTCCAATACCTCTTTTGCCAGCGGGTCACTTGGACTTTCGTCATCCGAAAATGTATTGAATGGAGAAATAAATCCAAGCTCATTTGTTACATAACTTTTTCCTTTGTCTGAACTATATACCCATTCCATAAAATCAATGGATGCCTGCTGTTGTTCCTTGGACGCTAATTTGTTCACACAGATATAATTCTCAGTACCGATACAAAGTCCCTGATTTTCTTCCCCTGTCACACCTGTGTAGATTGGGAAAAATTTCACATCATCCTCACCCACAACGTTTCCTTCTACCGATGAAATCTGGCTCCAAGCCCAGTTACCATTCTGAACCATGGCGCATTTTCCATGTGCAAATTCCTGCATGGAATCATCCACCGTCTTGTCCGCCAGCTGTGTGCGGTCCGTCACAGAATTGTTGATATACAAATCAAAAATGTTCTGGAAATTTTGTGCATATGTAAAATCTAAGGTGTCAGAATCTGAAATTCCTTTATCCTTGAATTCGTAATAAACCGGTATGTTTGCAAGATGAGTCTGCCATCTCCAGTCCTCACCTGCTGAAAAAGATGTAGATGCAAATACACCATCAATTCCAAGCTGGTCTTTCATTGCGGTCATATCGTCAACAACTTCTTTGAATTTTTCAAAATTGTTCACTTCATCCATAGACTGATACGGTGTTGTCTTGGATGCACTGGAAAAATATTTACTCATAATCGCATTATTATAAATAATTCCGTAACCTTCTACTACATACGGAATCCCATATACACCGTCCCCATCTGTTACTGCCATGTCCTTATCTAACAGCCAGGAATACAAATCCGTATCGCTTAAATCCATGCAATAATTTTTCCACGTAGAGTAGCCTACCGGTCCATTAATCTGGAATAATGTCGGCATATCGCGCTTCGCAATCTCTGACTTTAAGGTCTGCTCATAATTTCCACTTGCAGACGTCAGAATTTTGACTTTAACACCTGTTTCCGCTTCGTATTCCTCTGCTATTTTTTCCCACGTATCTGCCGCCTCCGGTTTAAAATTCAAATAATATATGGTTGCCTGTTCCTTTTTTGCAGTTCCACAGCCTGAAAAGCAGGTCACTGCCATTGCCACACTCATCAAAATCGCCCCTAGTTTTTTCATTGTCATATGTGATCGCTCTCCTCTCTTTCCTCGTTTGCGCATTATTTTTATAGAACTTTTATACAGTGAATTTTTCATTTCCTCTGTCTCATTTTTCCAACTTTCAATTCCATAGCACAAAATTATGTTTTTTGTATAAAATCATAAAAACAGGCCCCTTATGCATTATATTTATACACATTATAACATAGCAAACACACTTTCTGCTTTCTATTTTCGTAAATTTTCGGTCTATTTTGCGTGTTTTCTCTTAAATTTTCGTAGATTATAGTGCATTTTCTACATACTCATTTTTTACAAATTCTCATTACTCAGGATATCTTTCACCTGCCAGAGGTTTGTAATCTCATAATCGACATGTACAGATGACTCATTTTTCAAGCCTTTCGGATTATACCAGCAGCATCGGATTCCTGCATTGTTTCCTCCCTGCATATCGCTGGTCAGGGAATCTCCCACAATCATAACCTCCTCTTTTTTATATGGTCCAAGTTCTTCCCAGACTTTTTCGAAAAACTTTGGGCTTGGTTTTTCTGCCCCAATCTGGTCTGAAATAAAAATATCTGTAATGAGTTTATTCAGCCCTGACTTTTCCAGCTTCCGCTCCTGCGCCACAACCGTTCCATTTGTCACAATCGCCTGTTTCACTTTTCCCTGAAGCTCTTTTATCAGCTCATAGGCATTGTCATGGAAAAATACGGTGTCGCCCAAACGCACCTGATACTCCTCATTAAACGCCGCTGCCTTCTCCACCGGAATACCTTCTTTTCCAAAAAATTCTTCGAATCTTCCCACCAAAACTTCCGGCTTGGTCAATTCGCCTCTCTCTAACCGCTGCCAGTAGGAACGGTTAATTTTTGAATAACGTGAAAGCATTTCCTGCGTACACTCCCCCATTTCAAACATGGAAAAGCACCTCTCCATTGCGGCTTTTTCTGCAAGTTCAAAATTCAAAAGGGTTGCATCCACATCCCATAAGATTGTCTTTATCATCGTAAATTCCTCTTTCCTTTGTTGTTAAAATCTCAGTGGATTCACAAGTTAAAACCCGGTAATTCCACAAAAAAGCAGGCGAACGAACGTCCACCTGCTTTTCTTAATTTCTGTTTATACATAGGTGTCAATATTGCCGCCAAGATATGGTGTAACGGAATTCTCCATCATTTTCACCATTCCATCCGACAATGTCTGGTTCAATTCCATACTTTTATCAAGCATTTCCACCCCTACCGTGTAGGCGAGGCTTGTGGAACTGACAGCTGATGTCGAGTCATATTGGCTGACTGTACCTAATGCAACATCTAATCCTGCTAAATCCATCTGCATCCCAACCTTTCTGCGGTATTTTCCCGTGAAATCATGGCATCTTTTTCTCCATCATCGCTGCAAAACAACATCTGGCTTTTTAAAAAATAGTACTTTATACCTTGCTTTCTGGGTTCTACTATTATGACATCTTTTTCTTGACTTGTAAATACATGAGTGCTATTATTGACAAAAATATTTAATTTTTAAGAAAGCAGGTAGCGATGATGTTTAACCTTTTTGTTTTCACAGAAAATAGGGACGACGATCAGTAGCGCTTGTGCTTATGAAACATTCATAGGTGCGAGCGCTCTTCGTGTCGTGCCTATGTGGAACCATATCAGGATACAGTTTTTTCATCGAAGCTGTTACCGCTCTTTTTGCGGACCACATTGGTATTTTAGGAAACCGGTGTGGCCCGCTTTTTTTATTACAAAATCGGATTTGTGCGTAACTTTTGACGCACGAATTTTTGAAAGAAGGTGATATCATGTGGCATAAAGACGATGCCCTTATGGATTGCAGATTCCAGTTTTAAAATTTTAAAATAGAAAGGAATCTACAATTATGAAAACAACACAAACTCTTATCCCTGAAGTCTCTGCCGAACAACTTATGCAGGGGGAATTTTTAGAAAAACAAATCCGCATTCACGGCAGCATTTATAAAATCCGCAAAATGAGCGGTTTTGCCTTTGTTTTACTTCGCACCAAACGCGAGATTATCCAGTGTGTATATGGAGAATTTTCCGATTTTGCCTTGTCGGAACTCTCCGAAGAATCATGCGTCATTTTTACCGCTGATGTTGTAAAAGAAGAACGCTCCAAAACCGGATTCGAATTGCGGCTTCGCTCCGTTGAGATTTTATCCACACCAGCCGCCGAACTTCCAATTGTCATCCACAATAAACTTGTGGACACTTCCTTGGAAAACAAGTTAGATTTTCGCCCGATTACACTTCGGAACGAAAAAGAGCGTGCAATTTTCAAAATTCAGGAGGGAATCTGCCGCGGTTTTCGGGAATTTCTTTATGAACAGAATTTTACAGAGATTCATACACCAAAAATCGTTGCAACCGGTGCGGAAGGCGGTGCAAATATTTTTCCAATCCAATATTTTGGAAAAGATGCCTACCTTGCCCAAAGTCCACAATTTTACAAGCAAATGATGGTTGGCGTTTACGAACGTGTCTTTGAGATTGCACCTGTGTTCCGCGCTGAAAAACATGACACTTCCAGGCATTTGAACGAGTATACAAGTGTTGATTTTGAGATGGGATATATTCAGAATTTTGAAGAAATTATGCAGATGGAGACATCCATGATTCATGCCGCACTACGATATCTTTCTACGCACTATGAAAAAGAACTGTCTTTGCTGCGCGTACAGATGCCGGCATGCGAGCCGATTCCTTCCTTAAAATTCAAGGAGGCAAAAGAATTGATTGCTGCCACCTATCACCGCGAAATCAAGGACTTCGACGACTTTGAACCAGAGGAAGAAAAGTTGCTTTCCAAGCTCATTTTTGAAAAAACGGGTTCTGACTTTGTCTTTGTGACGCATTATCCAAGCAAGAAAAGACCTTTTTATGCAATGGATGACCCAACAAACCCGGAGGAAACCTGCAGTTTTGACCTTTTATTCCGCGGTCTTGAAGTCACCACCGGCGGACAGCGTATTCATAACTATAAGGAACAGGTTGCCAAACTAGAAAAACGCGGCATGAATGTGGAACTTTTCGAGAGCTATCTTATGATGCACAAATACGGCATGCCACCGCATGGCGGTCTTGGTCTTGGACTTGAACGTTTCACAAGCCGGCTCCTTGGATTTGAGAATGTCCGCGAAGCAACGCTCTTCCCTAGAGATATTCACCGTGTGACGCCTTAGGTGTTTGGAGAAATAGAATGCATCCTCGTCTGCCACGTCCGGAGATATTCATCGTGTGACGTCTTAGGTGTTTGGATGGATGATTATTATTGGTCTGGTGGCTTTAGGTGGTTTTTGGAGTTTTTTTTTATATCTACTCCATTGACTTAATGGATTTAGGTGTTTTTGGCGATTTTGTTGATTTTCTACTCCATTGTCCTAGCAACTTTAGATGTTTTGAGCGGCTTTTTGAAATTTCTACTCCATTGACTTAACGGATTTAGGTGTTTTGGGGAGTTTTGAGAAATTTCTACTCCATCGATAGACCATGATTGGAGTAGAATTTGTAAAAATCTCTAGGAAACACCTAATGCTCAGATTTCCTTGGAGGGGATTCTGCAAAAATGCCAGAAAACACTTAAAGCTTCCTTAAAATACTTATATCAGCCTGCCTACACCTCCGCTTTCTCTGCAGAGCCATTGGCATATACTGCCCAGACGGATTTTAGCTGTGGCTGCAATGTGTCATAGGACCAGCTTTGCGAACTCCGGTAGACACAGAATGGATCATTGACGAGAAAATTACCATCCTCAATGCCATAAATTACGATGAAATGCCCTGCTGTCGTGAAATCTCCTGACTTTAGGGAGCAAATCAACATGCCATTCTGGTTTAGGCATGCTTCCATCTGGTCTTTGTCAATATCAATCTGTGTGGAATCAAGTCCAAAATAGGCAGCACCATCTGTCATAAGACTCCACATGGTGCCGGTTCCATACATGTAAAAGTCATTGTTCATCGCAAAATCTGCAACTTTTTCTGGTGTGACCGAGGCATCGTGGGTCAATCCAACTACAACCATAGCTAGAGATGTCGGTCCGCATCCGCTGACCGCAATCGTACTTTCATCTCCATATTCATGGTAGCCCCAGCGCTTGTCCCATTGTAGGAAAAGTGGACATTTTTGTGCCAGTTCATCCTCGGTAAGTCCTTCTGATATAGAAAAATTCTCACCAGGGTAATCTACTGCAAACGAAATCTGCTCTGGATTATTTGCAAGATTTATGAGAATCTCGTCCGGATACAGGCTTTCTTTTTCTAGCACCTGGCTATAACGTTCGTCCTCTGTGGCTTTTTGCGTCAGGATTGTTACCGCTTCCCCTCTTGTCAGCTTCTTTGGTTTATCTACCGCAAGGCTTGACAATTCGTCCAGCGTTAACCCTGTCTGCATTCCAGCCTCCCTTTTATCACAAGGCTGCTCCTCCTTATCTTCTATATCAGAAGTCAGACTATGAATTTCCCCTTGAAGCGCCTGCTGCAATGTACCTTTTTCTTCGGGAAGCTTTTTCCCAACCGCAATTCCAAGCAAAAAAGCTGCTATGATTGACAACACTGTGAGAATTCGTCTACGTGTTCTTTTTTTCTTGCGTGCAATTTTTCGCCTGCGAATCTCCTCGGACGTTCTTTGGTATCTTCCGTTCACAATATACCCTTTCTTCTACTTTGTTCTGGAACAAGACAGATTTACTGCTCTGCCTCAATTTCCTCCGTCAGCTGACAGATTTCATCGATAATGCCACCGATGGTTTCAATCGTATCGAGAAGCGGTGCTTCTGTTGTTATGTCAACCTTTGCTAATTTTGCAAGTTCTACCGGAGTGAGGGTGCTTCCGGCTGCCAATACTTTTTTCCAGTCATCTACGGCTGGCTGACCTTCTTTTTCGATTCGTTTGCTGACCTCGGTTGCAATCGTAAGACCTGCGCTGTAAGTGTAAGAATATAAGCCCATATAATAATGTGGCTGGCGCATCCAGGTAAGCTCTGCACCTTCGTTTAATTCTACGGCATCGCCCCAGAATTTGCTCAACGTCTCTTTCATGATGCTGCTTAAAGTCTCTGCCTGAACACTTCCGCCCGCATCGATGATTTTGTAAACTTCTCTCTGGTAAGCTGCTTCCATTAAATGTGTCACAAAGTTGTGATAATAAGTATTGCTAATCATGCAGGAAAGTACCCAGCGGCGGAAACGTTTGTCCGGATTGGTCTTTACCAGATAATTTGCCATCAAAAGCTCATTCATGGTGGAAGGTGATTCTACAAAATAAGTAGAAACCTCTGTGTCAAAAATAGACTGGCTGCTGTTGCAGGCTTTGAAATGACCTGCATGTCCAAGTTCATGCGCAAGTGTGAAAACATCTGCCATGCGGTTGTGCCAGGAAAGCAGAATAAAAGAGCCTTTTCCATAAGGGCTTGCGCAGAAACCACCGGTAGATTTTCCTTTGTTCTGTGCAAAATCGACCCATCTTTCCTTGTAAGCTGTCTGAATCATCTTCACATAGTCGTCCCCTAAAATGGATAACCCTTTTTCAATGTATTCTTTGGATTCCTCGATTGTAACACGTGGGTCGTATTCCGGGTCAACGGCAATCTTTAAGTCTGCAAACGTCATCTTTTCCAATCCATGGATTTTCTGAAGAAGTTTCGCATATTTTCTCATGTGTGGTGCAAGCTTTTCTGTGATTAAATCAATCTGTCTGTCGTAAAGTTCACGGCTGACTTTCTGCTCAAACAGCAGGTAATCGAAAACAGAATCATATCCGCGCAGTGTCGCAATGGTCTTTTCCTTCTGCACCTGGGTCTGATAAGCTGCTGCTGTTGTATTTTCATATTGACGGATTTTCCTGGAAAATGCATTAAATGCCGCTCTACGAACCTTTGCGCTGCAATCGTATTCATAGTTATCTTCAAACAAAGAATAACCCAATGGGTATTCTTTTCCATCTACCTCGAAATTCTCAAACTGCATATCTGCCAATTTGGTCTGCTCGTAAATGTTGTATGGCGCATTCATCGTCTGGGAAAGTGCTGCTAATACACGCTCTGCCTCCGGATGGAGATGGTGTGGTTTTCCACGAAGAACATCTTCGATGTAATGTTTGTTATCCGTTGCAATCGCAATTGCCTTCTGCAATGTCTCGTCGCTCTGCTCTAACAGTTCACTTTCAATAAAGCTTAACTTACTGAAAAGTTCTGCAACCAGATTTCCAATCTTATTATTTCTCTGCATATTGTGTGCATCATAATAATCTACGGATACCGCCAAATCTGTGTAGTGCGTCACCAATGTCGCAATGCGCACGATTTCACGGTAATTATCCAGACAAGCATTGATTTTTTCTGCTGTATTCAAATTACCTTTGTAGTTGGAAATCGTCTCCTCTACCAGTTTTTTCATTTTATCTGCATCCTGATACATAAGCTCTTCTGTCTCATAAATCAAGGATAAGTCCCATGTTTCCTCTACCGGGACGTCTTTTCTTGCTGCTAATTCTTTTGCCATAACTCCACGCCTTTCTGTAATCGTGTATATTTACACCATTACCCTCTGATTTTTCTATAACTGAAGTATATCATGAATGGACGTTACTTACATCATACATTTCCATATTCTTCTTGCTTTTTCTTTCTCATGAAAAGTAAATAAAACAACACATACCCGATGAGTCCACCGATGGTATTGGTAATCAAATCATCTACATCCGCAGATCTTCCTATAAAATACTGCACGAATTCGATTGCAAAAGAAAACATCATCGCCGTCAAAAAAATACGGTTCCATTTCCGCATTCGTTTCACGGCAAACGGCAGGAAAAATCCAAACGGCACAAACATTCCGATGTTGAGCAAAAGCTGTTTCATCATTTTTCCATATCCCATCGCATAGGTCTGTTTTACCCAGACAAATGGAATCAGATTATATAAATGATACCCAGGTGTAAACGTAATCCCACCCAAAAAGACTGTGAGATATAAGATACTTAGCGTCACGCCAATCAATCCGTAATTTGCAAAATGAATAGAAAACGGACGCTTTCCGTATTTTTTTCGTTGTACAAAATAAAATGGAAGATAAAGGATGGCGGATAATACTGCAACCGCCGGAAAGATAAAAATAAGATAACTTAAAAACATATCATACCCCCTGTACGAATTCTAAAATTTCTAATTTCTTAATTAAGGATTCAGGTGTCAAAAGGTTGCTCACAAACTAGTTGCTGGCAAATCACACAAAGGCAAGACTCTTTTTGTGACTTTGAAGAAAACTGTAAGTAACCTTTTCTTGAAGCAGTATAACATACGAATTTTCGTACAAGAGGTTTTTCCATGATTCATAAAAAATTTTTAATTAAAAAATAAGATTTTTGTTCTATCACACCTATTTCATAAAAGCTATAATAAATTTCTGTCACTTTTCTTCTTATACATATAGGCTGCGGTAAATTTCTGCTACCTTTTCCCGTGTAAGTTCCGTGTAATTATTTGCCATAAGGCGTCCTTGTTTTGTCATAACTACATCTGTAAATGCATCAATATCTTCTTTCGTAACACCATACTCACGCAGCGCTTTTTTCGGAATCAAAAGTCCAAGAAGATGATCCAGCTCCTGGTAGACATCCTTTGTTTCACAACCAAGAAGGGATGCTAAAATCTGGTTTAGCTCCTGGATTCCGCCATCCGGGTCCAGTTCCAGATAAGCATAATAAACACCGGTGAACATCGCATAATTTGCCTCCCCATGTGGCACATGATATTTTGCGCCAAGCGGATAACTCATCGCATGAACTGCTGCGCAACCGGCATTGCCAAATGCAATTCCGGCATAAGTACTCGCCAAGAGCATCTGCTCCATATATTTTTTTCGCTGATCCATTCCCTCTGTCTCAAGTTTTTGATAGGTTTCTAAAATGATGCTCATCGCCTTTTTAGAGTACAGTCTGCTGAAGGCACTTGCCTTCGGGGATGTAAAAGACTCAATCGAATGAATCAGCGCATCTATCGAACTTGTCGCAAAAACGGATGCCGGAAGCTCTGACAAAAGTTCCGGTATCAATACTGCGTCATCCGCATACAGTTCCTCCGCCGCAAGTCCCAGCTTGGTGCCCTTTTGTGTAAGCTCCAGGATGGAAATATTCGTTACTTCGCTTCCTGTACCACAAGTTGTTGGAACAAGTACCAGCTTTTTCTCTTTTTCAATAGGAAGCTTTTTCTCGAAAAGTTCCCCGACCGGGCTGACCTGTTTCAGCGCAAAAAGTTTTGCCACATCCAAAATCGTGCCACCGCCGACAGCTATCACACGCTGATACGAGACATCTTTCAAATCCTGGCAGATACCTTCTACCATCAAGTCCGTTGGCTCGCCCTTTCCATATTTCCGGTAATGTACCACCGTCGCACCAGTCGTTCTTTCTGCAAAAAATTTTTGATAAGTATGTTCGCTGACGAAAAGCAAATCTCCCTCTCCAATGTGAAATTTTTCACAAAAATCTTTTGCAGTATCAAACTGGTGTATTGCCGGCTTCACACAAAACTGTTTCCACATATCATTCCTCTTTTCCATGTAAAAAATGACTATCTTTTACTACTTTTTTGCAATGTCAGACAATCCTGTCTCCCTCCACTTTTGCAATGAGAGGTCATTCTATTTTCCAAGTTTTTTCATAACGATACCGATACACTCATCGAAAATATCAAGACCGGCCTCAAGCTGCGCATCTGTGATGACAAGCGGAGCAAGAAAACGAATGACATTACTATAAGTTCCTGCGCCCTCAACTAAAAGTCCGTGTGCAGCACATTCTATGATAAGCTGACTTGTGAACTCTGGATATGGCTCTTTCGTCTTGGTGTCCTTGACAAACTCAATTCCGACCATGCCGCCAAGACCTCGGATATCACCGACAATGCCATATTTGTCTGCCATTTCCTGATAACGGGCTACCACCTTTTCTCCAATCTCAAGGGAACGGTCTGCAAGATGGTCACGCTCCATGATTTCAATGACTTTTAATGCTGCTGCGCAGGAAACCGCATTACCACAGTAAGTTCCTCCGATGGTTCCTCCCGGTACAGCATCCATAATCTCCTTGCTTGCAACGATTGCGGAGAGTGGCATACCTCCGGCAATTGATTTTGCAGTTGCCAAGATATCTGGTTTTACGCCTGCCTCTGCCCAGTACTGGGAAGCAAACATACGGCCAGTTCTACAAAATCCTGCCTGAACCTCGTCTGCAATCAGAAGAATTCCATTATCATCACAGATTTTCCGTACCGCTTTGACCCATTCGATTGGAGCCGGAATAAATCCGCCCTCGCCCTGAAGTGGTTCTACCACAATTGCTGCAATCGTGTCCGCTGCCGCACACTCCTCAAACACTTTATGGATGGATTCAATATAATAATCCATTGCCTTTTCTTCCGGCATTCCCTCTGGTTTCCGGTAAAGGTATGGGAATTCTGCGCGGAACACGCCGTTTGGAAGTGGTCCCATATCCTTTGCATAAGCTTTCTTGGATGTCATTGCCATGGTGAGCATTGTTCTTCCGTGAAATGCTCCCGAGAAAACAATGATATTCGGACGTTTGGTATATCCTTTTGCAACCTTGACTGCATTTTCGTCTGCCTCTGCGCCACTGTTTGCAAAAAATGCCTTTTTCTTATCTCCTTTTACCGGCGCAATCTCACACATTTTCTCTGCAAGCGCAACATAGCCTTCATGCGTCACCACATTAAACATTCCATGAAAATATTTTTCTGCCTGCGTCTTTACTGCCTCCACAACTTCCGGATGTGAAAATCCAATGTTTAGCACACCAACACCACCGATGAAATCCACAAAACGGTTTCCATCGACATCCTCTATCATAGCGCCCTCCCCACGTTCTATGACAACGGGATATACACATTTGATTGCATCTGGTACTGCATTCTCTCTTCTTGCAATGATTGCCTGAGCCTTTGGTCCAGGTACTGTTTCTGTTTTAATCTCTGGTAATTCATCTCTTAACATAACATGCACCTTCTTTTCTTTCTATTGATATCGGGCTATTGCTTGCCCTACTACGTTCCACTAATTGTTAAAAATCTAACGTTCTTCATACCAGCCAACCTGTGCTGCTGGATTTAAATTGATATTTACCTGTTTCGTTTCCTGATATTCCTCTAAGCCATGGACGCCAAGTTCTCTTCCAACGCCGCTCTTTTTGTAACCGCCCCATGGAGCCTGGCAAAATGTTGGCTGGCTGCAGTTAATCCAGGTGATTCCTGCCCGAAGTTCTTTCATCACGCGGAGTGCTCTTGCGCCGTCATTGGTGATAACACCGCCCGCCAGGCCATATTCCGTATCGTTTGCAAGCGCAACCGCTTCCTCCTCTGTACGGAATGTAAGAACACTTAAAACCGGTCCAAAGATTTCCTCTTTTACGATCGTCATATCTTTGGTACAGTTGTCAAAAATGGTTGGT
Source organism: Roseburia sp. 831b (assembly GCF_001940165.2). Lineage (NCBI taxonomy): Bacteria > Bacillati > Bacillota > Clostridia > Lachnospirales > Lachnospiraceae > Roseburia > Roseburia sp. 831b. The sequence continues at coordinate 2,927,228 of NZ_CP135162.1, read as the reverse complement.
CTGACAAAATAACCGTTTGCGCAATTTCCTTCGGTATAACGCTCTCCACCGCAGACAAGTGTTGCACCCTCTCTTTTTCCAGATTCAATATAGGCAAGTATTTTTTCCATCTGTCCCTCTGTAATGATGGCTCCCATATCTGGGTTTTCCATACCTGGCCCAATTGTAAGTGCATTGGCACGCTCTGCTAACCGTTTTACAAATGCATCCTTGATGCTCTCCTCAATAATCAGTCTCGATGTCGCCGCACAAACCTGACCTGCGTTAAAGAAGATACCAATCATCGCCCACTCAACAGCCGCCTCTAAATCGCAGTCGGCAAACACGACAAGCGGTGATTTTCCACCTAATTCTAATCCAACTTTTTTCAGGTTTCCGGCTGCTGCGTGCGCAATCGATTGTCCTGTTTTGGTACTTCCTGTGAAAGTAATCATATCTACATCTTCGCTCTCTGCTAAAATGGCACCTACCTCCGGTCCATTTCCCAGCACAAGGTTTGCGGTTCCCGCCGGAATCCCGGCTTTTTCAAAAATTTCAAATAACTTAATCGTTGACAGTGGCGCATTCTCGCTCGGTTTGAACACCACGCAGTTTCCTGCTGCAAGTGCCGGTGCTAACTTCCACACTGCCATCAGCAGCGGATAGTTCCACGGTGTAATCTGTGCGCAGACACCGACCGGTTCATGCATCGTAAACGAATGCATCTCTCCAAATCCCTGGTTGACATCATAGACGCCGCCGGACGGCTTATCAATCAGCCCTGCATAATAACGAAAACACTCAATTGCATCCGAGACATCACCCTCTGCCTCCCGCAATGGTTTGCCGTTATCGAGTGTATCCGTTTTTGCCAGCTCATCTGCACACTCTTCCATAAGCGAGGCAACTTTCAAAAGATAGGACGCACGCTCTACCGCAGCCATTCTTCTCCAGGTTCCCACACCGTAAAAAGCTGCTTTTGCAGCGGCGATTGCCTCTTTTGCATCCACTTCGTTGCTCTCTGTTGTCTTCGCAAGTTCCGTTCCGTCTGATGGACAAATAATACTTCTTGTTCTTCCTGTCACAGACTCTTTCCATTCCCCGTTGATGTAATTCTTTAAAATTTCCATAGGCAGCCTCCTATTTCTTAATCCATTCCCCTAGATCAATTTCTTCAATTATGTCATGCACATTTCCTGCCGGATTCTTCATCACAACAGCATCCTCTGGATTCCAGAACAAATACACCGGCTTATCCATATCCGGCAAGCCCTCTCCTGCCAGTCTTGCAATCCGTATCTCCCGGCCATTGACAAGTTCTACAACCGCACTGACAAAAGATCCGGTAAAAATATAATCCTTAACCATTCCCTTTAGCTGGAATCCTTCCACTTCCTCAAATGACCACTGTACTTTATGTGGCCGTATGGAAACATTTACAAATTCTCCCTCCGCAAAATAGTCTGTTTTTGCAAGAAAATGACCTGATTCACATACAACTGTCATTGAATCTTTTTTTATATCTTTTACCATTCCGTCAAATGCGTTCGTCTCACCGATGAAGTCAGAGACAAAAGCGGATTTTGGATGTTTGTAAATTTCTTCCGGTTTTCCAATCTGTTCGATGTTTCCACCATTTAAAACAGCAATCCGGTCGCTCATGACCATTGCTTCCTCCTGATCATGTGTGACATAGATAAACGTAATTCCAAGCTTTTGCTGGATGTTGCGCAACTCATAGCGCATCTCTTTTCGAAGCTTCATATCCAATGCGGTAAGCGGCTCATCCAAAAGCAGTACTGGTGGCTCGTTTACAATTGCGCGTGCGATGGAGACCCGCTGTCTTTGTCCACCGGACATCTGCGCCGGCATTCTTTTTTCAAATCCGGTAAGCTGAACCATGTCTAACGCTTTTTTTACAGCTTGTTCAATCTCTTCTTTTTTCTTCTTTTTAGCACGAAGCCCGTATGCCACATTATCAAATACATTCAGATGTGGAAACAGGGCATAATTTTGAAAAACCGTGTTTACATGTCTTTTGTGTGGTGGTAACTGGATGACACTCTCACCATCAATGCTGATATCCCCACTGTCTAATGTCTCAAATCCGGCTATCATGCGAAGAATTGTTGTTTTTCCACATCCGGATGGACCTAAAAACGATAGAAACTCTCCCGGTTTCACCGATAACGAAATGCCGTTTACCACATGATTTTCACCAAAATGCTTATCCAGATTTTTTATTTCAATTGCCCCTCGTTTTTCCATATGCATCACTTGCCTTTCCTTAAATCGCTTTCTTGCCACGCTGTCCGGTTCGAATTCTCATTGCCTCATCCACAGTTGTAATAAATACTTTTCCATCACCAACAGTTCCGGAAGATAAGTTTTCGTAGATTAAGCCAAGCAGCTTTTCTACCTCCTCATCATTCACGACAACCTCTGCCTTGATTTTAGGAATCAGATTCATGTTGACAACCTCAATTCCTTTGTAGCTGGACACATCTACGTTTCCTTTCTGATTACCGCATCCCATGGCACTTGTGACTGTGATGCCTCCCACATTACATTCATTTAAAATTACTTTTAACTTCTCTAACTTATCCGGACGGATAATAAGCTCTACTTTTTTCATAATGTCTACCTTCCTTTCTTTTCCACAGCATGCACTCTTTTTTTCTGACTTATCAACAAAAACCTGCTATGCACTGTGAATGAAATTACATTGATCCGGGCAAAAACTGATAAACACGGTTTCTCCATCTGAAAAATCAACAGCATCTTTCAGTGCATATACCATTTTTCCTTCCTGCAGGCGAAGTGCTATCCGGTTCGTCTGTCCTAAGTACGTGATGTCCTCCACCGATGCCTGGAACGAGAATCCATCTGGCTTTTCTGTTTGAATCTGGATATATTCTGGTCTTACCGACAGCAAATCCGGTTCCTCTTCGGTCGGATTTGCAACCGGGATAGCAGTCTCCTTATAATGGAAAAATCCACCATGTACTCCACCTTCATAATGTCCTTCAAAGAAATTGGACTCTCCAAGGAAGGATGCGACAAACTCGGTTTTTGGTTCGTGATAAATCTGCCACGGTTCCCCCATCTGCTCGATGTGTCCTTTGTTTAACACCACAATCCGGTCACTGATGGTCAGTGCCTCCTCCTGATCGTGGGTAACATACACATAGGTAATCCCCATCTTCCTTTGCATTTTCTTTAACTCTACCTGCATCTGTTTTCGGAGTTTTAAGTCGAGTGCACCAAGTGGCTCATCAAGCAACAGCACTTTTGGTTTATTGACAAGACTTCTTGCGATTGCAACCCTCTGCTGCTGTCCACCGGACAATTTTGCCGGTTTTCGTTGTGCTAACGCCTCTAAACTGGTCAGCTCTAATACCTCATCAACCCGCTCTTTGATCTCTTTTTCCGCTACCTTCTTCATGCGGAGGGAAAACGCTACATTTTCCCAAACCGTCAGGTGAGGAAATAATGCATAACTTTGAAATACGGTGTTGACCTGTCTTTTATTCGGAGGAATTGCTCCCTGCTCAACGCCATCTAGCACAACCGCTCCGCTGTCCGGGGTCTCAAAACCGTTGATTATCCGAAGCAATGTTGTCTTTCCACAACCTGAGGGGCCAAGCAATGTTAAAAACTCACCTTCTTTGATATCCAGGCTTAAATCTTCTATAATTTTTTGACTGCCAAAGCTTTTATTGATATTTTTTAATGAAATTAATGTCTTTTTTTCTTCCATAATCAATTCTCCTTATTCAGTAAATTTGAAATCAGGATGGCAACCAGGGAAACTGCAAAAATGATACTGGAAATTGCATTTACTTCCGGTGTAATACCATTTCTCGTCATACCCCAAATCTGGATTGGCAATGTTGAAAACACACCATTTAAGAAGTAGGTTACCGGGATTTCATCCATGGATAAGGTAAAGGATAGCAATGCTGAACTGACGATGGCTGTTTTTACATTTGGTAAAATAACATGCACAAATGTCTGGATTCCGGTCGCCCCTAAATCTTCTGCCGCTTCAATGATGTTGTGATCCATTCGTTTTAGTCTGTCGTAAACCTGCGGAAGAACTGTCGCAATCAAGAACGTCGAATGGCCTAACACCACTGCTAACATTCCCTGATTTACCCCTAATGCCTTAAAAAAAGTAAGCATCGCAATACCAGTTAAGATACCTGGCAAGATAAGAGGTAACATGACAATCCTGTTCAATATTTCTTTTCCGGGAAAATGATAACGATACATCGCATAAGCTCCCGGCACGCCTAACAGACACGCCACCAGCGTTGATACCACAGCTATCTGTAAGGAATGCCCCAGTGCCTGAATCAAATTCTTATTCTCCGCCATGACACGGAACCATTTCAGAGAAAAACCATTCATCGGAAAACAGTTTACCGTGTCCGCATTGAAGGAATAAATCACAACTATCGCAATTGGAAGATACAAAAATACAAGAATCAGGATTGCAAGAATTGCGATCAGGATATTACTTATCTGTCTTTTTTTTACCATATCTTTTCCCCTCCTAATTCTCGCTTAATTTTGAAGTTCTTTTTTCCATATGACTTGTAATCTCCAGGAGAACCAAAACAAACAGTAAAATAATGATTCCGATGGCTGCTCCGTATGGCCAGTTGTTTGAGGTACCAAACTGCATCTGCACAATATTTGCAATCTTAGTTGAGGTTGTGGAACCTCCTAACAACGAAGGTGCCAGGAAATCTCCCATCGATAATGCAAAAGAATAGGTTGCTCCGGTAATGATTCCCGGAAGTGCCAGTGGCATAATCACTTTGCAAAGGGTTCTAAATCCGTTGCAGCCAAGATCTTTCGATGCTTCAATCAGGTTTCTTGGAATCTGTTCTAATGCGGTGTAAATCGGCATCAAGACATATGGTGTATAAATGTGAACCATTGCAATGATGACGGAAACATTACTATATAGGAATACATCCAGCGGGTGGTCTGTTACCCCCAGCCACATAAGGAATGAATTGAGTACGCCGTTTGTTCCTAAAATAATCTTCCATGCATAGGCTCTCATGATGTAGCTGACCCAAAGAGGGATAATCGCCATCATATAAATCGTCTGCTTATGTTTTGCCTTTTGCACGATAAAGTTGATGAAATATGCCAGTGGAAAACTAATTACAACTGTAATTAGAGTTACAATCAGTGATGTTTTCAACGTATCCAGTAAAATCGTGTACTGTCCGCCACTGCCACCATCCGATGCAAAAAACTTTATATAGTTTTCCAATGTAAACTCTCTTATGACATCGAATGGACCATTTTTCCAGAAACTATATAGGAAAAGATTGAAATACGGCAATACCAAAAATAAAACCAACCAGATTGTTACCGGTGCGATGATTCCGTATTTCAGGAATTTTTTATTTACCCTTTTTTTCATAAACCAGGTCCTGCCTTTCTGCTAATTTGCAGTTTTAACCTCAACCCAGACTTCGTTATATCTGTCGCGGTTTTCAACATACTGCCAGAAGTTGATTTTTGAGAAAAATTCGTCCAGGGAATCCGCATTGGTTGCTTCAATCAAATCATCATCCATGTACTCTAATGCATCTTTATTTACGATGGTGTAATAAGTTGCTGCTGCACTTAATGCCTGTCCCTCCGGACTTGTCACATAATTCAGCCAATCCATTGCCAAATCCTGATGTTTTGCATCTTTTACAATCATCAAACGATCCATCCATCCGGTACATCCTTCTTCTGGAATTGTCCATTTTAAGTTTCTGCCCTGGTCATTTAATTCTTTTACGGTAAGCGGCCAGCCAACTGCAATATCGACTTCCTTATTTGCAAAAAGGTCATTCAGCTCACCGGCTGATACCCAATATTTACGAACGCTGCTGTTAATCTCACTCAATCTTGTCTTTGCATCTTCCAGCTGCTCTTCGGACATATTGTAAAGTGCAGATTCATCGTCGGCATCGATGTGATCCATCTGACCAATCATGTAAATGTTACTGATGTCATCGTATAAACTAATACGTCCTGCATATTTTTCATCCCAGAAGATGCTCCAGGAAGTTGGTTCCTCTGTCACAACATCTGCATCGTAGATTAAGTAATCCGGTCCCCAAAGATATGGAACACCGTAAACATTTCCATCTTTTTCCACGTCCTTTAACTTGACGCTGTCGCTGATGTCGTCCCAATAGGTTAATGCTGTGGTATCGATTGGTTCTACCATATCATTCTGTACCAGGTATCCTGCCATATCACCGGAAGGAGAAATCAAATCGTAGGTATCACCGCCACCGGCTTTTAATTTTGCGACCAGGTCATCACTTGTGGTAAAGTAAGTTGCATTCACTTTACATCCATACTGTTCTTCGAACTTGTCTGCAAAGGAGGCGTCCGCATATCCTTCCCACACCAGAAGATTTAATTCTTTACTGGAACCGCTTTCACTGCCAGAACCACCACATCCGGCAAATGTTGGAAGTGTAAGTACTGCTGCCATTGTTGTTGCCAATGCTTTTTTTAGATTCATTTTTTTCATAAGATTACCTCCTTTTTCATGCGAAAAAGGAGCTTATCTTTCGACAAGCTCCTTTGCTACCTTTTGGAAATTTCTTTTGTTTTTGTTGTTATCCTAATTAAATACCTTATACCAACTATAATGTCAATCCAAAATATTTGACAATAATTTCTATTTTCTGAAAAAAACTTTGTCTGCTCTGACAAGTTAATTGACAAAAGTGTTAAAGCAATCTACAATGTAGCTAACTTTTTAGAGGATTTCAAACCTTATACCAGGTATAAAGTTTTTATCGTAAAAAGGTAACCGTTTTATTCTGTCTTTACACACATAATTTCTGAAAGGGTTTGGGAATTTTATGGAATTACAGCAATTATCAATTGGTCAGATGGCAAAACTAAATCATGTCTCCGAACAGACGCTCCGCCTTTACGATAAGATGGATTTGTTAAAGCCTATCTATATCAACGAGGAAACCGGGTATCGTTATTATTCCATTGGGCAGTCTGCCACACTCGACATGATTCTTTCTTATAAGGAAATGGGGATTCCACTAAAAGAAATTCATGACAGACTGAATGCCGTCAACTTAAACACCATGCCTTCTGTCTTGCAGGACCGTTATGATTATATTGAAAAAGAAATGGAAAAATTAAAAATCAGCCAGGATGCGATTTTACGAAGCATCAATAACTTTAACCGTTATATGACACTTCCACAAATTGGGAAAATTTTTTATGAATATATTCCAGAACGGCAGATTTATGTTTACCAGACCGGTGCCAACCTGTTTTCTTATACTTATTATGACTATGAATATTATCTTCGGATGTTTAAAGATTTTTTGATGGAACAGAATTTTCCGATTTCTTATTTTTCAAATGTTGGAACTATGATGCGCCATGACAGCATCACTCAGCCAAACCGCACTTTTTTCAGTGATGAAATCTTTCTGTTCGTAGACCAGAACGCTCACCTCGATTTGAAAACAGAAAAGGTCCCTGCCGGGACCTACATGTCAATGTGCTGCCGCGAATTTGATATGGAAAAAACATATGCGAAACAGCTTTTTGAAGAGCTGGACCGCAATCACTACGAGCCTCTTGGCGACTATCTATGTGAAGTCGTGGCAGAGTACCCGAACAGTGAAAACGGTCAGCGTGAAATTTTTTATAAAATGCAGGTGCGCATTAAATAGGCTGCTGTGGTGCCGGTGGCTGCTGTGGTGCCGGTGCGACCGGGAAGGTCAGTACCACCTTAAACAAGTCTCCATCTACAATCAGCTTGAAAGTACCCTGCATCAGCTCTGTAAGGCTTTTGGCAATGTTTAGTCCAAGTCCGTTTCCTTCTGTATTTCTGGAACTGTCTCCACGGACAAAACGTTCCATCAGTTCTTCACTGCTGATATTAAGCGGTGCCCTGGAGGTATTGCGGAAGGTGATGGTTAATGTTCCAAATGCCTGCTCTAAGTTAATGTATACTCTGGTTCCCGGCTGTGCATACTTGCAGATGTTGTTCATCATATTGTCAATGATACGCCAGAAATGCCTGCCATCCGCCATGATGTAAACCGGTTCTTCCGGCTTTTTGATGATTAACTCTAGGTTTACCGCATCCGTCTTTTCTTTAAATTCTCCGACTGTCTGCACCAGAAAGACACCCGCTTCACAGCGTTCCATCTGTACGGACAGATTTCCGGTAGAAGCCTTTGATGCTTCAATTAAATCCTCAATCAGTTTCTTCAAACGGGAGGACTGTCTGTCTAGCACTTCTAAATATTCCTGCGCTGTGGGATTGTTTAATTCCTCTTTTTGCAGTAAATCTACATAATTGATAATGGACGTCAATGGCGTCTTGATATCGTGTGAAACATTTGTAATCAGTTCGGTCTTAAAGCGCTCGCTTTTCATTCGCTCATCGACTGCCTTTGAGATTCCATCGCCAATATGATTGAGGTTTTCGCCGTGTTCCTTGAAGTCTGAAAGCATCTTTGTGGTGTCCACCTTGTAATCGACTTCGCCTGCAGCGATATGTTTTCCGGCATCCTGTAATTTTCGTAACTCAGACACGACTCTTAACAGGAATACCGCCAAAAGCACTTTCCCAATCAGCCAAAAGAACACTTCTGCGTCCGGTGCATAACCGGTTATTGCTATCACAATCAGCTCCAGGATGGAAAGCCCCGCATAAATCACTGCTGCTTTTCCAACCATTGGAATCTGCACTATGGTATTTTTACCATAACGCCAGCATACACGGATGATTTTTCCAAGGATTGTGTTTTCGCATATCGTTTTCGTCTTAATGCGCACAGCGATGCTAAGCAGATACATCATTCCAAGGATTCCTGCTGCAAACGCACCAGCGAAGAACCAGAAACTCCAGAAGAATCCATCGTATATTCTGTAACTTATCTCTATCATGGCTGCCAGAATCAGGCTTTCTATGATAAATACAATTCCCGTATATAGGTCTGTTGGAATCCGATCCAACCAGGTTAACATAATTTCGTCTGTCTCTTTCCGGTGACCTGCTGCACACATTAAGAAAACAAAGGATGCAAGCATAAAAACTGCAGAAACTGCAAGAATTACGAAAAACAGATACGCAAAACGATAGCCATAACTTACAAGAATCTGTGCCTGCACAAACAAATCGCCATTTTTCCAGTCGCACTCATTTTTCAGTGGTTCCTGTGGCTTCTGAACTAATACCGTGTAAGCGGTCTTCTTTTGCTGGGAGCGCACATAAAGATCGGAACCATTATCTTCTACCTTGTAGGATACATTTTTTGCCTTATGATTGTCGGATGCCCAAATCGTCTGCGTGACTCCCTCGCCAAATCCGTAGGTATCTCCATCCAGCAGAACCGCATCCCAGTTCTCATATCCTAACAATGTACCGTCCAGTTCACTTAGGCCGATGTTCCCTTTTTGGGTAATCTGATTTATCACCTCCTGCAATTCCTGCTGGTTTGTTGTCTGTTTTCCTGAATCTACGGTTGTAGTTGCAGTTTCTTTCGAATTTACAGTTGTAGTTGTATTTTGTTCGACTCCAACCTGATACTTTTCTTCCTTTGGCACATAAGTAAGCCTTAGAGTGATAAAATCATTTTCCTCCGTTGCAATCGGAATTTCGACGCTTTGAACCGGATAATAGGTTCCTTCGCACTCATAGTAAAAGATACCACTTTGCATTTCATAAATGATTCGGTCAATGGAAACCCAGTATATCGAATCGGTATCATTCCAGACATAACCTGCGGTATCAAAAATAGAATCTCCATAGTGAAACTGTGTGTCTTTTCCCATTTCAATTGGAAATGTCCAGTAGGAATCCTCTGTCACAGTTTCTGTAAAATTGCGCTGCAGATAGGTAGACTCCGCATTCAAATCCATTTTTTTTGCATCCGCCTCTGACGCTTTGATGATTCCGTATTTAAAATTGGTATCCGAAAAATACATCTCGTTGCCCAATTTGCCCGTATCGTCAAGATAGTCCATCGCCCGGTACGCATAGCGCTGTGCGATATCCTTATAAACATCCTGTAAAACGTCTTGTTTTTGTTTGCTATAAATTCCATTTTCCTGGCAGACAACCGCTGCAATTACAGAAAAAAGAAATATTACGGTACTGGTAATCAATACGACCCATGCCACCGCTTTTGCCAGAAAAGAGCCTCTTAATTTCTTCATCGATATCTCCTTCTTTTTATCTTGCTTCTTCCATCTTATAGCCCCGTCCCCATACTACCTTCAGATAACGTGGCTCTGCCGGGTTAATCTCAATTTTTTCACGGAGATGGCGAATGTGAACCGCTACCGTGTTCTCCGTTCCGTATGGATTGTCTTTCCATACCGCCTCGTAGATTTCATTTGGGGAAAAGACCTGCCCCGGATGTTCCATCAAAAGCTTTAAAATCTCATATTCTGTCCTGGTCAAAGACACTTCTTCTCCATCCAGTTTCACTATCTTGGTACGGTCATCCAGTTCAATTCCGCCATTCACAATGGCATCCTGCCGGATTTCACCACCTCCAAGAAGCATGTAGCGTCTTAGCTGTGATTTCACTCTCGCCTGGAGTTCTACCGGGTTAAACGGTTTCGTGATATAATCATCCGCTCCAACGGTAAGTCCTAACACCTTATCGGTATCCTCACTTTTTGCAGTCAAAAGAATGACCGGCACATTGCTTTTTTCCCGGATTTTTACCATCGCAGAAATTCCGTTCATCTCCGGCATCATGATATCCATCAAAACAAGATGAATATCTTCTTCCTCCATAATTGCAAGTGCCTGCTTTCCATTGTAAGCCTCAAATACCTGATAACCGTCTGCTGTCAGGTAAATACTCAGCGCAGACACAATATCTTTCTCATCATCACAAACTAAAATACGATACATGTTCTTATAACTCCCCTTCTTCGAAGATACTTACGGCGATTCGCCTATCATTGTAGTTGAATTCTTTTTCTATTATTATAAAGCTTAAGATGTCAAAAAGCAGCTTTCTCCTATAAAAAAAGTTCCGCTACAATGTCATGATTCATCATAGTTACATTGTAACGAAACTTTTATGAAGTTACTATTAGTTAAAATATTAAGATTTGATGAAGTTTTTCATTTTTAGCTCATTGAAAAACTTCTTATTTCTGGTTTGCCGGCTCCATGTTTACGGATCTTCCTTTAATCTTGGAATTCTTCATTGCCTCAAGTACTTCTCTTCCGTATTCACGAGGGACCTCTACAAAGGTGTATTTGTCATACATATCGATAGCGCCGACTAATTTTCCTGGCATTCCGGATTCGCCTGCGATAGCGCCTAAGATGTCGCCCGGCTTGATGCGGTCTTTTCTACCAACGTTGATGAAAAGACGAACCATTCCTTCTTCCTCTGCACCGGTATTGTCAAAATCAAAGTCATCCCCGGATGATTTTTTCTCAACGGATACCTCGATTCCGCCGGTTGCCTGTTTTAAAAATGCGGCTGCAATATCCATTGCAGTGTAATCGGAGTTGTTGACCTGCTCTTCAATAATATCAATCATGCGGCTTAAATCTTCTTCTTCGATAATGCGGCTGATTTCGTTTAAGACATTCTCTGCCTTTACATTTGCAACGTCTGTCGTAGACGGGATTGGCTGTGCTAAAATCTTTGTCTTGCAGTAACGCATGATGTCCTTTAATTTGTACACTTCTTTTCCTTTTACAAAAGTGAAAGCACGTCCGGTACGTCCTGCACGTCCGGTACGTCCGATACGATGTACATAGTATTCATCATCCTGCGGAATATCGTAGTTAAATACTGCCTCGATATCATCGACGTCGATTCCTCTGGCTGCAACGTCTGTTGCAATCAAAATCTCGGTCTTTCCAGAACGGAACTTTTTCATGACACGGTCACGCTGTGCCTGTTTCATATCGCCGTGAAGTCCTTCTGCAAAATAACCGCGTCCCTGTAATTCGGTTGCAAGTTCGTCTACCATTTTCTTGGTATTACAGAATACAACAGAAAGCTTTGGATTGTAAAAGTCTAACAAACGTGTTAAGACTTCGATTTTATCTTTTCTTTTGACATCATAGTAATACTGTTCAATTTTTGGAACGGTAAGTTCTTTCTTTACGACCTTGATGGTCACTGCATCATGCTGGAATTTCTTTGTAATCTCTAAGATCGGCTTTGACATGGTTGCAGAAAAAAGAACTGTCTGACGTGATTCGGCCGGGATATATTCTAAAATGGTCTTGATATCATCCACAAATCCCATGTTCAACATCTCATCGGCTTCGTCTAATACGATGGTGTTGACATTTTCACATTTGATGGTCTTTCTTCTTAAGTGATCCATGATTCGTCCCGGTGTACCGATGATAATCTGTGCGCCGCCTTTTAAGGAGCGAATCTGTTTGTTGATTTCCTGTCCACCATATACCGGAAGAACTTTCACACCGTGCATATATTTTGCAAGTTTACGGATTTCTTCCGCAGACTGGATTGCAAGCTCTCTGGTTGGAGAAAGCACAATCACCTGTGTCTTCTTATTAGATGGATCTACTTTATGCAAAATCGGAATACCGAAAGCCGCTGTCTTACCGGTTCCGGTCTGCGCCTGTCCAATCACATCTACACCGGACATCACAACCGGGATTGCCTGTGCCTGAATCGGGCTGGCTTCCTCGAATCCCATATCTTCAATTGCTCGTAACACTTCTGGGTATAAATTTAATTCGTCAAATCTCACTCTATAATTTCCTTTCTTACTACCGTATAGGGCAATATACCGTTCTATACGGTATGCTTAAGTATCTCTCCTAAGCATACTGAAAGGGCGCTAATGTCTCGCGCCCTTTTTCAACATTGTCACAAAACTACGCACATTTTCACACAGTGACATATATTATAATACTTTACTCCTAAGTCTGTCAATACCTCCAGCATGTTTCTTATCCATTACACTACTGCATCTGCTTGTATGGTTTTACTACTTTCTGTCATCATAGAGTCTCTATGCTTCTGTTTCTACAATAGCGGCTTTCTTTACATTTTCTGTGTGTATCCGGTTATATTCGTCAATGAACCCATCCATTCTGGAGGTATCCGCAGTCAAATCATTCAAAACATTGTTAATAACCTTAAACCGTTCCGCATTGTCCGCACACATTGCATTTGTCTCCTCCGCTGACGCACTGACTTCCTCGCTGGTGGAGGAAAGGTTATTGGTACTGTCAACCAGTGTCTCATTTGCTGTTTTTAACATTCTGACATTCTCACTTAAGCTGATAGAATTATGTTTTAATTCTGTCATGCCCTCACGAATGCTGCTAAAATTTTCTTCAATATCGTGTATCATAGACACCTGACCGCCAATTTTCTCCATGACATTATCCATTGAGGAAATTGTATCTGCTGCATTGTGGTCTAATTTCGAAATAATGTCCTCAATATTTTCCGTAGACTGCTTGGTCTGCTCCGAAAGGACACGTATTTCCTCTGCTACAACAGCAAAGCCTTTTCCCGCCTCGCCTGCACGTGCCGCCTCAATGGACGCATTCAACGCAAGCAGATTGGTCTGAGAAGAAATTTGCTGGATGATGCCAATGATTTTCTGCATATCCTTGGTGTGCGTCTGAAGTTGTGACATGTTATTTTTCACCATCGCATTTTCCTGCTCAATCTGCTCTGTTCGTCCTACAATTTCGCCAACAAGTGACTGTCCTGTTTTTACATTTGCCCTCGTGGAGCGTGAAATCTCCTCCAGCTCGTCTGCAGCAGTCATTGTCTCATCAATAATCTGCTGGAGGTGTCCTGCAACCTCTGCCTGTTCCTGTATGCTTGAAGATGTATTTTCCATACTGACCGCCACGTCTGACATTGCCGAATTAACAGAATCCGTAGACTCCGTCAGTTCCTCGACTAATGCATGAATGGATTGCGTGGATTCATTGACCGCATGGCCAACCTTAACTATGGATTCCATCATGTATTCCTGTTTTTTCTGGTTTGAAGCAAATTCCTCTTTTGTCTCCTGAGAATGCAGATTTGCAACCTTCGCTGCAATTGAAGTGCTTGTTCCGAGAATAAACGCGAGCACACAGGTCATAAAAATCTGATTTTTTTCCTGGACTCCGGTGTTGCCAAGTATATAATAGGAATTTAACCCATTGATGATACAGCATGCAAATGCTATCATTCCGGCACGCAGTTCGATGCGAATATCATAATACATAATCATGCTGATCAGCACCGGATAAATAAAAATATAATATAGAAAATAGCTGCAGGAAAGGCATGACATTTCGTATGCAATCATAAATGCAGCAAATGCAATGTAATGAAACTTCTCACTTAATGGATTTTTCAGGTAGCTGACAACGCAGGTCACTGCGACAATTGCATTCGCACCTGCAACCACCAGACATGTCACCTTGTTAATTCCTTGCAAAATTTGTCCAAGAAACATAATCGATAACAATCCTGTTACTACCAGAATTGTTATTGTAAGAGCATAATTTGCGCGTTTTCGCGACTTCTGTTCTAGCGTTAAATTTATACTTTCCATCATACAGCCTCCATTTCTATAATCTTCACATTACGTAAAGTATAAAGTATGGAGTCGGTCTAGGGTCAATTGTATTTTACGAAATTTTTCCCCCACCTTCGCAAATTGGCAGATAAACTTCGTAATAATCTTCAATTGCGTTCTCATTTATCAGGCTGAAAACATAAAAAATATACGCCCTGCCCTCTAGAACAAGCTGTCGTTCTGCTGCGAAGTCAAACATTCCCTGTAAATCCCATAAATCACGCTCACATTCCGAAGCTGTCTTTACCGTATAAACACATTCACAAGCCTCATGCACCGGAAAATGTGATGCCTCATCCCGCCAGTCTGTCAATTCAATCATCGGAGCACGGACGATAAATTCAAGCGTACGGCTTTTATATATACTACCTTCCGTCTTTTCTGCCAGATAACAGAAATTTCCAAAAGAAAAAATTGGTGAGATAATGATTTTCTGAATCTCCTGATAGCCCAGAAATGTATTATCCTGATGAAACACGATATAGCTGTCCGGCAGCTCTCTTATCGAATACGCTCCCAATCCCTCTGCAAGATTTTCCAGATGCTGCTTCATGAAACGAAGCTGTTCTGTTTTGCAACCGCACAATCTCCTTTTCATTTTCTTCGATGAAATTGTCAAATCGATTATTGACGCCCCCAAACGACGGTTCTGACAAGAGTTTGCGTATCTGTGCAATTCCAACTCCCAGTTTCCGGTAAAGCGAGATTGCCATGATGCGTTGAATTTCCTCAAAACCATAATAACGGTAACTGTTCTGTGGGTTACGCTTTGGCGTTACAAGGTCTTCTTTTTCATATAAACGTATGGCATCTGCCGAGATTCCAAGCAGTGCCGCAACATCATGAATCGTGTATTGTATCTTCATATCCTCTCTCCGTAAAACAATATCCGCCCTTTTTATTACGGATTCTACTTATTGAAACATTTTTAAAATTTCTCCTTCTTTTTCCTATGTACTCCGGATTTTTCTCCGGAGCTGCCACCTTAAAATCTGATGACACTTATAAAAAGCAATCGAAAAAAGAGTATTTTTTAAGTCGTATTTTTCCCTGCTGACCGGTCATGGCATGCTTTGGTATAACTGTGAGGAATCGATTGCGGATTGTTGTATCATTACATGATATTCTATGCTGCATTTTCTCTTTGGTTACTTTAACATTCCATTCTTAAAACATCGGTTGCACCTATGGTTCCTACACAGATTCCATTCCGTTTTTTCCTTTTCACCTGATATAGCATGGTGTCTGCCACATGCAGATAATCCCATGATTTGTTTTCATTTCGTGGCACCGCCCAGCAGATTCCCTGAGAGATTGTGACAATCGGAAGAGCCTTGGAGTATTCGTGTGCAATCTTTCGTTCCATGATATTGCCACGCAGCTCTTTTGATTTTTCAAACACTTCCTCTAGCGACATTCCCTGATAAATTACCACGAACTCATCCCCGCCGTATCTTGCACAGAAAATCTGCTCATTCTGTAATTTTCTCAATTCTTCCGCAATCGCAATAATACAGTTATCCCCTTCCTGATGCCCGTAATTATCATTATATTGTTTGAAATAGTCAACATCCAGGATTTCCATTGCAAGACTGTTTCCATCTGTAAACGCTTTCTGGAATGCCTCGTCTGCCACCTGATTTAGCCGGAAACGATTTGCAATACCGGTAAGCGGATCGGTCTCTGATTTCCTTAACAGCAGTTCATTTTCCTGCTCCATCTGGCGTCTTCTCTCATTTGCGCGCTCTAAAGAGCTTCTGACATTGAGCATGTTGATTACCATATATTGGTTCTCTTTTTCCAGGACTGCCGTCATCGTATAGTACTGCCCCGCTGCCGTAAGGTATTCTTCGTTCTGATTGTTTTTACGGTAATAACGGATTTTCAAGGAAATCATTCTCCGTTGAAGATTAACCAGCTTCGCCTGCATTGCAAGACTCTCCAGAATTCCGGTTATATTCCAAAATTCCTTATCTTTGTCTATTTCAAGCAAAAGCTCACAGTACTCATAAAGATCATCAAACAAATCCATGATTGCAATGTGTTTTCCAATATTCTTATGTATGATATCGATACATTCGTCTCGTTTTGCAGTCCTTCCCATCTCCTGGAACAGCCGTGCTTTATAGCAGTTCAGCTCCACTAACTCGGTTCCAAAAAGATGCTTCGCACACTCTTTTTCTATGCGCTCCACATACTGGTATGCCTTATCAAGCAAATTTCGCTTCATGTAGCATTTTCCAAGATTCACATACATGCTCTCAAGATAACTCTCATACTCTTCATTTGGCAGATTCCGCCGGATGTATTGATAAGCATTTTCAAAGTATGTCTGCGCCTCTTTGTACTGTCCACAGTTCATGTATAGATTGCCAATGTTGGAATTGATAATCAGCTCTACCAGTTCTAACTGGTATTTTTTACAGTAACTAAGTCCTGTCAGATAATAATCCATCGCAATCGGTGCATTTCCACGATTTGACGATGTGATTGCCATAATATTATAGGCTCTTGCCACAAGCTCCCACTGTCCTGTGCTATCCAGACAGGACAGGGCTCTTGTCATATATTTAAATAAACGCTCTGCATCGTTGAGCACATAATAGGTTTCGCCCATATGATAACAGGCAAATCCCAGTAACTTCATGTCGTTGTTCTCAACCGCATAGTTTTCGATTTCCGTACAATTTTTCAAAGTCAGCTCTGCATTAATTCCCCGATTGTCGAGAACATTCTGAATCCATTCTCTTACCTTATTGCCATACTCTCTAAAATCCATCGTTAGCAAATCCTCTTCTTTCTTTCTGACATTCCGTGCTGAGCAACTCCCATTAGTATAAGCGAAAATTTACGACAATTCAAGAAATTTCCCTGCGGTCAAAATCACGTTTTTCCATTTTTATCCTCGTTACTGGAACATCGTGACGGGGTCTTGTGGAACACCGTCTTTGTCAATTTCAAAATACAGGTTGCTGCCTTCTACCGCAAAATATTTGGTTGGCTCGCTGACATAACCGACGACCTGTCCTTCTTCCACGTAATCCCCTTCTTTAAAATTCAGTTCCTTTAGCTGTCCGTAGGTTGCGGTGTAGCCATCTCCAAGGTCCATTGTCATCGTGCATCCAGTCTCCTCGTTGTTTGCAATGTGCGTAATCTGTCCCTTTGCGACCGCATAAACCTTGTCATTTACATTTCCGGCAATCACAACGCCCGGATTATACTTGTACTGGTCTAGTGTTGCAAAATATACCGTCTGGTTCATGCTGTAATTTAAAATTACATCCCCTTGCATCGGCCATGACAATCCATCTTCCGCAGAAAAATGTAATGTTTCAGCTACATTTGTAGTTTCTTTTGCCGGTTCCTCTTTTTCTTCTTCCTGCTGCTCTGCTTCTTCCAAGGCTGCGACTTCTGCCTTTTCATTCTCCACTTCCGGAGCCACAAAAGACGACACCGCCTCAACCTGCTCTTCTGTCTCTTCCTGTGTCAATGCTACCTGCTCTTCTAACTCTTTTGCCTGCTTTGCAAGTTCCTGCTCTTTTCTGGCGCGCTCCTTGGTCTGCTCCCCTGTGTAAAACCAGGTAAGACCAATCACGGCTAATATGATTAAGGTTCCTGCAATCACATACTGTTTTTTCCGCCAAAAAGCGGCTGCTCTCTTCTTTTTCATAGCGTCACCACCCATAGTCTTTTCTTTTTTAGTGAAACATAAAGACATTCTCTACATCTTTCACTGTTAACTATAGTGTTTCCGCTTTTTTTTACTTTATACAGTCCGTTAGCTGTGTTCCCGGAAAAAAATAAGTTAAAATATCCTGATAAGACTCCCCGTCTTTTGCCATCTGTATTGCCGTATTCTGGCTTAGTCCATATCCATGTCCGAGGCCTTTTGTCACAATCCGCACGGTTCCTTCCTCTTCCTCTATCGAAAAACATGCGGAATTGAGCCCCATTTTTTCGCGAAATTCCTCTCCTGACAACTCCTGCCCCGCAACCTGTATCGTCAAAACATAATCGCCCGCATCTCTTGTGAGAATACACAACTGATTTGGAACATTCTCCTGGTTGATGTGAACTTTCTCCCCTTCTTCCCAACCTGCTTCCGGAAATGTCTCCTTACATTTTTTCAAAAAATCTTTCTCTTTCCAATAATGAACACTTAAATAACGCCGGGCGCTCAAATCAGGTTTACATAAAACTTGTGTGAGGTATGGGAAATCTGCCTGGGGTGCTGCCTCTACAATGGAACGGGTCATTCCGGCACTGATTGCATGGTACTCTGCGTCTATGTAATCATCCTGCCAGGTGAGCACCTGATTTTTTGTGCTGTGTACCATCTGCTCTAACTGCCGGTACTGCTCCTGATATTCCTTTTCGCCAAATATTTCTTTCATCTGCGCGGTCGTAAAACCATCCGGGTCATTTTTTCCAGATTCTCTCGCCAGATAAACATTGGTCCGTGCAATAACACACTGCGCCTTTAGCGCCTCCACGGGCGCGTCCGTTTCCATTTCCTTTGCCACGATTCCGGGCAACAATGCCTCCACCTGTTCAGCTTCCACCTGCCCGGAATCTACTTGCTCGGACTCCGCCTGCCCTAACTCTCCTTGTTCCGGCTCCGCCACTTCCTCCGTTGTCTGCGGCTCCGACATGAGCCCTAGCAGGCGTTCACTCTCCATGCTCTGCCAGATTACGGTCACAAGAAGTGGCAGCATTATAACTACAATTGTAATTGACAATAAACGTTCCAAGCCATTTTCTTTTCTTTTTTTCACAATAAAAAATCTCCTTGTCCATTCAGTATATGAACAAAGGAGATTTTCGATTCCTGGAAATTTTTATTTTAAATCTGCAACATCTTATATGGATTCCCGGATAGTTCTTCCTTCAAAATATCCCATACAGCTTCTTTGGATTCTAAATACAGTTCCGTCTCAAAATCCATAAGTGCCTCGTACACTGATGTTTGCATAAGCATTTCTACCGCACAATCCCTTGTACACCCCTTATACTGCATCAGTTGTTCAACCAAATAAGCAGCTGTA
Source organism: Roseburia sp. 831b (assembly GCF_001940165.2). Classification (NCBI taxonomy): domain Bacteria; kingdom Bacillati; phylum Bacillota; class Clostridia; order Lachnospirales; family Lachnospiraceae; genus Roseburia; species Roseburia sp. 831b. Next base: position 2,907,579 of record NZ_CP135162.1, on the reverse strand, counting down.
ATTCTAACAACTTTTTTTATGTCTGTACTTCTAACCATCACGGAATCACCTTCCTTTTTACCCTGTCAAATTCTAAAGTTTTGAGTGCCTTATTCGTACCGAAAAAATATTGTTTCGGTAAATTTTCCGGTTGAAGTTCGGTTATCACTTTGTTGCAAACCTCCTCACTAAAATTCGATTGTTCCAACTCTTCCATATTTTCATTTATAATCGTTGTAGTCTGCGCATCTGCCGTGGGACCAATCACAATGTCAAAATCATGAACTGAGACTGGACTTTTCCTGTTCGCAACAATAAATCTCAACCATTCTGCATCCGCTGTTCTAAAAACTTTCGTTTTTAAATTTTCAACCTCGTCATCATATAAAAGATTATAACAATATGCCATCGGTTGTTCTAATTTCAATTTCGGGTTTCTTTCCCTCAGTACTTTCTGCCGTTTTATTAAAATACCTTTATTTCTGATTGCAAGCCTTTCAGCGTGCTCTTTTACCGCCGTTGCATAAAATCCTTTTCCAAAATCCTTATACCCTTTACCCTGTGATAAATCAATCACATCAAAGTCACTTACAGATCCATGATATAATTTCTTCACTCAACCTTTCCCCCTTGCATTTCAATGTATTCTTTCAAATCATCAATAATACCCTGGTTGCCTGTGGAGTTGTAGTTTTCATAACACGCATCAATATAATTAAGGACATCATAATTATGAAATAATTTTGACAGTTCTCTGTAGCTTTTCTTCCATTTATCTGCAAGCAATGGAATTAATGTAAGCTGCATATTTAGGACTTCCTTTTCCCGTGCACTCATTTGATTTCCTCCATAGAATTATCTTCATTAATCAAATTTTCAACTCTCGCCTTATATTCCATTAATTTAAGCAAATATTCTGGCATCTTACGTTTTCCTGCCTCCCAATCGGACATTGTACGATATGGAATGGAAAAATAGTCGCAAAATTCTCTACGATTCATCCCCATACAAGTCCTTAATTCTCTTACGTCTTCTGATATCAATACACTTCACCTCTTATAAGTATCATATACCAATTCTACGCATTGCGTCAATTGTTAATTCACCTTATAACTACACCCTATTGAGCATAATAAAAAAAGAGTCTGCCGTATCCAATCATCAACTGGTTCAACAGACTCTTCTATTCTAATTATGCTCTTTATTACATCATATAAGTCACATAATTCACAAGATTCGCTAATATTCCACAACTGTAAACCGTATACGCAATCGTTAACAGCGCATAAATAACGGTGTATACAATCGGGAATGTCATATTTCTTTTTAAAACATGTGCTCTCCAGATATAATAACCCTGTCTTAAAAAGATTGCAAACAGAATTAATCCGGTGATTGGTGCGCCACTCTTATGTACCCGCACGATATCAAGAATCAGAAATACAATCGCTGCAACACCTAACAACAGCATAAGAATAATTCCAGCGACATAAACAACTAAGTATGGAGAAGTTGTTCGGTAAAGTCCATACATCATAGAACCTGTCATCGTCTTTACCATTCCAAACATTGTCATAAATCCAACCAGAAGAAGAAGTGGATTCAACACAAGAAGGATATTACAAAACGCATCTTTTACTGGTTTTTGTGACTGAGGCATCGCACCATTCGCGTTCATGTAAACTGGTGGATTCTGGTATGCCTGATTGTACATGTTCTGTCCGTACTGTGCATTCTGCTGATACTGTGCATTCTGCTGATACTGTGCATTCTGCTGTTGTGTATTATATCCGTACTGTGCGTTCTGCTGCTGTGTATTGTATCCGTACTGTGCGTTCTGCTGATATGGGTTCCCCTGCTGTCCAGCGTTCTGTCCATACTGCGCATTCTGTCCGTACTGTGCATTTTGCTGCTGTGTATTGTATCCATACTGCGCGTTCTGCTGATATGGGTTCCCCTGCTGTCCGCCATTCTGCTGGTACTGTGTATTCTGCTGCTGCTCATTCTGCTGGTAAACCGGCTGACTATCCGCTGCAACATCCTGCTGTGGAACACTCTGCTCATTCAAATTCTGCTCTTCTGTTGTTACATTCTGATTTTCATCCATGTCTATTTCCCTCTCTTTTTTGCATTTGTCCTATTTATGGGACATTTATATCTAAGCTTTCAGTTTGCTACCTATTATATTACTTAACTGCGCAAACTGTTCTAATGTAAGTGCTTCCCCTCGAATGGTTGCCGGGAATCCCAGCTCCTCAATGCTTTCCTGAATCACTTCTTTTGGAAGATGAATCTCAGGGGAATTGTTTAATCCGTTGACCAGCGTCTTTCTTCTCTGGTTAAAGGAAGCACGAATCAGACGAAACATTAATTTTTCATCCTCAACCTGCACCGGAACCTGCTCATGTCTGGTCAGGCGAATCACGGCACTTCCTACATTTGGCCGTGGCATAAAACAGTTCGGTGGAACATTTGCCACAATCTCCGGTTTTGCATAATACTGTACCGCAAGGGAAAGTGCGCCATATTCTTTGGTTCCCGGTCCAACCTGCATACGGTCCGCAACCTCTTTTTGCACCATAATTGTGATGCTGTCAATCGGAACATGACTTTCAAAAAGTCCCATGATGATTGGCGTCGTGATGTAATATGGCAGGTTTGCTACCACCTTGATTGGTTTTCCACCATTTCGCTCTTCGGCAAGTTTCTTTATGTCAACCTTTAAAATATCTTCGTTGATGACGGTAACGTTATCGTACTCACTTAACGTATCCGCTAAAATTGGAATCAGGTTCTTGTCGATTTCCACCGCGATTACTTCTCTTGCATTTTCACACAGATATTGTGTCATGGTTCCGATTCCCGGTCCTACTTCTAACACGAGGTCCTCTTTGGTGATTTCCGCTGACTCAATGATTTTTTCCAATACATGCGTATCAATCAAAAAGTTCTGTCCGAATTTTTTTTGAAAATTAAAATGATATTTTTGCAGAACCTCAATGGTATTCTGCGGGATTCCTAATGATGCCATCCTTTTTCCTCCTGCTAGGCAAGCTTCTCATCGAATAACTGGTTCATGAAGTCGCGATACAGATTCTGATAAGTCTCATGAAAAGTCTTTGCAACATTCTGATCCCCTGCACCATTCATCTGCGCCTCTTCATACAACGCAAACGCAACTTCGTACAGCGTCGGATTTTTCTCGTAAAAAATCTCGGTCAGTGTATCCTGAAACATAAACTGCGCATCCTGCGATAAATTTTCCAAAAAATCAGCCTTGGAAACGCATCCGTTTTCCTCATAATCGGAAAGGTAAACATGCCCTTCCACCTCTTTGACATAATTTTCAAATTCTTCACGTACATCCTCATAGGTCAGCGGCACGTAATTCTTGTTCCAGTATGCATCAAATGTTTCCTTATCCGGAAACTGTGTAAAAATATCTTCCATTCCTCTATTACCTTTCTTCGGAACATGTTCTATTTTGTAAAAAAATTGTGTTCCGTTTGTGTCTTTTTTCTTATGATTTTGTGATAAATCCTCTTAAAATTTTAGCATGACTTACTTTTTCTAGCAAGAAATTCTTCCGTCCTCTTTTAACAGGCGATATAGCATCGGATCAACCTGGAATTCCTCCATCACCTGGTGTACCTCTGCAAGATATTTTTTCCTGACAGAAGATGGCACAACCGGTTTTCGCACGGCGCGGATTAACAGGTTCTTCGGCGTCTGCTCAAAATCGATAAATTCTAACATCTGCGTGCGGTACCCGCAGTATTCCAAAAGATTTGCACGGATTGCATCTGTTGTGAGCGCCGCAAAACGTTCCTTGATAATTCCATATCTTGTCAGCAGGGCAAAATCCTCCGTTTTCATCTGCTTATTGAGCTCGTGCTGGCAGCATGGCACGGAAAAAATCATGCCTGCCTTCCAGTTTATCGCATTGTACAGTGCAAAATCTGTCGCCACATCACATGCATGCAAAGTCACCACCATATCCACCTCAAACGGTGTCTGATATCCGTTGATATCGCCTAACTCAAAGCGAAGTCCGTCATAACCATATTTTTTTGCCGTCTCATTACATTTTGCGATGACATCTTTTTTCAAATCAAGACCGACTACCTGTGCCTATAAATGCTTGATTTCCGTAAAATAGTAGTACAGAATGAACGTCAGGTAGGACTTTCCACAGCCAAAATCAATGATGTGAATTTCATCTTTTGTATATTCTTTCACGCCATCATCTACAATTTCAAGAAAACGGTTAATCTGGCGGAACTTGTCATACATGGAGCGCACTATTTTTCCTTCTTTTGTAAAAATCCCCATATCTACGAGCGGAGGAATGACCTTGCCCTCCTCTAAAATATAGCGCTTCTTCCGATTATGCTCGGTCTCAACCTTTGCGGCACCTTTCTCTTTTTTCTTCGCCTTAAGGGTCATTTTCCCTTCTTCGAAAGCATCAGCATGTATTCTTTTTCTTCATCAAATGCATTCAGCTGTAAAAAATCGTGTATCATTTTTTCATATAAATAAGTGGCAAGTGCTTCTTTTTCCACATTGTCATGAAAAACCTGTTTCTCCGTGTAGCGCGCAGCCTGATAATACGCCTTCTTCTGCTCAACCACAATCTTGCGAATCTCAGACGCCTTGTCGACCGGCTTGCTGATGATTATTTTTTGCAATGCATTTTCGGTAAGCAGTGCAAGCTTTTCTTTTAATTCTTCCATCTATTCTCCATTCTTGCGCTGGTTTTGCGCAATTGCTGTTCTATACAATCAGTGCAAAATAGCCCCATTCCCAAATCAGGTTTTGGAAACTGTTCTGCAAATATTCTGTGATATCATCCTCATCATACCCCATCATGCGGGCAATCACAACAAGATAGTTGCGCACCGTCTTGTATGGCAGCTCCTCTTTTTCCAGCTGGAAACGCAAAAAGAGCGCCTGGTGGATTGCAGCATATTCTATGCCAATCCACTGAAATGCAACAACAAGGTCCTGTAAATTGGATTCCGGGAGCAGAAAATCTGCGTAAATCTCCTGCAAAAAGTATCTGCGAAGAAGTGTCTCATATTTTACAAATTCTTTTTCAAACGACTCATTCTTGTCCAAAAGAGCCTCGTCATATCCGTTCTCGCTATATGATTCCGCAAGCTGCGCAATTGGCTCTAAATACGCAGTGTAAAGCCCCTCCTTGCGGTAATTTTCTGCCAAATCCAAAAACAGTTCATTGCGTTCCTCGAGCGTTGCAAGTGCATCCTGTTCCATCGCATCCATGGCATCCGACAATTCCTGCAACGCCTCTTCCTGGTATGCTTCCAACGAAATACATTTGTAGTTAATTCCGTAGTCATCCAGCGATACCCGCTTTTGTCTGCGTGCATTCCGATTCGGCATGCCTGCTTTTTCCAAAATGTCAAGCAGCACATAAAAGGACATTTTGAGTGCCTTTTCTACAGAGTAAGCCTCATTTTCTAAGATGGAACAGATCAGGTAGCGGATTTGAGCTAAGAAATCTTGTTTTTCGGTAGAGCGTTGAAGGTCATTCTCCTGTTTCAGCAGGTCGGCGCTCTCGAATGGTTTTTCTTTCTCCAACAGGCCGATGCCATCGAGTGATTTTTCCTTCTCCAACAGGTCGGCGCTCTCGAATGGTTTTTCCTTTGAAAGCATGTCCACCACCTCCGGACAGCAGGTCACAAGCGCATATTCCGTCCGGTCCGAAAATTCATGAATCTGTCGCGGAAAAAGCTGACACGTCTTCGAAAGTGTCTCCTCTCCATACTCCATCACAAGTTTACATAATTTTTCTTTGTTTAGGAACGGACATTTGTGATTCTCTTTTAACCGAATCACGGATGTGCCTTCTTTTTCTTCTATATAATCGGTTAGTTTTTCTGTGGAGCCTGGCGTAATATTCTCCCATCTCTTCCGGATATCCTCATCCACCGCTATCTTCCACTCCTGACAGCAGGTAATTTCACATTCTCCGGCAATACATTGGAATTTCTTGTAAAAATCCGGTTTTATCTCTTTTTTCATTCTACTCCCATAACTTCCTGTAATCCATATTTGTTCTTTTGTGGTGCAAAAGAACGATATTACAAAATATCATACAAAATGATGCTTGAAAAATCAACCGATTCTGGCTTCTTTCTATCGCACCTTCTGATTTCTTTTAACTGCGCAATCTTGTTTCTTTCTGTCGCGATAGGGAACTATTTTTTATTTGACCGCCGACTGTATTGGAATAACCTTTCATCCGGGGCATCTGCCAAGATGTAGCATATATTCTTGATGTTACTGTTAATTCCCGGCTCCTCCTTTCGCACTGCATACCGTAAGGAATATGATAACTCTCTTTATATAATAGGAAATTTCGTTCCTATTACATAAAAATGCTCCACGAGGATTGCACTGCGGCAGAGTTGAATAGTGTCACAAATGCGACCCGCTACAGGCGGAAAATCCTGCTTGCAGAATTCTTTTTTATAATCATGCCTTTGACATGGATTGGGATGTTAGGCACGCGCGCTGCGAAGGTGTTTAGAGGAATTCGCTGTGCCTTGGGTAATTACTTGCTTGTTTCGCACGCGCGCTGCGCTGATGTTGGGAGGAATTTGCTGTGCCTTTAGCAATTATTTGCCTGTTTGGCACGCGCGCCACACTGGTGTTGGAAGGAATTTGCTGTGCCTTTAGCAATTATTTGCTTGTTTGGCATGTAACTTGAACACAGAAAATACATGCCTACGAACACGAAAATGTCTATAAGCACTGTAAAAGTGCAAATGCATCCATATAAAATGCATGCCTTTTCCTAGAAATAGGGCATCAGGCACGCATAAAAGAAAAAAAAGCACTCGAATGCGCATGCCTGAATTTATAAAACGTCAATTAGGCATGTAAATCACTGTGCATACAGCATGTAAATCACTGTGCATACAAAAACAAAGTGACACGACATCTGCATATAGCATGAAAATCTATTAGTCAAAATAAAATAATCATAATATTTTGCTCGCCAAAATGCCTATAACAAATAATCATCAAAAATGCAGGGAATGTAACGGCTACCTTTATCCACCCGCATTTTTCTTTTTGATGTTTTGAAGTTTTCGAACAAACATTCGATTTTGTATTGCTTTTTATATATTAGTGTGTTATGATTATTCCGAACAGATGTTCTTGTTTTGATAACTCTTAAAAGAAATTACTTTTAAACTTTTTAGTAAATTATTTTGTAAGACTTTTGCAAAACTTCGACAAGAAAAACACGAGGAGATTTCAGATGAACATTCAACAGAATCTTTCCCTGATGGAAAAATTAGCAATCTTAACCGATGCAGCAAAATATGATGTTGCTTGTACGTCAAGCGGTGTGGACCGTTCCGGTACGAAGGATGGCATGGGGAATTCCATTGCCGCCGGAATCTGTCATACTTTTTCTGCAGATGGACGCTGTGTTTCCTTATTAAAGATTCTTTTCACCAATGAATGTATTTTCAACTGCTCCTATTGCCAGAACAACTGTAATTCCGACATTCCACGTGCTTCTTTTACCCCAGATGAAGTTTGTGAGATTACAATGGAATTTTACAGAAGAAATTATATCGAGGGGCTATTCTTAAGTTCCGGCATTCTGATTAGTCCCAATTACACGATGGATCTGATTTATCAGACGCTTTATCAGCTGCGCGTCAGACACCATTTTAACGGCTATATCCATGTGAAGGCGATTCCGGGTGCAGATCCTCTTTTGATTGAAAAAACCGGATTTTTAGCCGACCGCATGAGCATTAACTTGGAGCTGCCAACCACCGGCAGTCTAAGGCAGCTTGCCCCACACAAATCAAGACATACCATTCTAAAGCCAATGCGTATGATTCAAAATGGTATCACGGAGAATAAAAATGAACTGATGCTCTACCAAAAGACACCGAAATTTGTTCCTGCAGGTCAAAGTACCCAGATGATTATTGGCGCCACACCCGAAACAGATTACCAGATTATGAGTGTTGCAGAAGGACTTTACCAGAATTTTGATTTAAAACGTGTCTTTTACTCTGCGTTTGTCAACGTCAACCATAACGCAAATCTGCCGGTTCTACCTGGCGGTCCACCACTTCTTCGTGAACACCGGCTCTATCAGGCTGACTTTTTGCTTCGCTATTATCATTTCAAGGTGAATGAACTGCTCTCCGAGGACCGACCTGATTTTAATATTTACTTAGATCCGAAATGTGACTGGGCGCTGCGCCATTTGGAACTTTTTCCGGTAGAAATCAACAAAGCTGATTATCGCACACTTCTTCGTGTCCCTGGCATTGGTGCCAAATCAGCCCAGCGAATTGTGAAAGCAAGACGCATGAGCCGGCTCGATTTCTCTGATTTAAAAAAGATTGGTGTGGTCTTAAAACGGGCACTTTATTTTATCACCTGCTCCGGTCACATGATGTATCACACCAAATTAGAAGAGGATTATATCTGCCGCAACCTAATCGGAGACAAAACCATGATTCCAAAAGAAATTCGAAACAGTGGTTATCAGCAATTAAGCCTTTTTGACACAAGTATGGAGGATTCTTTATGTATATCTTCGTCTGCGAAAACAGCATTGATGGGATCTTAACCGGTGTGTATGACGCTTTCGCGTTTAAAGTTGCCCATCGCGATACCTTAAAGGAGCAGGATATTGGTCTATCCTGCCATCCCGATGCAAACTATCAACTTTTTACGGAATACATTCCGGTACCGGTCTCCTTTGAAAAAGCCGCAAAGGTTCGCCATACCTTATATGAAAAACTAGGCGAAGAGTTCTACGAGACGATTGTCTCCGCCATTCTTGCCGTTGACACCTCCGGGAAAAAGAAGTCTATGGATAAAGCAAATGCGGTCTACTTTACCATCTGTTACGCCTTAAAGAAACCGCAGGGCTCTGATATTCCTTTTGGTGCCTCTGTCCTTCACTATTTAGGGAATCCATACATTCACCGTGTGTTTGATTTATCCCGTGCCACACACAATGAGGCACACCATCTGTTGGGATTCCTCCGGTTTCAGGAGCTGGCAAACGGTGTACTATTTTCAGTAATACACCCACAAAATCACTGCCTGCCGATTCTTGCAGAGCATTTTACTGACCGCCTGCCACAGGAGAACTTCCTAATCTATGATGAGACCCGGAAACTTGCCGCCATTCATAAATCTGGAACCTACTATGCCTTGACGGATGCCTCTGACCTAAATCAGGAGATTCTGACGCAGCTCTCCGAAAAAGAATCCTTGTACCAGGAACTCTGGCTGACCTTCTTTGAGCATATTGCCATCGAAGCCAGGGAGAATCCAAAGCTTCAGGCTCAAAATATTCCAAAACGATTTTGGAAGGACACCGTAGAACTATCGCACCTTGCGAAATAGAGTCCTTGCATTTTGCTCTGTGACTCTTTCTACCTCGGCTTCCGACACTTGTTTTAGCTCAGCAATTTTTGCAATCACATACGGAATATTAGAAGAATCGTTTCTCGTTCCGCGGTGTGGTTCCGGTGCCATGTACGGGCAATCTGTCTCTAACAGAATTCTCTCCAACGGAATTGCCTCGACAGTCTCCTTTAATTTCTTTGCATTTTTAAAAGTGACAACACCGCCGACACCGATGTAATATCCCATTTTGATAAACTCCTGTGCCATTTCCTTGGAATAGGAATAACAGTGAATGACACCCGGTATCTCCTGTGCGTGGATTTCTTTCATAAGGCGCATGGTATCTTCGGCTGCATCCCTGGAATGAATAATCACTGGAAGATTTACTTCCCTTGCAAGTTCCATCTGACGGCGAAACCACTCTCGCTGTCTTTCCTGTACTTCCGGCTCTTTATCCCAATAATAATCCAGACCGATTTCCCCGATTGCAACGGTCTTTTCCCAGGCTGTCTGCTCCTTTAACCATGCAAAAGTATCTTCGTTAAGTCCATCTATATCACTTGGATGTACCCCGACTGCTGCATAAACATAATCATATTTTTTTGCAAGTTCAAGCGTTGTTTTGGTTGATTCTATCGAAGACCCGACATTGATAATCCTGCCAATTCCTTTTTCCGGCATACTTTTGATTAACGCATCCTGATCCTCCGTAAAACACTCATCATCATAATGAGCATGTGTTTCAAATATCATACTTCCTCTTACCTTTCGTTTCTTACATTTTTATAATAAAATACAGCCAACTGCGTACGATCCCGAAGATTTAACTTTTCTAATACACTGCTGATGTAATTTCTGACGGTTCCCTCACTTAAGAAAAGTTTCTCCGAAATCTCCCGGTTGCTGAATCCCTCCGCCACAAGTTCAATGATGCCTTGCTCTTTTTCACTAATCTCATACTGTGCGTAATCAAACTCCGCCTTGCTTTGTTTTAATACGGGAATCTTTGTCACAATCTCCCCGCCAAACACACTCTGTCCTCCATGAACCGCCTTTAATGCTGGCACGATTCCTTCAAAATCCTGTTTTAAAATATATCCTTTTGCACCAATACTTAGCGCTTTTACTATATATTCATCATCCGAAAATGTCGTCAAAAACAGAATTTTTGCATCTAAATTCCGCTTTAAAATCTGTTCTGCGGCTTCTAATCCGCTCATTTCCTCCATTCGGATATCCATGAGCAAAACATCCGGTTTGTATTTCTCATAAAATGCGACTGCTTCTTTTCCATTATGACCAATTGCAGCCACTTCGATATCAGCATCTGCCTCTAAAATTGTTTTTAACGAAATTGCCACCAGACTATCATCATCAATCACTAAAACTTTCATGTTCCCTCTCCTTTTTTACAGATACATTTATCTTAAATCCCTGCTCATACTTCACATGAAAATTTCCATGTAAAGCATTGACACGTTCCTGCATATTTCCAAGTCCGATTCCGCCTTCCAGGTTCTTTGGCTCCTTACTTCCATTGTCCTCAATGGCAAGCTGGTAAAATGCCGGATGCTCCCGCACGAGAATCGTAATCATATCTGCATCACTATGTTTTACAATGTTTGACATTGCCTCTTTTACAATCGTAAGAAAGCAATACTTTACGGGATTTGGCACTACCTTAGACATATCGTAATCAAGTTTTACCTCGTAATTGTCTTGCATCGGTTTTGCAATCTCTGTCATCGCCTGCCTTAAATCAATCGCATCATCATGCAAATCATGCACACTTTCCCGGATATTATTCATTGCCGTATTCAGCGTGTCATTTACACTCAGCAGCTGCCCATGCACCGGTTCTTCCTTATAAATTGTCGTAAGCGCACCTATCTGTAAAATAGAACGTGACAACATATGCCCTACGTTATCATGAATTTCCCTTGCGATTCGATTTCGTTCCCGCAGAGTCGCAAGATGAATCTCATAATCCTGCCGTTCCATCAGATTCTGGTTTTTCTCTTTGAGCGCAAGATTTAGTTCCACACTTGTATCTCGCAGCCAGATCTTTTCTTCCTGAAGCTCCTGAATCTTTGAAGTCTGCTCAGCAAGATACACTGACAGCGCCGCCGAAAGAAACCAAAGGATTATCTGCCACACTTCATAGGCAGACACGCCATAAAACACGGTAAAAAGCGCAAAATAACCACATCGTTGCTTCCTTATTCCGCTCTCATATACAATAAGTGGCAAAAAATAAATATAATTCGCATCACCGAAACACAGTAAAACATAACTGCACAACAGCACGTATACCATTTTTTCATTTTTAACATAGCTCCCCAATCCTGTCCAGATAAATGCAAGCAACAAAATCTGTACCGGCTCCGCAAAGCTGTCCATTGTTGTCATCATAATAATTCCCAGGATATAGAGAAACACTTTATCGATAAGCTGACGCATTCTTCACCCCCTACTTATCTATCAAAACATTTACTATCCCTTTTTGCAAGTCCTTCCCTTGATTTTCACCCTAAAATTACCATTCTCATGACAAATGTCATATTATCTTCTGACGCTGTTCACTTATCAGACTGCACGTTATCCTCTATACTGAATTTAGAAAAAGAAAAGCTTGCCGCATCTAGCAGACCTGTTCAAAAATCTGCCCGGCATCACACTATATAGGAGGTTTGTTATGAATACACCCGTTGTCAAAGTGGAGAATCTTGTGAAGCGTTACAAAGATCTTGTGGCGCTTGACCATTTTAACTTAGAGATTGAGGAAGGCGAAATCTTTGGACTTCTTGGTCCTAACGGTTCCGGAAAAACAACCACAATCAATTGCATCTTATCCTTATTATCCTTCGATAAGGGAACCATCGAAGTTTTTGGAAAAGAAATGCATCCAAACAGCTACGACCTAAAACGCCAGATTGGTGTTGTCATGCAAAACGTTGCCGTTTTCGACGATTTGACCGTCTATGAAAATATTGATTACTTCTGCGGTCTTTACATCCGTGATAAAAAGCTTCGCAAACAATATATTGAGGATGCGATATCCTTTGTAGGACTTGAAGATTTCCAAAAATTTTACCCGAAAAAATTATCCGGTGGTCTTCTACGCCGTCTTAATATTGCATGCGGTATTGCACACAAACCAAAATTAATTATTCTTGATGAACCGACCGTTGCCGTTGACCCGCAAAGCCGGAATAAGATTCTAGAAGGCATTCAGGAACTAAACCGCCAGGGGGCAACGATTATTTACACCTCCCATTATATGGAAGAAGTCGAACAAATCTGCACCCGGATTGCCATCATGGATAAAGGACGGAATTTAGCACTCGGCACAAAAGAGGAACTCAAGCAGATGATTAAGAAAAGTGAAACCATTACCATTGAGATTCTAGACATCTCCAAGGAGGATCTTGCTTGCATTCGCTCCATCAAACATGTCTACGATGTCAATTTTGAAAATCATACCCTTACCATTCTTTGCAGCGGTGGCAAACACAACCTGCTTCGTATCCTGGACACCTTACAGCAAAGGAATCTTTCCTTTGGCCGTGTCTACTCAGAGCTGCCTACATTGAATGATGTCTTTTTGGAAATTACCGGAAAAGAATTAAGGGATTAAGGAGGTCACGTATGTTTTTTCATTCTTTTAAATATGCACTCATCGAGCTTTTCCGAAACAAATCGCAACTGTTCTGGTGTCTCGCTTTTCCAATCATTTTAGGAACTTTCTTCTATTTTGCATTCGGAAATCTTGACTCGGACGAGGCGTTCGATGCCATTCCCGTTGCTGTCGTCCTGGATGAATCTGAACGGGCAGCCGAATTTCAATCTATCATAGACACGATGAGCGAACCTGGCGAAGACCAGTTTTTAGAAGCTACCTATACAACCAATGAAAATGCTCTTCATCTTTTAGAGCAAAAAGAAGTAGACGGGATTCTTTACGGTGGAGATGAAATTTCTCTTACCATCTCTTCTGAGATGCCGTCTGCCAAATTACAGCAGAGCATTCTAAACTCCTTCGTACAGACCTTTCAGATGCACTACAATGCTATCTACGACATTGCCAAGGAACATCCGGAAAATATGAGTGCTGTCGTAGACCTTTTTTCCAAAGATGTTTCCTATAACCGTGAAACCTCCTATTCCGATGGCACACTTGACCAGGCTGTCACTTATTTTTTTAATCTGATTGCGATGACCTGTCTCTACGCCTGCATGGCCGGAAATGCAATTGCAATTGAAAATCAGGCAAATCTTTCTGACCTGGGTGCAAGAAAAAATATTTCACCTGTGCATAAATTTATCAGCCTTCTTGGAGGTCTTGCTGCTAATGTTTTGGTTCAGGCAGCCTGCGTCACAATCTGTCTGTTCTACTTACAATTTATCTTAAAAGTTAATTTTGGAAATCAGTTTGGATATTCCATGCTGGGTATTTTTGCCGGATGTCTTACTGGCGTTTCACTGGGATTTTTCATCGGAAGTATCGGTCACATGAGCCGCTATGCCAAAGATGGAATTTTGATGGGCGGAACGTTGTTCTGCTGCTTCTTAAGTGGACTTATGATGGGAAATATCCGCATTTATCTGGAAAAATATGCACCATTTGTCAATAAAATCAATCCTGCTGCAAGAATTTCGGACTGCTTCTATTCGCTGACCATTTACAGCTCGTATGACCGATACTGGCAAAACATTTTTTCCTTGCTCATTCTTTCCGCTGTATTATTTGTTGGCGGATTTATCTTAGTCAGGAGGAACAAATATGCAAGTCTTTAATGCCTTTTTCAAAATAGCGCGAAAACGAATTCCATCGATATGCTTATACTTTATCATATTTGCAATTGTCTGCCTATTAATGACACTTAACGCAGATAAAAATTTTACTTCAAACTTTCAGTCATCCTCTTTGAATGTCTGCATCATCGACCATGACGATTCTGACGCAAGTGCTGCGTTGACGGATTATCTTGGTTCTATCCATCATCTGGTCTCCTTGCCGGACGACCCGGAAACCTTACAGGATAACCTTTATTACCGTTATGTCGACTATATCCTTACCATCCCGGCAGGATTTGAGACAGCACTTACCGCTGAAAAAACAGATGGTATCCTGACAAATGTGAAAATACCGGACAGCGCAAACGGACACTTTATTGATCAGCAGATTACTTCTTACCTGAAATCACTCCAGCTATATCTTGCCGGTGGTTATTCCTTGGAGGATGCTATTTCCAAAACCAATCTCGGTATTGCAGCCGCAACAAGTGTCAAAACTGTACAGTTCGAATCGAAAGACTGCACAGATAAAAATATGTATGTTTTCTATTTTTACCGTTACCTTCCATACGTTTTGTTTTCCTTAATTGTCTCAGGATTATCACCGCTTCTGGTTATTATGAATCAAAACGAATTGAAAGAGCGGACCCTTTGCTCGTCACTTTCCTTTCACAACCGGAATGGGCAGATTGCGCTTAGCGCCACTCTTTATAGCCTGATTGCCTGGGCAGCCTTTCTTTTGCTTGGACTGGTTTGTTACCAAAAAGCCTTTTTAAAAACAAACTCTCTTTACGGTATGTTAAACAGTTTTGTATTTCTTTTGTTTTGTGTGGCTATGACACTTTTTACCAGTGCCTTTTCCCCGAAGACAAATGTAATCACCATGGTTTCAAACGTTGTCGGACTTGGAATGTGCTTTCTATGCGGTATCTTTGTTCCTCAGTCCATGTTAGCAGACAATATTATCGCAGCATCCCGTTTTCTGCCAGCTTACTGGTACACGAAGAACAACGACATGCTTGGCGGCTTTAGCGACCTTGCTTTTGATTCTGCTGTCTACTGGCAGGGCATCGGCATTCAGATTTTATTTGCGATTGCACTGTTTGTTGCAGCTCTGGTTACGACAAAATTGCACAAGCAGCACAGGTAAAAAAGTTGGCTCTCAAAAAAAGCTACCCGTCAAAAAAGACTGGAGCACTATGCAATCTGCTAGTACTCCAGCCCTTTTTCTTATTTACAGCTTTCTTATTCAAGCTTACTTTTTCTCTTACAATCTGGAACAAAATACCATTTAAGAAACTATATCCTTTTCTTAGCAGATTTCTGCTCCGCTTGGCATTTTCTTCTCTGGAACCATCAAAGCAAGTTCTCCATTTTCATCCTCAGCGCAAAGCAACATTCCCTCAGAAAGTACTCCGGCTAATTTTGCAGGTTTTAAGTTTACAAGAACCATTACTTTTTTTCCTACCATCTCTTCTGGAGTGTAGTGCTTACGGATGCCGGAAACAATCTGTTTTACCTGGCTTCCGATTTTAACCTGGGAACAAAGTAATTTCTTGGATTTCTCTACTGCTTCGCAGGCGATGATTTCGCCAACCTGGAACTGCATTTTCATGAAATCATCATATTCAATCTCGTCCTTTGGCTCAATGTCAATGACGTTTTCTTCTTCTTTTGCTCCTTCAGAAACTTCTTCCCCATTTGCTCGCTGTTCTGCTTCAAACTCTGCCTTCTGTGCAGCCTGGATTGCCTCAACTTTTGGCATAACCTCTTTTAAGTCTAAACGTGCAAATAAGATTTCCGGCTTATCTGTTACTTTTTCTCCTGATTTTGCAAGACCAAACTGATCTAAGACATCAAACTCTCTTAATTCTGTATGAAGCTGTGCCACAATTTTTTCTGCGGTCTCTGGTAAAAAGCTGTGTAAAAGGCTTGCACCGATTGTTAAAGATTCTACTAAGTTGTAAAGTACTTCGCTCAGGCGGTCTTTCTTTGCCTCGTCTTTTGCAAGAACCCAAGGTGTTGTCTCATCGATGTATTTGTTGCAGCGTTTGAACAATGCGAATACTTCAGAGATTGCATCTGCGACACGAAGTGTCTCCATTTTCTTCGCAACCTTATCTCTTGTTCCTGTTACAACTGCCTTCAAATCTTCATCCATGGTGTCTGTCACACCGGTCTTTGTAATCACGCCGTCAAAATATTTGTTTGTCATAGAAACGGTTCTGTTTACCAGGTTTCCAAGCACGTTTGCAAGATCGGAGTTGAAACGCTCGATTACTAACTCCCAGGTGATGACACCGTCGTTTTCAAATGGCATCTCATGCAATACGAAGTAACGTGTTGCATCTACACCAAATAAATCAACCATATCATCTGCGTAGATAACGTTTCCTTTGGATTTACTCATCTTATCGCCGCCCTGAAGCAACCATGGGTGTCCAAATACCTGTTTTGGTAATGGAAGATCCAATGCCATCAGGAAAATTGGCCAATAAATAGTATGGAAACGAACAATATCTTTTCCAATCAAATGAAGGTCTGCTGGCCAGTTTTTCTTGAATAATTCAGAGGAATTTCCATCTGCATCATATCCGATTTTGGTGATGTAGTTGGTAAGAGCATCTAACCATACATAAACAACATGCTTTGGATCAAAATCTACCGGAATTCCCCAGCTAAAAGAGGTTCTGGATACACAAAGATCCTGCAATCCTGGAAGAAGGAAGTTATTCATCATCTCATTTTTACGGGATACCGGCTGAATGAACTCTGGATGTGTGTTGATGTAATCAATCAGACGATCCGCATATTTGCTCATTTTAAAGAAATATGCTTCCTCTTTTGCCGGCTGTACTTCACGTCCGCAGTCCGGACATTTTCCATCTACTAACTGTGACTCTGTCCAGAAAGATTCACATGGCGTACAGTACATGCCTTCATAAGCGCCCTTGTAGATGTCGCCCTGATCGTATAATTTCTTGAAAATTTTCTTGACCTGTTTCTCGTGGTCCTCATCTGTTGTGCGGATGAAGTTGTTATAGGAAGTGTTCATCAAATCCCAGATTCTTTTTACTTCTCCAGAAACATTATCTACATACTCTTTTGGTGTAATACCGGCTTTTTCTGCCTTTTCCTGGATTTTCTGACCGTGTTCATCGGTTCCGGTCTGAAGGTAAACATCATAACCTTCTAATCTTTTGTATCTTGCAATTGCATCTGCAAGCACGATTTCGTAAGTATTTCCGATATGCGGTTTGCCTGATGTATAGGCAATCGCTGTTGTCATATAAAATTTTCCCTTGTTACTCATTTTTTCCTTACCTTTCTTTATTAATCCATATTATTGATTATCAATTTCATAGATGTGGTCACCATATCTGGCAATCAGACCGTTTTGTAATCTGACAAATGCTGGCACAAATTTGTGCAAAATATCATCTACCAGCCGTTTTGCTGCATTTCCATCGTAGATGTGTGTCATATTATTTCGGCTTTTCAGCATTTCTATCCACACATCCTCCTCCATGCAGTCTGCATAAATACGATAGGCAGCTTTGATAATTTCTCTTGGCGAACCTGTGTTAGCAACCTGACTGCCTTCATATTTTAGAAATTCCTTCATCACCTTCCAGCCAAGTTCAAACTGTAACATAAACTTATCAATGATACCGCTAATGATAAACTCATTTTCCAGGTCTTCCTTTTCTGCCTTTACAAGAATATTCAGATTCGAAACATAATTCTCATACTTTTTCATAAAGAAGAATTCCCTCCTTTTCTATCGCAGCTCTTAAGTTATCCTGAATGGCAGCATCCAGATCAACGACATCATACGTCAGAAGTGTTGACGTCTCTTCCTCAACATCCAGGGAGAACATCGTCTTGTCTCCGCCTGATACCGCCAAATCAATATCGCTTGTCTTTTGAAAGGTTCCTCTTGCTCTTGAACCAAAAAGAATTACTTTTTCCAATTGATACTTCTTCGCAAGCTCACGAATTTCTTCTATAACCTGCGCCTTCAATCCGGTATCCTGCGTCATATCTGCCTCCTAAACTAAAAAAGCCCGCCTCCCGGAACAACCTGATGAACAGGTGATTCCAGAAGACGAGCTGCTACCCGTGGTACCACTTCTCTTTACCTTCTCTTTGCAGAGAAAGCCTCATTGACGCAACATTTGTTGTTACGTTCTACCGCTATAACAGGCGGTCCTGTCAAAACTTATCGAAATTCAACTACGTTTGTAAATGTAGTGCTTTTCGTTCAGCTCTGCCACTCCAAAGCCATCTTCCATCTCTCTTTGCCCGTTTTCTCTCAGCGAATGTATGCGGATGCATCTCATTCAAAAACTTCTCTGTAAAGTTCTAAGGGATGTACTCTCTTTTTCCTCGTGTTTACTTATCTATATCTTGTTAAGGTTAGCACGGAACATACGGAAAGTCAAGCATTCTTAATCCCCTAATTTCACTTTTTCAAAAACCATCCTCCCTATGTTATAATAACTATAAATTTTTAAGAAAGGACTTTCTATTTTATGAAAATCGGTATCTTATCAGACACACATGGCATTTTCCGTGAGGATTGGCTGCAGGAGCTAAACGCTTGCGACCACATCATCCATGCCGGTGACATTAACACCAAATCCTGTTATGAAAAGTTTCAGGCACTCTCTATTCCATGCTCCTTCGTCCGTGGCAACTGTGATTACGGTGAGTGGGCCAAGTCCCTGCCAACTTTTTTATCTATTGAACTTGGCGGACGCACCTTTTACGTGGCTCACCAGAAAGCGGATTTTCCTTTCGACTTAACAGACGCAGACTTTCTTATTTTCGGGCATACGCACCAATATACCTGCTATGACCGTTTTGAAAAAGTTTTCTTAAACCCTGGCAGTGCTGCGCAGGCGCGCTATGATTCCAACAGCCTTGCGATTTTAGAATTAAAAAAAGACTCTTACGAAATTCGCAGAGTCATTCTTTGAGTTAACTTTTCTCTATCGACGTGCTGGCACAATTATAATAAAGCGCAGACGAAAGCACAATGACCGCCCCAACCAGACTGACTGGTCCAATCGTCTCTCCATAAAATACCGCAACCAGAATCGGATTTAAAATTGGTTCAATCATGGAAAGAAGGGACGCTCCCACTGGCGGCACCTTGTCAAGGGCAGCATTTAAAAACATATAGGCGAGTCCAATCTGCACCACGCCCTGTAATATTCCAGTGCTGACATTCACGGCGCCAAAATTGGTTTCCTGCAGATAAAATGGAATCCCAATCACAAAATTGAGCGCAAAAGAAATCAATGCGGATGATTCAAAATCCGCTCCTGGAATCTTCTTTATCAAAAATACGATTGCATAGAAAAATCCCGAAGCAATCGCTAAGATATTTCCTGCCATCCCACCGGTTGAAAGACTTTCCAGAAAGAAAAACAGAATTCCAAGAAAAGAAATTGATGCGGAAATCACCGACACTTTATCCGGTTTCTTTTTTGCAAAAATCCACATCAACAGCATAATATCGATTGGCAGCGTAAACTGCAGGATAATGGCATTTGCTGCGGTTGTCATCTTATTTGCCATGATAAAGCTAATGCTCATCAGCGTATTTGCAAGCACGCCAATCAAAACCTTTCCGTTAAAGCGAACCGGGTGCTTCGTTACAATCATGTAAATCAGAAAAATCAAAAACGCCCAGATAGAACGGAGTCCACAGATGGTCATGGATGACCAGGTATTTAATTTTATCAGCAGTCCGCCTGTGGAAAAACAGACTGCGGAAAGTATCGTATAAAGAATCCCCTTTTGTTGTGTAGTCACGTCACTTACCTCTTTTCTTATGACTACAAATTTTCCTGTACCTGCACTGCTTTTCTCTTCCAGAAAAACAGAACAAGTCCAATGATAAACATTCCAATCGAGATAAACTGGGAGGTCGAAAGTGCTCCGACACTTCCACGGTAGTCATCACGGAACATTTCGATAATGAAACGACCGATACTATAAAGAATTAAGTAAAGGGCTCCCACTCTTCCTTTTGTCGTATTTTTCCGCGCAAAGAGCAGTAAAAGGGCAAATATTACAAAATCACCTGCACTTGACATCAACTGTGTCGGAATGAGTTTCACTCCGTTTGGTGCAAGGTTGGAATTCCAATATTCAATCGAAAAACGGGATGTTGTCTCTCTTCCATAACAGCAGCCTGCAAAAAAGCAGCCGATGCGACCAAATCCCTGTGCCAGCGCAACCTGAGGCATAATAAGGTCAAAATAGGTCAGAAAATTTACTTTTTTCATTTTACAGCAAACCATGCAGACAAGGATTCCGCCGATGATTCCGCCGTATACCACATACCCGTTTGAGAAATTCCAAAGAATGGACGGATCTTTTAAAATCTCCGGAATACTGACCAGATAATAAAGGATTCTCGTACCCAGTGCTCCTCCTATGATGGCACCTAAAAATAAGTGGAAAATCATGTCGTTATCGTTCAATCCACGTTTCTCTGCTCGCTTCTCCGAAACAAACAGCGCCATGACAAGTCCAATTGCAATCATGACTCCGTACATGTGTATGGTAATTGGTCCAATCTGTATATCGTTATGCATATCTTCAACCTTTCCAACTGCGAATCCGCAGTTCCGTTTCTTTTTTCATAGAATATATCCATGATAACATATTTTTCTATGAAAAAATAGCTGACACTTTAAAAACGTGCCAGCCAATTTTTGCTTATTCTTTTGTCATACGAACCATCCAGACGATGGATGCGATAAAACCAATCACACAAACTCCTGTCAGAATCCATCCTGCCACTTCAGACATTCCTTGTGCATGATTTAAGCACATTCCGGTAAGATTAAATCCAAAATGCAAGAACATATTTGCAAGAAGGGAATGGAAACGTTCAAATACGATTACCAGAACAACTCCAAGCACAAATGCGTACATCATCCAGATAATGGTTCCATGCATGAGTCCAAACGCAAGGGAGGAAATAATAGCAGCCACAACCGCCGGCATTCCTTTTTTCAGGCGATCATAAATCAGACCACGGAATACAATTTCCTCTAAAACAGGTGCCATAAAAACAGTTGCAAGAAAGGAAATTATCTCATTTCCACCAGTTAAAACACTGGAATTCTGCTGATAAGTCTCCATCCAGGCATCCGGAAACGGAATCGTTGCAAGCAGTGTAGAAATCACAATGTTAAAGGTAATACCCATAAGAAGAACTGCTAAAATTCCCTTTGCCGGAATCTTGCGAAGCTTTACTTCCTGCGCAAATTTTTTCTTGCGAATCAGGAACACAATCCAGTACGTAAGAAGTGCCAGGATGCCGGAAATCAGCGTCATTGTCATCGACTGTTCCAGGATTTTTTCTGTAATCATCCTGGTAATCTCCGCCGTGTCTGTCACATCACCGGTTGCTGCAAGCCTTGCGTACATGCTGATTGAATAAAACATACTGAATGCGATTGAGACTGCCATCTGCAATCCGAAATAAACGAGGAAGTATAATATCGCCTTCCCAAGTGCCACAAAAAAATTCTTCATAACTAACTACTCCTTTTCTATTTTTCATTTTATTTTAGATACCTAACATTTTAGAACCGTAGGAAAAAATCTTTTTATCAACTATGTTTGTAGTTATATTTATTCGTTCTTCCTGTCCTTTCCCACACTGAATGCTTTATTTGTTAATTGTATCCTGCATTTTCCCGGCTTGATACCTTATTTCTTAGTTACATTCAGCAATTTTCCGACTCCATGCTTTATTTGTCATTTCCGCCCGGATTTTTTGCCAGCTGGATACTCTTAATGCAGTAGGAAAGTGTAGATACCATCTGTGTCATAAAAATCACAACAAGCGGTACTGCCCCGAAATTCCAGTTCATCATGCCAATCAGGCAGAATAGCCACAGGAAAACCATAAAGGTATTGGTCCATTTGTATGCAGTATAGGCTGCCTTGTAAATGGCAAGCCGTTCTGCCTCGTCACAGCTTTCTTCCCATTTTTTTGCAAAACGCATATCGTAGACGCTGCCTTTTTTCTCCGGGTTCATGATTTTTTCAAAATTAACCGTCTCTTTTTGTCCAATCACCGTCACAATCAATGTCATAATGAGTCCGAAAAATGTCGCTGCGAACCGGACGAATGACAGCACATTGTATGGATCATCGAAATCCGTTGCAATAATTCCAATGCCAAAGAAGAAATAGCCACACACCATGTTTACAGATAACAACGTTAATACAATGGATAAGTGATACTCAATCTTCTCGATGACATCTTCCGCTTCTCCATCCCACATACGGAAGGCTTTTTTGCTTTTTCCTAATACAATGGATGTGTAAATCAGCACAACAACATTTATCGCAAGACTTGCAAACGGTGCTATTGCATAGAAAGCAGTCTGACATGCATGGAAAAATCCATTCGCGCTTCCGCTCTCCGAAAGGTGACTGGAAAGTCCTCCTCCAATTCCGCCTAGAATTCCGGAAATCACAATCACAATGGCAAATATTTTACCTGCCTTGGAATCCTCTTTCTTTATCTCATCTGTCTTATTCTGGCTCATTGTTCTTCCTCCTCATCTTCTACATAACTGAATATATCTTCTACCTTCACTTGAAAAACCTGTGCGATTTTTAATGCAAGTGTGACCGATGGCGAATAATCGCCTCGTTCAATCTGACTGATGGTCTGCCGCGACACGCCAACCAGTTTTCCCATTTCCTGCTGATTGACATTGATTTTGGCTCGATATTCCTTCAGGTGATTATATAATGGCATTTCACCACATCCTTTCTTCGATTTTGTCTTTACGAAAACCATTCTTGTCATTCTGACAAGTTTTCTTGTCATCTCTTATAGGACTTAGTATATAGATGACAAGGATAGTTGTCAAGAGTATTTTTCATCTTTTATAAAAATATTGTGTTGACTTCTGAAAACTTTGCAAATAAATACGAAAAAAGAAGGAATACATCATAAAGTACATTGTATATATTGCTTAATGATGTATTCCTTCTTTTTTTTCTACCCTTTTATTGAACAACATAAGAGACACTTTTTGAAACCATGTCCTTACCGTGAGTTATCATAATTATTATCTTGTTTTCTTTTGCCTTACATTGTAGCAGAGAAAGAATCCCCTCTTTAAGACCTGAATAAATATTTGCTGTTGGCTCATCAAGAAAAAATACAGAAGCATGTTTCGCCAGACATACAAATAAATTCACTAATTGTTTTTCTCCTCCAGAAAGACAATCAAATTTCTTTTTCAAAATATCTAATAAGTTGAATTGCGCATTAAAAAACACTTCCTCGTATCTATCGTTTTTCAATTCTTTCTTATATTCTTCTTCCGAAAGACTTGATTTTATATACTCCTCTACGGTTCCTTCAAACGAAATATTATTTTGCATCATAATAGATATCTTATTTTTGCGTACAAAATTCATATCTATCTTTCCACATTCTATTCCATTGTAGAGGATACTTCCTTTCTGATTTCCGTCTTTATAGATTCCGAGCATCATTAAAATAAGTGTTGTCTTACCAACACCGTTCTCACCTAGAATATTATAAAGTTTACCTGATTCAAAAAGCATGTTGATATTTTCTGAATATAGATTCCCATCTTCCTTCTCATAGCAATAATTAATATTTTTCAATTCAATTTGATCTATATGTTCGAGTTTTATTTCTCCATTCGATTCTTTTTCAATTCCCAGCACTTCTCCTAACCTTGTCATCGAAGCTTTATAGCTCTGATAATTTGTTCCAATATTCAAAAATTCTTCGACCGTATTTAGCATCATTGAAAAATATTGTAGAAGATAATAAAATACGCCCAGCGTAATTTTCCCGGCCATAACGGCAAGTCCACCTATAATAAAACCACCAATCTGAAACAACGAACTTACAATCAATTGTGTAGAAGATAGATAAAATTTTAATTGAAACATCCTCTTGATACTTCTCAATAAATATCCTTCTTTTTGTTTCAAAAATTCTTTTGCAGCAAATTCGTTCTTTTTTGCCTTTATATCCAGATAATTCACATATATATTACTTCTTGCTGCGTAGCAAGAATTGCTTGCCTCTGACTGCTCTAAGGACGCATCCTTCATGACTACTGCATTTATATGTTCCCAAAAAACGCTCTGCATAACCATCCATCATTTTTAACCTATTAATTTTAAATTCAAAATCTTCACAAATCTGCTTATATATCGTAGAATTTGTGTCTATTTCTGCACTTCTTTCATCTAGCAACTTCTTGAGTTTTTCAATCTCCTTTTCATTGGACCATTCTTTCAGCCATTTATCTCCAAAATGATATCTATCAATTTTATATCCGCTTAACACTTTATTTATTCTTCCTAACAATCTTGCTGATTTGATCATTAAATCATTAGGCATTTCAAACATGTTGTAGGAATTACCTATGATATGTTTCTGTACATGAATGAATGTATCTATCTCTAAAACTCGATATGTATTTACCCTCACGGTTGCAAATAAACGAAGAAGTCGTTATCCCATTTTCATTAAGATATTTGCAAATCTTTATTTCCTCTTCTAAGTTCTCATAAGTAATCTTTTCTTGGAATTCTTTTAAAAAATATCTTTCGTTTGAGTTAGGTCAGTTTACAAGGAACTACACGCAGACCGTGAAACGGGCTGCTGACAACAAACGGCGCTATGCTCCCGGCTGGGTGCATAGCACCTGTTTGTTGCGGGGGTTTCCAAAGGGGGCAGCGCCCCATTTGGCACACGACTTTGCGGAGCAAAGTGTAGTGTGTTATACGCTCTGTCGGCGTTGCCCTGAAAATACCGTTGCCGCCGGGGAGGGCAAGGGCATTTGACGCGGCAGGAAAGCAGGGCTTTGTTTGGGGCTGGTAAGCCGGAAACAAAGGGCTGATTTCAGCAGCAGACAGGGCGTATTATGAAAGCCCCCGTCCCTCGTCCTCCGCCCCCGGCCTATGGGACAAAAAGTCCCAAAGCTCTGGACACCGTGACCAGATGTGTGGCCACACTCCGGGAAAAGTAGCAGGACGGCAGGAAACCGTCAAGGCTGAAATGAATGGGCTGACGCCCGGCCTTGACCGTTCCCCGCCGCCCCGCTGGATGGGTGGACAAGGTGGCCAATCCCTAAAAGTGTTTGGCCGCACTCGTTCATTTTGGGGCCTTTCTTCTCCCAAAATTGAAATGGGCGGGAAAGCCCTAAAATGGCTTTCCCGCCTTGATTACCCAGTAGCAAAGACGGGCGAGACTGTCAACGGCGGCGCTGAAAGCGCCGTTCATCTTGACCGTTGACTGGCTCGCCTGGCTTTGCTACTGCCCGTAAGAGATGGAAAAACAAGATGGAAAACAAGGTTAAAAATGGTTGACAAGTCTATCGGATGTGTGTTATACTGTGCTACAGTTTGAGATTGGAAGGAGGCTTACGTGTGTTAATTTGAGTACGCTAATAAGCAATAAAAAGTAGAAGTACCTTTCCACATGATGGTGGGCTTTTTTTGCGTGCGTATGCAAAGGAACACGTAGGTTTGACACGAGCAGTCTTTGAACTGTATCGTGGTGTTTTTTCGTGCTTTGTTGTTATGCAGGCGTCTGCCCTCTCTGTGGGACAACGCCTGCTTTTTATTGCAGAAACAAAGGAACAATGCAATAAAAAAGGAGGTTCGCATTATGACCCAAAACAACAATTCATGGAGAAAAACTTATTTTACACTTCTTGCCGGACAAGCAATATCCTTTATTAGCAGCGGTATTTTGCAAATGGCCATTATCTTTTATTTGGTTGCGAAAACTAATTCTGCAATCATATTGACGGCGGCAACACTGATTGGATTTTTGCCGCAAGCCTGTTTAGGCCCGTTTGCAGGTGCTTTTGTTGACCGGCACAGCCGTAAAAGCGTAATGATTGGTGCGGATTTGATAATTGCCGCCGCTGGCGGTATTCTGGCGCTGGTGGCGTTTTACATGGAATTGCCCGTATGGTCTATTATGGTTGTCCTGTTAATCCGAAGTGCGGGAACTGCTTTTCATTCTCCAGCATTCAGCGCAGCAACACCTATGATTGTGCCAAAAGAGGAACTTACAAAATGCGCTGGTTACACGCAGACCATGCAAGCAGTAAGTGCGATTATCAGTCCAGCTGCCGCAGCGTTTTTATATGCTGTTTGGCCTCTTAATGCAATTATATTGTTAGATATTGTGGGTGCAATCCTTGCCTGTGTGACTGTTGCGATTTCGTCCATACCAACGCCTGAACTATGTCCAGAAACGAAAAGACAACAGTTTTTACAGGATATGAAAGAGGGGTATGTGGTATTAAAGCAAAACAGGGGCCTCTTTGCTCTGCTCTGGATTGGTGTAATTTATATGTTCTTTTATATGCCAATCAGTACGCTTTTTCCTCTCATCTGTATGTCATACTTCAAAGGAACACCGGCCCATGCCTCTGCCGCTGAAATTGCTTTTGCGGTTGGTATGCTGCTTGGCGGAGTCATTCTGAGCATTTGGGGCGGTTTTAAGAAACGGCGGTACACCATCGGTCTTTCCGTTCTCCTGATGGGCGTTAGCATTATGCTCTCCGGGCTTTTGCCGCCAGACGCATTTCTTGTCTTTGTTGTGTGCTGTACTGTTATGGGAATTTCCGCTCCATTTTACGGTGTGCAAAATGCGATTTTTCAAGAAACGGTCAAACCAGAATATCTGGGGAGAGTTTTTTCTCTACTGACAAGCGCCGCTTCCCTCGCCATGCCGTTTGGCCTTGTCATTTCCGGGCCTCTGGCGGAGCGGCTGGGAGTTGAGAAATGGTTTGTCATTTGCGGAATTGGCATTATCATCGTTGCGCTTGCCGTATTTTTACTACCCGGTTTGAGAGAGATTGACAATACGCAATAATCAACTGCACCTTTTTCTATTACTAAACAAAATGCCTGGATGGTGGTTCTGAAAAACCAGAACCGCCGTTCAGGCATTTTTTATCTTCGTCCTCTCTGCGGTTTTGGATTCTTCAGCAAGTCGGATTTTTCCGCAATCTTTTTCAGCCACTTCCGTTCTTCTACTGACAGCTTCCTAAAATTCAGCTTGAGCCGTTTGCAGATAAACGCCAAGTACGCTTGTTCCGTGTCGCTGTCCTGGCTGACGATTTCACCAGCAGTTTCCAGCATTTCTTTTAGCGGGTTATCCTCTGGGACGCTGAAAAAATCGTCCTTGTGTGTTTCCCGCAGAGCAAGGGCAATCCCGTTTATGTCCCGTTGTATCACATAGCGGCAAAACTCGTCCTCATCAATATGGGCGGTGATAAGCTGTCTTAACTGCGTATCACTCATGCCAGGATTATGCTTTTTTATAACAGTTGCGCTCATCGTGTCCACTATGGCGTTTGCACCCTGCGCCTGTTTCAGTGCCGTTCCGTTCACATAGATTTCAAGGTCAGCCATCAGCCGGGGGAAATCCGGGTGCGCCGCCAGCTCACACAGCAGGGTATTGTCTATCCTCCCGCTTTTCAGCAGGTCAATCATTTCATCACTCAAACGCAGGTCTGCAAGATCGGCGTTTGGGTGATTTTTCATTTCAGACAGCCCCAGCAGATAATCAGCGGTCACACCGTAAAACTTCGCCAGCCGGATAAGGGCATAGTGGCTGATGTCCTTGAAGTCTTCCGTTTCGTAACTGCCCAGCGCAGACTTGGAAAGCCCGGTCTGCTCCGCAAGCTGCCCCAGCGTCAAGCCACGCTCCACACGTAGGTCTTTTAATCGCTCTTGTATGGATAAAGACATATTCACCCTCCTTGCTAGCTCAACGAAAGAGAAGCCGTTATGCTATGTACTATGCTCATAGCATAACGGCATAGGCATTTACAGTTTTATTTTACCATTTGCTACATCTTCACGAAATTTATCAACAAGCTTCGCTGTCAGCTTGGATTTACCGTAGTGTTCAAGTACAAAAGTACGATAACTTTTTCCATCTACAAGCACATCACTTTTTCTGGTCAACAACCAATTTCCGTTACCTCCTCCCTGTTCTCTAATATTCCAGTCTTTCCCATAACTTTTATAGATTTCATCTTTTT
Organism: Roseburia sp. 831b; assembly: GCF_001940165.2. NCBI lineage: Bacteria > Bacillati > Bacillota > Clostridia > Lachnospirales > Lachnospiraceae > Roseburia > Roseburia sp. 831b. The sequence goes on along the minus strand of NZ_CP135162.1, from coordinate 2,879,275 downwards.
TACCTTGAACAGACATTGATTCGCTTGGAATATAAACAATTTGCATAATAGCTCCTCCTTTATTTTGTGCAAGAAGACCAGAAACCTGAATTTGTCTTTTATCTTTTTTTGATTATATCACAAATCCGAGAGCGTGGAAATAGGGAGTTTTTCAGGCTGATTTCCTACCTCTTGGATATACGGCACAGGCGGTCAAAAAGGTGTAGACTTGGGATAGTTCATCGATGGACAAGCACCTTGGAAACAGAACACGCCAAAGAAAACGGAGGGACGCATGAGCAAAAGACCCTATCAACACCTGCCGCCGCTGGAACACAGGCCGGACGGCTCCCCCTACCGCATAACCCCGCCCCAGAAGAGACGAGCCAGCGGCCTGATACGCCGGGAGTGCTGCAACTGCGAGGACGGAAACTGCCTTGCGCTGGACGATGGCGACACCTGCGCCTGTCCGCAGATGATTTCGTTCTCCGTCTGCTGCAAGTGGTTCCGCTGGGCGGTCTTGCCGCTGGACAGGACGCTGGAAGCGGAGATTTACCGGGACAGGGACTTGAAACGCTGTGCGGAGTGCGGCGGTGTGTTCGTCCCGAAGTCCAACCGGGGCAAATACTGCCCGGACTGCGCCGCCAGAGTTCACAGGCGGCAGAAAACAGAAAGTGAACGGAAAAGGAGGTCTGCTGTGGACAGTTAAGAGCGGGAAAAGCCTTGATTTGCAAGGCTCCGCAAGCCCTCAACCGGGGCGGCTGGTATCATTTATCATTCGCCCCGGAAAACGGGCCTCTAACCGTCCACAAAACACGCTATGACAAACACGATTTATATTCACCAGCCGGAAAAGGCGTTCAGTTTCACCCGGCTCCCCAATTTCCTTTTTGAAGCACCCACATTCCAGCCCTTGAGCAACGAAGCGAAGGTGCTGTATGCCTTTGTCCTGCGCCGGGCGGAGTTGTCCCGGAAGAACGGCTGGGCGGACGAGTACGGGCGGGTCTACCTGTACTACCCCATCTGCGAGGTGGTCGCTTTGCTCCGCTGCGGGCGGCAGAAAGCGGTCAACACCCTGCGGGAGTTGCAGTATGCGGGGCTGGTGGAAATCCAGAAACAGGGCTGTGGAAAACCCAACCGCATTTACCCGAAATCCTATGAAGCGGTTCCAAACACCGACTTCAAGAAATCCGGTTATGGTACGCCGGAGGGCTGAAAACCGTACTTGGCGAGTACGAAAATCAATCCTCTTGAAGTACGGAAATCTGACGGTATATAGAAATACAGAGATTAAAACCATCTATTTACATTCATTCCATTCCAATCCTATCAGAGATATTTTCGGCGGGAAAACCCGCCGGAAAGGAATGGAATGGGGAAAGGAGTTCAATGGCACAACACGCAATTTTGCGATTTGAGAAGCACAAGGGCCACCCGGCGGGGCCGCTGGAAGCCCACCATGAACGGAAAAAGGAGCAGTACGCCAGCAACCCGGACATTGACACCAGCCGGAGCAAGTACAATTTCCACATCGTCAAGCCGGATGGCCGCTACTACCATTTCATTCAGAGCCGCATCGAGCAGGCCAGATGCCGCACCCGCAAGGACAGCACTCGGTTTGTGGACACGCTGATTACCGCCAGCCCGGAGTTTTTCAAGGGCAAGTCCCCAAAGGAGATAGCGGCCTACTTCCAGAGGGCGGCGGACTTCCTCATTGACCGGGTGGGCCGGGAGAACATCGTTTCGGCTATGGTACACATGGATGAAAAAACGCCCCATCTGCACTTGGTCTTTGTGCCGCTGACAAAGGACAACCGCCTGTGCGCCAAAGAAATTATCGGCAACCGGGCCAATCTGACGAAGTGGCAGGACGATTTTCACGCCTGTATGGTGGAGCAGTACCCCGACCTGGAGCGTGGGGAAAGCGCCAGCAAGACGGGCCGGAAGCATATCCCCACCCGGCTGTTCAAACAGGCGGTCAACCTCTCCAAACAGGCGAGGGCCATTGAAGCGGTTCTCTCCGGCATTACCCCGCTGAACGCCGGAAAGAAGAAAGAGGAAGCCCTCTCCATGCTGAAAAAGTGGTTTCCGCAGATGGAGAACTTCTCCGGGCAACTGAAAAAATACAAGGTCACAATCAATGACTTGTTAGCGGAAAATGAAAAGCTGGAAGTCAGGGCAAAGGCCAGCGAAAAAGGCAAGATGAATGACACGATGGAACGGGCGAAGTTAAAAAGCGAACTGGACGATATGCGGCGGCTGGTTGACCGTATCCCGCCGGAGATTTTAGCGGAACTGAAACGGCAACAGCGGCAGCATGGAAAGGAAAGGTGATCTTATAAGTAATATCAGATACAAAAAGGAAATCGAAATCGTGACTTTTCAGGGAAAGGAAATCACACTGGAAAATCTCTCCCCGGTGTTCACGCCGGAACAGGAAGCAGCCAAACGCCGGGAACTGGAACAGCAGCTTTATGAGGTGTTCCGCAAGTACGCCGACAAGCGGGAGAGTGAGGAAGCCGGGACATAAGGTTTTCCAAACCCATCATTGATTTGCGGGGCTGCTGGCGGTATAATAGAACTGTCAGCAGCTCCGTTTCTTTTTTAAGAAAAGGAGCGACAATATGAACAATCGGATAGACGCAATCTATGCAAGACAATCGGTAGACAAAAAGGACAGCATTTCCATTGAAAGCCAGATTGAATTTTGCAAATACGAGTTGAAAGGCGGTAACTGCAAGGAATACACAGACAAAGGGTACAGCGGCAAGAACACAGACCGTCCGAAGTTTCAAGAACTGGTGCGGGACATCAAGCGGGGCTTGATTGCAAAGGTCGTGGTTTACAAGCTCGACCGTATCAGCCGTTCCATTCTGGACTTTGCCAACATGATGGAGCTGTTCCAGCAGTACAATGTGGAGTTTGTGTCCTCTACGGAAAAGTTTGATACCTCCACGCCGATGGGACGGGCCATGCTGAATATCTGTATCGTGTTCGCCCAGCTTGAACGGGAAACGATACAGAAGCGGGTAACGGACGCTTACTACTCCCGCAGTCAGCGGGGCTTTAAGATGGGCGGGAAAGCCCCTTACGGCTTCCATACGGAGCCTATCAAGATGGACGGTATCAACACAAAGAAGCTGGTGGTAAACCCGGAGGAAGCGGCCAATATCCGGCTGATGTTTGAGATGTACGCCCAGCCCACAACTTCCTACGGGGACATTACCCGGTACTTTGCCGAACAGGGGATTTTGTTCCATGGCAAAGAGCTGATACGCCCCACGCTGGCGCAGATGTTACGCAATCCTGTCTATGTGCAGGCAGACCTTGATGTGTACGAATTTTTCAAAAGTCAAGGTACAGTCATTGTCAATGACGTTGCCGATTTTACGGGCATGAACGGCTGCTATCTGTATCAAGGGCGAGATGTAAAGGCCAGCAAGAAAAACGACTTAAAAGACCAAATGCTGGTACTGGCTCCCCATGAGGGTATCGTCCCCTCCGACACCTGGCTGACCTGCCGCAAGAAGCTGATGAACAACATGAAAATCCAGTCTGCCCGGAAAGCCACCCACACATGGCTGGCAGGAAAAATCAAGTGCGGGAATTGCGGGTATGCTCTTATGAGTATCTACAATCCCTCCGGCAAACAGTATCTCCGCTGCACGAAACGGCTGGACAATAAAAGCTGTCCTGGCTGTGGGAAAATCATCACTTCGGAACTGGAAGCGGTTGTTTATCAGCAGATGGTAAAGAAGCTGGCAAGCTACAAGACGCTGACAGGAAAAAAGAAAGCGGCAAAGGCAAACCCGAAAATCACCGCCCTGCAAGTGGAACTTGCCCATGTAGACAGCGAGATTGAAAAGCTGGTGGACAGTCTGACGGGGGCAAACAATGTCCTGTTCTCCTATGTGAATGTGAAGATAGCGGAACTGGACGGGCGCAAGCAGGAACTTCTGGCAAGGATAGCGGAGTTGACTGTGGAGGCCATCAGCCCGGAACAGGTCAGCCAGATTTCCGGCTACCTCGATACCTGGGAGAATGTATCTTTTGATGACAAGCGGCGTGTGGTGGATTTGATGATCACCACCATAGCCGCCACAAGCGACAGCTTGAACATCACATGGAAAATCTGACTGGCGGCACCCCTCCCGTCAGATACCTACCCTGTGTAGTCCCTTGTAAACTGTACTTTCGAATATAAATAATAACAATTTGCACTTCCTAATTCCGTTTTTTCAACTTTATCTATCCCTAAATCATATGCATTATTTATCCAATTTCTCAGCTCATTATTATTGATAAAAATTGATTGTTCTACCATCTCTTCTTCCTTCCATCATAAATACTTATTTTTTCCAAAATATTACCCGGCCTTTGTAATTTAAATGTTATTATGCAAATATTTTTTTAGTAAATTTTTATATAACCTTACTATTTTACCACCCTTCTTAATGGTTTACAATGCGTGTTCCGTACACTTTTACCACTATATGCAAAACTCTTGTAAGTCCCACCCCATATTTTTCATCCCACTTTCAATTATGGGCGCAGCCCTTGTCCAACTCCTTGCTACGCCCCTCTATACGCAAAAAACGGGGCGTGGAGGATTACGTCGCAATCTCCCACGCCCATTTAGTTTACATAATTCATGTTATATCTCTTCATTTTGGGCGTATGCGCTTCTTTCTCGAATCCTACGCCCAAAAGACTTTATTCTTCTTCAAACATATCGTCTAATTTTGTACCGCATTTGCTGCAAAATGTAGCTCCTTCTGGCATCTTGTTGCCGCACTTTGGACATTCTAATGCACCTTTGATTGCTAAAATCTCTGCGTGCATTCTGTTAATTTCCTCTAATGCCTCTGTGATGTTTGCAAACTGTTCTGCCTCCTGCGGGCTCATTTCCTCTGCATCTTTATGTGCCTGGTAATAAGCTCTTCCCAGTTCTTTGTACTGATTTTCTACGAAATCCTGTTTGGACTTTAAGTCGAGACGAAGTTTCGCAATTTCCGAAACATCTTTTGCTTTCTGGGAAACCTCTTTTCCCGCTGTAAATAAAGAATCTTTTACATCATCCAATACTGACATTTTAATTTCCTCCTTATCAACTTCAATTCCCCGGTGCGCCATTTTGTGGCGCATAACAATTGTTTACCTATCTATTTTACCGCTTTTTCCTAACGAATACAAATATAAACCACATAAGCGGCATAAATTGCAAGCATGGTGACGCCTTCCCAGCGCACAATTTTCTTTTTGGACCATGCGAAAAGCCAGACGAGAATGCTCATGGCAACCAGAATCACAATATCAATGATATTTTCTGTGATGAATTCGACCGGACTGATTGTCGCCGCAATACCGAGCACAAAAAGAATATTAAAGATATTGGAACCGATCACATTACCAAGCGCCATATCGACTTCATCTTTCTTTGCAGCGACGATGGAGGTTACAAGCTCTGGCAGGCTGGTTCCGAGTGCAACGACGGTAAGCCCAATCAAGGTCTGGCTGAGTCCTAATGCTGCTGCCACAACAGATGCGCCGTCGACAACCAGATCTCCACCGATTGCAATCGCAATTGCTCCACCGATAATGTAAATGATGCAGCGCCAAACCGGAAGAATTTTGATATCTTCTGCTTCATCCACAACAATTTCGTCATCCAATTCCGCTTCCGGGTTAATAGAGCGGGCTTTTTGTGCAGATTTAATCATCCAGAATAAAAATCCTGCGAAGAATACAATCAGAATCACACCATCGATATGTCCCAGCGTCATTCCAAAGAATCCAAGAACCAATAACAGCAACGCACAGATGACGGAAAATGGAAATTCTTTTTTCATTGTGCTTGCAGTAACGGTAAGTGGCGTAAACACGGCACAGAACCCACATACCACCATCAGGTTAAAAATATTAGAGCCAACCGCATTACTGATTGCCAGTGAATTGTTGTTGGTGATGGAAGCCGTCACACTGACCGCACATTCCGGCAGGCTTGTCCCCATTGCCACAATCGTAAGACCGATAATAATGGATGGCACGCGCAGCTTCTTTGCAACAGAAGAACTTCCTTCCACGAAAAAGTCTGCTCCCTTAATCAAAAATACAAATCCGATTACCAAAAAAAGAATTGCTTTTCCAATTTGTAACATCGTCTTTCCTCCTAAAATGCGAGCACACCAAGATGCTCTAATAAAATTTTAACACCGAGCAGTACTAAAATGATACCGCCGGCAAGTTCCGCTTTCTGCTTATATTTGCTGCCGAAGAAGTTACCAATATAAACACCGATGATTGAAATTACAAATGTAGTTATGCCGATAATAATAATTGATTCCACAATTGGGTAATCCAAAAATGCAAATGTAATACCAACCGCCAGCGCATCAATGCTGGTTGCAATCGCAAGCACAAACATTTCCTTGATGTTGAGTGGTGGGTCCATCTCTTTTACTTCTACGGATTCATCATCTGGTTTTACTGCTTCCACAATCATTTTTCCACCAATAAATCCAAGTAAAATAAAGGCAATCCAATGGTCAATACTTGTGATATACTGCTCAAACTGAATGCCCAGTGACCAGCCAAGCAGTGGCATCAATGCCTGAAATCCTCCGAAAAATAAACCGATGACAATTGCCTGTTTTTTGTTTACCTTGCGCATCGCAAGGCCCTTACAGACGGATACCGCAAATGCGTCCATGGAAAGCCCGACTCCCATTAAAAATAATACAATAAATAGCGACATATTTTTTCTCCTTTTCCTTTGTCTACATGAAAAAAGAGACTCGATGTATGCAAAAAATCCAGTCTCCCTGTCCTCAATGCATACATGAGTCTCATTCTTTAAGATTTGCCAGGTCCCCTGATAGAAACTTCCATCGGTCGCCGGTATGTTGACAAATCACGTTTTACGCGAACTACTCCCTCACGGAATATGATGGCTGCCAGCCATGTGGCAGCTTTTGTATACACCCACAGGTGTATATTCAATGTTTCTTAACTATACGTTATTTGAGAATCATTGTCAATTAAATTCTGCCATCTTTTTGTATCTTTTTTTGCACAATCTTACTTCTGCAAAAATTTATCCAAGGAGCTGCATAATCTCTTCTTTTGTGAAGGATACGGAATCCATCCCATCGCCCTCTAAGACCTGCTCGGCAAGATGTTTTTTCTTTTCCTGAATCTGAACAATCTTCTCTTCTATCGTTCCCTCGGAAACGAGCTTATATACAGTGACAATGTTCTTTTGTCCGATTCGGTGTGCACGGTCTGTCGCCTGGTTCTGGACTGCAACGTTCCACCATGGATCATAGTGAATGACAATGTCTGCTGCCGTCAGATTCAAACCGGTTCCTCCTGCTTTTAGGGAGATACAGAATACAGATGTATCATCTTTGTTAAAGTTCTCTACCATCTGCATACGTTTCTCTTTGTTGACAGAACCTGTCAGTTTGTAATAAGAAATTCCTGATTTTCCTAAGCGGTCACACAGACGGTCTAACATCGTCGTAAACTGTGAGAACAGCAATACCTTATGACCACCATTGACAGCGTTTTCAATTAATTCCATACACATATCGCTCTTTGCGGACCCACCCGGGTAGTCTTCAAACAGCAATGCCGGGTCACAGCAAAGCTGGCGAAGCTTGGTAAGTTCTGCAAGAATCTGGAACTTCTCGGACTTAAATTCTGCATCCGATTTATTGTCGAGCATCTGGTGCATATGCTGTACGTGTGCCTGGTAAAGTTCTTTCTGCTCACCTTCGAGTTTTGCGAATACATTTTCTTCCAGCTTCTCAGGAAGGTCTTTTAATACATCACCTTTGAGACGGCGCAGGATAAACGGACGAATCATACGCTGCAAACGCTCCATCTTATTTTCATCCTGATTCGTCATAATCGGAATCTCAATCTCTTCCCTAAACTTCTGGTACGTATATAAAAATCCTGGCATTAAGTAATCAAAAATACTCCAAAGCTCACTTAAGCGGTTCTCAATCGGTGTTCCGGTCAATGCCAGCTTAAATGCTGCGGTAATCTGTTTGACGCCTTTGGCAGCCTGTGTGCCTGCATTCTTGATGTACTGTGCCTCATCGATAACCTGAATTGCAAAAACAAGATCCTTATAATGCTCTACATCACGTTTTAAAAGGTCATAGGATGTAATTAACACCTGTCCCTCTTTTGTGCCTTTAATAATGTCTTTTCGCTCGCTTGCGCTGCCGGTTACCATGACTGTCTCCAAAGACGGTGCAAACCGCTCAACCTCTTTCTGCCAGTTGTATACAAGAGATGCCGGGCAGACAATCAACGAACGTTTCTTCTCTTTTTCCCCCGCCTTGTACTCTTCCTCCTCCGCCAAAAGAAGACTGATGACCTGCAAGGTCTTACCAAGACCCATATCATCGGCTAAGATTCCGCCAAAACCGTTTTCACGCAGCGTCTTTAACCACATAAAACCATTTTTCTGATAGCTTCGCATAATGCCTTTTAAGGAATCTGACACCTCGTAATCACTGTCCTCGATGGTTTTCATGTTGCGGACCATCGCCTTAAACTCCTTATTCTTTTCAACTGTCAGAAGATTCATGTTCTTTAATGACGCGTCAAGATACATCGCGCGGTATTTTGGTACAATCACTTTTCCTTTTTTCAGATTCGTCTCGCTTAGGTGCAAATCTTCGCTAATCTCAGCAAGAAGACTGACACCGTCCTCTGCCACATCTAAGAAATCGCCGTTTTTCAGGCGGATATATTTCTTTTTCCGGTCATATTTGGACAAAAGATAGGCAAGCTCGTCGCTTGACATTTCCCCGGATTCAATGTTTAGCTCCAGAAGGTCGCTCTTTAAGTTGACGCCAACGGAAACGCTTGGAGAACCAACCACCTTAAGTGCCTGGAATCCCTGTGACGTATAGATTGTCATGTATCGGCTGAGACGCTGCAGCCCCCCGGAGACAAGCTGGTAAAGCATATCCTCGTCTTTTGCCAGCATAAACAGGCTCTGGTTTTGATCCATCTGATTGAAATATGGCTCTACCAGACTTTTCATGCGGAGTTCCTCAGAGACATCGCGCACCTCGCCCGGCTGGATTTTCAGCAGTACATTGTACTTGGAATCACCGTAAACCGCCATGAGTTTTGCGCCGACAAGGTCATTTTTCTTGCGGTCTAAGTAAAGCTCAAATTCCGGCTTCGGCGGAACATAAAGACTTTCATCAAAACCTTCTGCATTTACGTCAAAAGTTTCACGAACCAATGGCAGTAAATCACGGCAGAACATTGGAAGTTCTTCTGTTCCGATGAAGCACTCATTTCCAATCTGTCTGGTTAAAAAGTCGAAGAAATCCGAAACTTTTCCTTTTAATTCTGGTTTGCTTCGATAAATGATGCCATCCTCATAAAAATAGTAATGCTCCTGACCGTTAATCAGATTCAAATCCTCCAAAATGACATACGCTCCGTCACTTCCACCACGGAGTGTGAGCTTCGGCACTCTGTACTCCTCCGAAATCTGATAACGCTCCTCCGGACAGGAACCTAGCGTTGCAAAAAATGGTTCCGTTCCCATCGCTGCAAAAAAGCGGTCAATCCCCAGTGCATCCAACTCCATGGTTCTCTCGTAGCCGCCGGAATACGCATAATACGCATGATACTGGCTCTGACGTTTCTTATCGTCATCCATCTGTTTTAAAAAGGAAATGACCTTCTGCGCCTGCTTTGAAAATGCATGCATATTGTGATAAAAGTCTAGTTTTTTGCCATAATGAACTCTCTCGTTCTGGTGAATGGACTGCAAAAAGGACGATATATTTTTCAACACATATTTGTGGTCAATTCCAACCTTAAATTCTACTCTGGCATAACCGTAATCCATCTCAAAATACGGTTCTACCTCCACCTTTCCATAAATGGTCTCTGGCAAAAGGTAAACCGTATTTGCCCGGAGTGCATACTGATTCAGCACATTTTTCAAACCATTTGTGGTCTCATGCGGTGCATCAATCTCACCGCTTTCTTCTCTTTCACTGAGTGATTTTGCGCCACGTGCCATTAAAATATCTTTTGGCGTACGTCTGTTGATATACATGATTAACGCCGCAACGCAATGTTTACACAACCCATTATAATGATAAAATGCATCACATTCGCAGGAAAACGACTGAATATCGCCAAACTCCTCATCCACGGTTGCATTTACCTGATAACTGTTCCCTGTACTTCCATCTACGCGTGCTGTCAAATCTGCCACAGGCAAATCTTCCACCGTATAAATCTCATAGGAAAATTCCCTTACTGCGCCTTTTTCATAATAATCTTTGCCTTTTCGAAAAGTTGCCGGAAAGGCTTCCTCCCGGATGTCCGATAAACTAAACATCGTCACCCAATCCTCCTTCATTCGTTGTAATACCATATAATTTCCACAGCATGGAAGTATATACTCAATCTCTTTTTCCCATTTCTCTCACCCTTAATCGTCGAAATAGGCTATCTTTCAATTTTAACACAGAAACTGCAAAAAGGAATGGAATTTTTCCATTCAACGCGGAAAAATCCCATTCCTTTTTTCTAAATTTTTTGTACAATTTGACAAATTCCGACAATTTCCAAAGAAAAGTGAGACAAAAACTCATTCTTTCGTACTAGAACACTACTTTTACTTCGGTTCCCACGCCCTCTTCACTCGTCAAGCTAATCTGGGCTCCGTGCTGCGCCACGATATGTTTGACAATCGCAAGACCAAGTCCGGTTCCTCCGGTCGATTTCGAACGGCTCTTATCCACCCGGTAAAAGCGTTCAAACACACGGCTCTGATGTTCTTTTGGAATTCCGATTCCGGTATCTGCCACCAAAAGCATTGGTCTGCCGTCCTCAACCGCCGTCGTCACCGTCACCTTTCCACCTTTTTTGTTATAGCGTATGGCGTTGCTGCAAAGGTTGTATAAAAGCTCGTCAATCAACGTCTTATTTGCACTCATTGGCACGGAGGTACCCTCTTGTATCAGTTCAACCTCATTTTTGGAAGCCGGAATCTTAAGCGATTCTAAGCATTTTTTTGCACATTCATACAAATCAACCGGCTCTAACTCCAGCTCTAAGTTAGAGTCGTCTAACTCAGAAAGCTTAATCGTATCATTGATTAACACCTGAAGACGTTCTGCACTTTGATGAATCTCTCCTGCAAAATGTCTGGTGTCCTCCTCATTCGTCATCCCGCTTTCAATCAGTTCCGCATAACCGGAAATTGCCGTAAGCGGCGTTTTTAGCTCATGCGATACATTGGCGGTAAATTCCTGGCGCATTCTCGCATGATTTAAAATATCCATATGCTGCTTTTTGATGGTGGAAATAAACGGGCGCATCTCCTCATAGACTGCACTGTCGTCTACCATAACAAGATTGTCTGCTAACTTTTCAATCGGCTCCACCAGCCTTCTTGTCAGGATATGGGAAAACCAGATACATACCAGCAAAATCAGAATACTTATAATCACAATCAAAATCAGCAAGCTTGTCAGATAACGGTAAATGCTTCCGCTTTCTTTTCCGATTCGAAGTACCTCGCCGTTATCCATTTTCGTCGCATAGTAAAATGTATGCACGGAAGAAGTCTTTGAGCGGCGCATGGAAGTTCCCTCACCGTTTTGCAACGCCTCCTTAATCTCTGGTCTTTTGGCGTGATTTTCCATCGTTGCAGCATCCTGGGCACTGTCATAGTCAACACTTCCGTCCGATGCTACAATCGTGATGCGCAGTCCATCTTCACTCAAATCATAATTCAGTTTCTGCTCAAGCTGTTCTGGCTCGAACGTCTCAATTACATGCGCATTCGCCCTTAAATCTTCATAAATCTGTTCCGTCAGAAAATGAAAAAACAGAAACATCGCACACACCGCCGTAACTACAATTGCAGTTGCAGCTATGATGACAAATCTTTGGTTTAGTCTTTTTTTCATGATATCATATACCCTACGTTACGGACGGTTTTGATACAGCTTCCACTCTCGCCTAGCTTCTGACGGAGCGTCTTAATATGCATGTCGACCGTACGGCTTTCTCCTTCGTAATCAAATCCCCATACCTGATCCATAATCTTATTTCTGGATAACACAATTCCCTTGTTTAAAATCAGATATTTTAAAAGTTCAAATTCTTTGTACGTCAGCTCACAGACTTCTCCACAAACATACGCTGCATGGCGATCGTTATCCACAACGATATCCCCATATGTAAGTTTGGATGCCACCTGTGGTTTTGCCTGTGCACGGCGAAGCAAGGCACGCACTCTTGAAATCAGCTCCATCACACCGAACGGCTTTGTCAGATAATCATCCGCTCCAAGGTCTAAGCCTTTTACCTTATCTAATTCGGAAGTTTTTGCTGTTACCATGATAATCGGAACCTGCGCCGTACGCTCATTTGCACGCACTTTTGTCAGGATTTCCAAACCATCCTCACCCGGCAGCATGATATCTAAAATCATAAGATCCGGTACTTTTTGCTCCAGACGTTCAAACAATGTCGCTCCACACTCAAACTCTTCCACTTCATAGCCACTGTTCTTCAATGCGTAGCGCTCTATCTCCCGGATGTTGACATCATCCTCTACCACAAAAATATCTGCCACTGTCTCTCCCTCTCTTTCTGACTTTATTTCAGAAAAAGGATTGCCACTTCTGTAACAACCCTCTCTCCATCTATTTCTTATAAATCATATTTCTTTTTGAATGCTTTTACCTGCAGGGCAAACTGCTCAGACTCCTCCTCTCCAAGCTGCTCCGTAAAACTATGCTGCTCAACCTGCGTATCCCGAAGCTGAATCAGACATACCGCAATATTGGAACAATGGTCTGCCACTCTCTCAAAATTCATTGCAACATCCGACAACACCAGACCAAGTTCAATCGTACATTTTCCTTTGCGGAGACGTTTCATATGATGCTTTTTCACTTTCTTATTCAGACGGTCAATGACTTCCTCAAGCGGTTCAACGGTACGCGCAAGTGTCTCATCATTTGTCTCAAATGCCTTTGTCGTGCGGGTCAGGATGTCCTCAATTGCAGCACAGTACACTTTCATTTCTTCTCTTGCCTTCTTCGAAAAAGCGCTGTCGTCCTTTTTCATCTGTTTTGCGCTTTCCACCACATTTAAGGCATGGTCGGAAATACGCTCAAAATCTGTGATACAGTGCATCAGTGTTGTCACACGCAGACTGTCCTCGTAAGAAAGATTTTCGCTGCTTAATCTTGTCAGGTAGGCACTTACCTTATCATCATAAGTATCCACCCTTGTCTCTTTTTCTGCAACCTCCTGTGCCTTATTTTCATCGTAGGAAGCAAGCACGTCCATCGCCTGTAAAAAACTGTCCCTGGTTAGCTGTGCCATCTGCACCACCAGTGTGCGGCACTGTTCAATTCCAAACGCCGGTGATGTCAGGAATCTGTCATCTAACACATCAAATACATCGTTCGACTGTTTCTTTTCTTCTTCGGTCTCTGGAATCGTCAAGTAAGCTAATTTTTCGAGTCCCTTTGTAAACGGCAATAAAACTACGGTTGTAAATAAGTTAAATACACTATGAACCAATGCGATTCCGGTCACACCGACCACTTCGCTGGTAAATGCGAAATTAAAAATGGCATTTCCTAAGTAGAATAAGGTCAGGAAAATAACCGTACCAATCAGGTTAAAATATAAATGTACAAATGCTGTACGCTTTGCTCCTTTATTTGCACCGATTGCGGAAATCATCGCTGTCACACAGGTTCCGATGTTCTGTCCTAAAATAATCGGAATGACAGATCCGTATGTGAATCCGCCTGTCACGGACAATGCCTGCAAGATACCAACGGATGCTGAGGAACTCTGGATGATGGCGGTTAATGCGGCACCTGCCAGAATACCTAAAATTGGGTTATTGAACATTAATAACAGGTTCGTGAATTCCGGTACATCTGCAAGAGGCTCTACCGCTCCACTCATCGTCTCCATACCAAACATCAAGACAGCAAAACCGACTAAAATCTCACCGATATCCTTTTTCTTGTCGCTTTTGCCGGACATATATAGGATGACACCAATCATCGCCAAAACCGGAGAAAAAGAGGATGGCTTCAACAGACTAATCCATACACTGCTGCTTTGAATACCGGTAAGGCTTAACAACCATGACGTTACGGTTGTACCAACATTGGCACCCATAATAATTCCAATCGCCTGTGACAATTTCATGATGCCGGAATTTACAAAACCAACTACCATAACCGTTGTCGCAGATGATGACTGAATCACCGCGGTTACACCTGCTCCAAGCAATACTGCCTTGAGCGGGTTCGAAGTAAGCTGCTCTAGAATACGCTCTAGCTTTCCTCCTGACATTTTCTCAAGTCCAGCACCCATCACGCTCATTCCATATAGAAACAGCGCAAGTCCACCTACAAGTGTCAGTATTCCAAAAATATCCATCCTGTTCTCCTTTTACATACAATCAACTGGTCATCGTGAAAAAAAGCTTCTATAACCGTTATACCGCATTTTTTCTCACTTTGCAATTTACTATACTGAGACTATGTAAAAGAAATAAGAATTTTATGTAAAATCTATGTAAAATCCATTTTACAAAACAACAAATTGTTTCTTTTTAAAAGAGAAACCAGGATGGAAAAATTGTTTTTCTTTAGTCCTCATGCTCGCCTGTAATGGAGTAAATGACCCATTCTGCAATGTTGGTCGCATGGTCACCGATTCGTTCAAAATATTTTGCAACCATCAACATATCTGTTGCCTGCTCTCCATTTTTGACATTCTCATTGATCATCTGGATTAAGTGATGTTTGAACTGAATGAACAAATCATCTACGATATCGTCACGGCCAAGCACGTATCTTGCAAGGTCTAAGTCCTTGTTGACGAACGCCTCGACACTTTTGATTACCATGTTTGTCGTCTCTTTTGCCATTTCCTTGATGACACTCATATCAAGGCTTGCTGCATCGTAGGTTGCATCTGCCATCAGAATCGTCATCTCTGAAATATCAGCCGCATGGTCGCCGATTCGCTCCATGTCAGTAATCATTTTTAATGCTGCGGAAATCAGACGAAGGTCTTTTGCAACCGGCTGCTGCTGCAACAGCAGTTTCATGCAAAGATTTTCAATCTCTTTTTCCTGATGGTCAATCTCATTGTCAAATGCGATTGCTTTCTTTGCCTTTTCCACATCCTGCTTTACCAGTGCGGAAATTCCCATCTCAATCGCCTGTTCAATCAGACTTCCCATCTCAATCAATTCATTGTTCAGCTCTGCGAGCTGTCTGTCAAATCGATTTCTCATACTCTTTTTCCTCTCTTCCATTATTATCAACCAAAACGACCTGTAATATAATCTTCTGTCCGTTTATCCTGTGGAATGGAGAACAGCTTCTCTGTCTTTCCACTCTCGATTACCTCTCCTAACAGGAAAAAGACGGTCTGGTCGGACACACGGACTGCCTGCTGCATGTTGTGCGTTACCATAATGATGGTATATTTTTTCTTAAGCTCAATTGCCAGATCCTCGATTTTCGAAGTTGAAATCGGGTCAAGTGCGGATGTCGGCTCATCCATCAGAATCACTTCCGGTTCTACTGCAAGCGCTCTCGCAATACAAAGACGCTGCTGCTGTCCACCGGACATTCCAAGCGCACTCTTTTTCAAACGATCCTTCACCTCATCCCAGATAGCGGCATCACGAAGTGATTTTTCTACAATTTCATCCAGTTTTGCCTTGGAACGGATTCCGTGTGTTCTTGGACCGTAGGCAATATTATCGTAAATGCTCATTGGGAATGGGTTCGGTTTCTGGAATACCATGCCGACTCTTTTTCGAAGAAGGTTAACATCCATTCCTTTGTAAATGTCCTCGCCATCCAAAAGTACTTCGCCTGTGATGCGGCATCCTTCAACCAAATCATTCATACGGTTTAAACTTTTTAAAAATGTGGACTTTCCGCAGCCGGATGATCCGATAAACGCTGTAATCTCATTGGATGGAATACTCATGTTGATTCCTTTTAGCGCATGAAAATCACTATAATAGAGATCTAAGTTTGATATTTTAAATTTCTCTGACATATAATTCTTACCTTTCTTTTTACTGCCTTGGTGCCTCAAACTTCTTTGCAATCAAAGAAGACAGACCATTAATCAGGAATACGATAATCAGTAATACCACTGCGGTTGCATTTGCTTCATTCGTATGCATACCCTCTCTGGAAAGAGAGTACATATGTACGGATAACGTTCTACCGGAATCCAAAAGACCCGCAACATTTGCGACGGTTCCTGATGTGTAAATCAATGCTGCTGTCTCTCCTACAATACGTCCGATTGCAAGAATGATACCGGAGAGAATTCCCGGAACGGCTGCCGGAAGTACAATTTTAAAAATGGTACGAAGTTTTCCGGCTCCAAGTCCAAAACTTCCTTCCCGGAAAGAATCTGGCACACAAAGAAGTGCTTCCTCGGTTGTCCTCATCACGGTTGGCAATACCATAATGGCGAGCGTTGCTGCACCTGCAATCATGGAATAGCCCCACTTTAAGGCTGTTACGAAGAACAACATTCCGAACAATCCGTAGATGATAGATGGTATACCGGAAAGTGTTTCTGCTGTGACACGCACAATGTTGACTAACTTGTTTCCCTTTTTTGCATATTCCACGAGGTAAATTGCTGCTCCGACACCAAATGGAACAGAGAGAAGCAACGCAAAGAATGTCATCGTCAATGTATTAATCATCGCCGGCAGCATGGATACGTTTTCGGAATTGTATTCCCATGCAAAAAGCTTCGGTGAAAGGTATGGAATTCCATGAATCAAAATATAACCGACCAGGTAAAATAACACGCCAACGGTCAATACTGCTGCGAGCAGTACCAATATTAAAAGAAGGAAGGAACCCGGATGTTTGCGGTATGCAGACAAACGATCTTTTAATGTCACTTTATTAATTGCATGATTTTCTTTTGTTTTTCCACTTTTCACTGACATTTAATTTCCCTCCTTTCCTCTTCTTTTTAAAACAGAGAATGAAATATTAATGATTAAAATAAAGACAAAGAGCACAACACCGGTTGCAATCAACGCCTGTCTATGTAAATCTGTCGCATATCCCATTTCCATAACTATGTTTGTAGTTAGAGTTCGAACTCCCTTGAAAATGCTGTCCGGCACACGCGCCTGGTTTCCGGCTACCATCATAACTGCCATCGTCTCACCGATTGCACGTCCGATGCCAAGCACAACCGCTGCCATAATTCCTGATTTTGCTGCCGGAACAATGACGGTGAAAACGCTTCTCTCATGCGTTGCTCCTAATGCAAGTGCACCTTCGTAATAGGTATTTTCTACGGCGCGGATTGCGGATTCCGACACTCCGATAATGGTTGGAAGAATCATGATTCCAAGCAGAATAGAGGCCGTTAAAATGCTGTTTCCATCTCCTTTGAAATGTTCTCTGATGAACGGTACTAACACAATCAATCCAAAGAATCCATATACAATGGATGGAATTCCTGCCAAAAGATCTACGACCGGTTTCAAAATTTTATACAGTTTTTTCGGACAAAAACGTGCTAAAAAGATTGCCATCAAAATCCCAATCGGAACACCGATGATCAACGCACCGCCTGTCACGTAAATGCTTCCTAAAATCATTGGAAAAATTCCAAAGATACCATTTGTTGGTTTCCATTTTGTTCCCGACAGGAACTTCCAGACACCAATTTCTTTGAATGCCGGGAATCCATTTATAAATAGGAAGAAACAAATTAATCCTACTGCCACAATGGAAACTACAGCTGTCAATAGAAAGACAATTTCCATTAATTTTTCTTTTATACTGTTTCGTTTCATATATTCTCCAAATATGCGTATGACTGCGAAGTACCGGAGAGATTTTCTCCGGTTTTCCTCGCAGTGTTAACATTTATTTTTTACTTTTTTCTTTACTGTACTGCTGACCATTCTGTGATGTCGCCTACATAGATTCCTTTTACAGTATCGCTGGAAAGGTCTTCCACTGGGTTGTTCTGGTTTACGATAACTGCGATTCCGTCTAATGCGATAGATGTTGCTGTAAGACCAGCTTCTGTTTCAGAATCTTTTAATTCACGGGAAGCCATTCCGATGTCACATGTTCCGTCGATTGCTGCTGTCATACCTGTTGTAGAATCACTTTCCTGAATCTCAATATCAGCACCTGTGTTTACTTTCTTGTAAGCTTCTACTAATTTTTCCATAACAGGTGTTACGGAAGAAGAACCAGCAATGACAATTTTTCCTTCTGCACCGGATGTCTCAAATGCTGCTGCTGAATCATCTACGGAGATGTATCCGTTATCTTCGATTACTTTCTGTCCATCTGCACTCATGATGTAATTGATGAAGTCCTGTGCAACGTCGCTTACTTTTCCGTTTGTTGCAATGTTAAATGGTCTCTGGATGGTGTAGGAACCGTTTTTGATGTTCTCAACGGAAGCTTCTGCACCGTCAATCTTAACTGCTTTTACAGTGTCGTTTAAAGAACCAAGGGAAACATATCCGATTGCGTAATCATTTCCAGCTACTGTTGTAAGCATTACTTCTGTACTGTTTGTAATATTTGCTTCCTCTGTTGTGTTATCAATTTTATTTCCATCAGCGTCTTTTTCTTCTACTCCGAAAAGTTCGATGAATGCTCCTCTTGTACCGGAACCATCTTCTCTGGATACTACACTAATGTACTCGTCTGCATCAAAATCGCTTGCTGCGTCTTTTTCATCTGTACCTGCATCTGTTGCTGCAGCTTCTGTCTGCTTGTCTGTTGTTGTATCTGCTGCACTTGAGCCGCATCCAGTCAACATTCCGACTGCCAACATTCCTGTCACTAACATACACATTAATTTTTTCATTCTCTTTTCATCCTCCAAATTCTGTCTCCTCAACACGGACACTTCCGCCCGTTTTCTTTACGACAATTTGTTTTCCTTTTGACAAGATACACTTTAGCGGTGCCATGTAAAATTCAAATATGCGGCTTGGTAAAATATTTGTAAAATGAAAGTAAAGATTGGGAGGAATACGCATTTTTATTTGCAGGATATTGGTTGAAACTTTTGCTTTCACCCCTTATAATCATAGAAAAATGGATGTATTGAAATGTATCAGAATATAAGTGATTGGGACCGTATGATAGCCGGAAAGCTTTACAATGCAGGCAGTGCAGATATTGTAAAGCAGCATCTAGCCGGAATGTCCCGCTGTGACCGGTTTAATCGAATTCCTGTAAAGCGTACGAAATCAAAGCAGCGTGCTTTGGAAAAATTGATACCGTCCGCTAAAGGAAAAGAACTGGGGGTTTTTGCGCCATTTTACTGTGAATATGGCGTCAATATCTTTGTAGGTAAGGGGTGTTTTGTTAACTACAATTGTACTTTTCTTGATGTGGCACCGATTACGCTTGGAAATGGTGTCTGGATTGGCGCTAACGTAACGCTTGCAACCCCGAACCATCCGTTTCTCTCCGAGGAACGTCTTCCTGCCGATTACCCGGACGGTAATCACGATTTGGAGTATTCCGCTCCTATCACCATCGAAGATGGCTGCTGGATTTGTTCGAGTGTCACAATTTGTGGTGGCGTCACCATTGGAAAAAACAGCATCGTAGCCGCTGGTGCGGTCGTAAACCGCGATGTTCCACCAAACAGTATTGTGGCCGGTGTTCCAGCAAAAGTGCTTCGCGAAATTGACGAGAATGACCGCATGCATGTGTGGGATACTTATGTAAAAAATGAAATGCCTCTTTCGGCAAGAAAAGGGCGTGTGAAAAAACGAAAGTTTTTTCATGCGTCCTTTTTATTATGGATACAACAGTAGTTATATTTCATAAAACGTGTATAATTCCCCTTACCCCATAAGAAAGGCTATTATGGAATCCTATGCGGCTGTTACATTTTTTTCATGTTTATTGTGATATTTATAAAGATTGTGTCCAATAGAAACAAGAAATACTTCAAGCAGGACAGATTTTATTCCTCTTCGGACAATTCTTTTGTACCAACGGTCGTTTTTTATGATACCAAATGTGCCCTCTGCCTGGATGGATCTGTTCATCCTCAGAAGTGCTCCCTGGATACTTTCGAGATTTCCAATCACTTCCTGATGCATCGCTGTAAGTTCACGGTTAATCCGAACGGTGCGGTTTTTATCTGTCTTTTTACAGTGTTCAGCGTATGGACATCCAGAACAGTCTTCACACTGGTATATTTCTTCCTGGCGTCCATACTTGTTTCCCTTTACGTTTTTACGGTACTGAAGATAAAATTTTTTCCCATTTGGGCAACGCATGATTCCGTCTTTCCCGATTGGGAAATTTACTGCACGAAATGGATCTTCTTGATACTTTTTGTCAGTAGTCTCTTTCTTGAACATGGGAAACTTCATATATTTTTCCATTCCATGCTGCTCACAAAAGATGTAATTGTTGTAAGAACCATATCCGGCATCCGCTACTGGATACTTCGGATAGAAGCCATATGTAGTATAAAATTTGTTCATCAGCGGAACAAAACAATCCATATCTGAGCGGTACTGATTTACATCAACAACAGCAATGTACTCATCTGCAACACCGACCTGTACATTATAAGCCGGAAGCAGCTGGTCATTTCCCATGTAGTCTGTCTTGATTCGCATAAAAGTAGCCGAATGATCTGTTTTTGAGTAGCTGTTGCGGTCTTCTCCACAGATCCTGATTTTTTCCACGTATTCTTCCAGCTTGGCAGCATACTCACTGAGTTTCTCATAATGGCGCTGCTGCGTGGTTTTTCGATGTCCCCTGCCATGAACAAACATCGTTTTATCCATCTGCCAGGCTTTTGCATACTGTTCTGCGGCTTCTTTCAGATACTCTGGTGCATATTCACTATTGATACAAAACTTTATACCGGTACATGACAGTTCCTCATTGATTTCCTGAAAGAGTGTTGTGATTTTATCAAAGAGGCGGTATCTGGATTTTTCTGTTGATTTTTTCCATACCCAGGAGTATTTATTCGCATTTGCTTCAAATTTGGAGCCATCGATATATAGATGTTGGAGGTCCACATGTTCTGTCTCGAAGATTTTTTTGTTTATGTCCTGAAATATATCTTCAATGGAATCAGCAATTACTTCGTTAATGAAGTAGCCGAAGGTGCGGTAAGAAGGTGTTTGATGATCCATGAGATACATGAAGCGGAGATTGACTTTGCACTGATCCTCCAGCTCACGCAATGATATATAGCCGTTCTCCATAAATCCGAACAAAACTGTCTTCAGCATGCTGACCGGGTCATATCTGAGTCTTCCTGTATGATGTTGCGGAATATTTTTCAGATATTTCTCCAGTTCGATTTCTCCCATAAATCTGTCAAATGTCAGCACCGGATCACAAATGTCCAGATAATCTTGAATTAGTATTGGCAAAACTGCCTGTTTTGGGTTAGAATAGATTATGTTATTAATTTTCATGGTAAGTTAATTATAACACAAAGAAAGACCTTGAGTTCATTGCAAAACTCTTGGTCTTTCTTTTTTATGCGGGACTATTCTTTTTTCACAGCCCCTTCTCTTATATTTTCTGTTTTCATTTCTTGTTATAGCTGAATCCAATACCGTTGTTCAATGGTTCCGTCCTCTTCAATCTCATTTTCGAGGACTCCGCCATTTTTCTGAATGGATTTTGCGGAACCGACATTTTCTTTGTCACAACACATTAAAACTCTATCAATTCCTAACTTTTTACATTCCTTTAGCGCAAGACCAATCATTGCCGTCGCATATCCTTTTCTTCTTTCGCTTGGGCGGATGCCATCTCCGATGTGTCCACCACTTCTTAAAAGTCCCTCATTTAAATAATGACGAATATTGACTGCGCCAACAAATATATTCCGGTCTTTATCCAGGCAAAAAAGTGTGGTGTCCGGCACCCAGCCGTTCGCTGCGCCTTCTTTTATCTCCAAATTTTCAAGATAATAATCAAAATCATGAAAATCATTCCGAAAAATCATCCATGGCGACTGATTGGTGTGATTTTGCTCGATATCTGCTTTCCATTCTGTTAACATATCAAATAATTGCGTCTTGTACTCTGGTGTTAATTTTACTAATTCGATGTTCATTCCAGGCTCCCTTCTTCGCGCTTCTTTTTTCACTAAAAATCGTACTGCTTCCAATATACACTAACATCTCTGTATTTACCATCCCTAATCTTGTAGCATGGCTACATCATACCGAAAGTTTTTGAAAAATATTCACTTCTCTGGTATACATTTGCCCCAAAATATCATGTGCCATTTTGACACCTGAATCCTATAAAATAAAAAACACTCCACCATGGCAGCCTTTGGTTTTGTTACCATACTACGACCATGTGAAGTGTTATATTGTGATTTTATGATTTTGTCATTCTATTATGTATTGTAATGAATCTCTTACTCTTCATCCTTATTGTTTTTCTTTCCTGTCAGAATTGCTACTACTGCAAGAACTGCATTTATCAGACACCATCCTGACCAAACTGCTAAATCTGAGTAACTTCCATAATTGGCAAATCCAACCAGTGCTGCCAGACCAAAAAGAACAATCAGTGCAATATTTCCACCTTTTCCTTTCGCTTTTCGCGATGCAATGGAAACGATACCACCTGCTAACATTAGAACCGCTACCATGACTCCTGCTGTTCCGGAAACCTCTCCATTGGCTTCCAATGCATTTGATAGACCTGCTGCACATGACTGAAATGTGACAATAACAAATAAGATAATTGATAATATACCTGAAACTAATTTCCAAACTTTCATATTAAATTCCTTTCTCGTGCTATTTTTATAGTTCAAATTTGCGCATAAACACGATATCTATATGCAAACAATATTTACACTACTTTGCTGAAAATGTAATCGTGTCAGAATCCGCAATGGTATCATAACTATCCGCATTGTAAATGTGGAATTTGAGTTCTACCTGATCAATCGATTCAATTCCATTATCCTCTAATTCACTAGACAAAATCGTAATATCGTCTATGGCTTTCTTTCCGTCATACACAGTTGTAGAAAAATATGGTGTCATCATGTACCCATTGACAGACATATTATCTACGCTAATGCCTACATTTTTTCCAGATGTGTTTTCAATATAAAGCAAAAATGCAGTTCCCCAAAATGAATTCTCATCTACCGTTTTTCCTACAATTCGAACTCCATTTTCATTGTATAGTTCCATACCTTCATCATTAGGTGTAGTATCCATGTTGGCAAATTCTGACGTTTCAATCTCAGCGTAAACATTTTGGAAAAGATTGTCCCAATTGGAATCATAAGCATGGAAATACATTTCCACCTTTCCAACGGTATCAATTCCTGCCGCTTTTAACTCTGATGAGGAAAGGTACATAATTTCATTTGATTTTTTTCCTGCTGCCACATCTGCACTGAATAAATCTGTTATCATGTAATCATTTACAATAAGTGCATCACACCCGATTGTATAATCCGTATCAGAGTTATTCTCAACAAGTAATTTAATTCCATCACCCATGATGCCGTCTGTCACATACTCGGTAGCCGTAATCTTGATACCATCCTGATCAACAAGTACCTTCTCTTCTATGCTCACATCCGATGAAGTCTGCACAGCGTCAGTATCACTGCCCGTGCTTCCCTCTGTTTTGGCTTCTCCGGTCTCTGTTGTATCTCCCCCTGCAACAATATTCTTTTTTGGGGTGGCACTTGTCCCACAGCCAAACAGCATCGACGACATGGTCACAACGCTAAGTACAAGTGCCAATAACTTTGTTCTTTTTTTCATATACTAAGTCCTCCTCTGTTATTTGTAGGACTATTATAGCATTGCATTTTATTCACCGTTGCCCCCGCAAAGGGGTGAATTTGCAAGAAATTTTGAATTTTTTACTCTTGTACACCACTTGTTTGTAACATGTTCATTCCCTTTTCCATCAACAACTCATTTACCTCAATGATTCCACCTGGGCGTTCCTGAAAAATGAGCATCAGCAATGCATCTCTTGGAATTTTCGCATAAAGCTGTGGCATTTTATATTTTTCCAATGCTCTCTGTGTCTCCTCTAACGTTAATTCTGCCGCATAACAGATTCTCAAAATAATATCTCTTTTGTTTGTGTGCTTTTCCCCGGACAGAAGTTTATAACCATATTTTTCCGGTATGTCAGCTTTTAAAAACACAATTTGTTGTGTGAGTTTTCTTTCCTTGAGCAATCCCTTTATGTATTTGCCAAATGCCTGCTCCTCTGGAAGAATACTGTCTTTTTGCTCTCTGCAATATTTATCAAATTCTGAAATATGTGTCTTTCCAAGAATATCTACAAGCTCTTTTGTCTTTTTTTCATTCATAATAATCTCCATTCCGCCGCCTTCGGCTGGCGGCACAAATAGTAATGAAAGTGTTCCAACTCTCTACACTGTGCTGTAAAATAGTTTGCAAGAAGCTACACTACAAAGCACGGGAGGAGGAGTTGTAATAACTTTCTTCGTTTTAGACAGCATAATAATCAGTGTAAGTTCTGCCTTTTCAAGCACAAATAAGTGGCATCATGAATCCGTACACTAAGAATTGTTTAAGCACCTTAGTTTAATTGTGTGGCAGTTCAGTCAATGGCTTCTTATCATTCACGAAAGGAGTCTGACTATGAAAGTTACTTATCAAACCTGTTGTGGTATCGATGTTCACAAATCTTTTCTCGTTGCCACAATTGTAAAAACCACTGGTGGCATTGAGCCTTCTTACCAAAAGAAGCGCTTTTCCACCTTTAACAATTCAATTCTTGAATTCAAGCAATGGCTTCTCGACAATGATTGCCATGATGTCTGTATGGAATCCACAGGTAAATACTGGGTTCCTGTCTTTAATCTTCTGGAAGATGAGATCAATGTTGTCATTGCCAATCCCAAGTGGGTAAAGGCTGTGAAAGGCAACAAAGATGATACCAAAGATTCTAAATGGATTGGGGATTTATTCCGTCTCGGACTTGTCAAAGGCAGCTATATCCCTTGTAAGATAGTCCGTATTCTCAGGGAATACACTCGCTATCGTTACAAGCTTGTTTCCTGCCGTTCAAGTGAAAAGAATCGATATCAGAATGCTCTTACTGTCTGTAATGTTGCATTAGATTCTGTTGTTTCCGATATCTTTGGGAAGTCATCCATGTCCATTATCGACTATCTGCTTGAACAATCGGGTACATCCATTAACCACGAAGAAATCGCATCTAAGCTTCTTCGGAGCCTCAAATCCAAAGAAGATGCTGTTATA
Source organism: Roseburia sp. 831b (assembly GCF_001940165.2). Lineage (NCBI taxonomy): Bacteria > Bacillati > Bacillota > Clostridia > Lachnospirales > Lachnospiraceae > Roseburia > Roseburia sp. 831b. The sequence continues at coordinate 2,853,933 of NZ_CP135162.1, read as the reverse complement.
GAATCCGTCGAAGGATATCAGATGACTGATGCCCAAAAATACCGTGTGCGCCTCGTCCGCACACATATGGATTATATCACAGCAGAAATCAACGATGTTGATAAAATGATAGAAAATATGATTTCTTCTAATCCTGATTTTGAAAATGCTGTCCAGTTCCTCTGTACCATTCCGGGTGTCAAACGTGATAGTGCAATCACTATCATCTCCGAAATCGGTACTGATATGTCTCAGTTCTCAAGTTCCAAACGTTTATGTTGCTGGGCTGGTCTTACACCAGGCAGCAATGAATCTGCTGGTAAGAAGAAATCTGTTCGGATTACACGTGCCGGTGTCTACCTCAAACCTGCATTAGTACAGTGTGCTCATGCAGCCGTAAAATCTGACAAATCTCCTTACTACAAAAAGAAATATGAATCACTTGTTAAACGTCGTGGCAAGAAAAGAGCCATTATCGCTATTGCCCGTATGATTCTTACTGCCATCTACCAGATGCTGTCTACTGGTGAGCAGTGGAATCCGAGCGATCTTTACAAAATCGATATGCCTGTAGCTCTTGTTGAAAAACAAAAGGCAAAAGCTATCAAGCAAGCCAAGAAACTATTGCAACGGGAGGGAATACTTCCTCCTGATGAACCATTAGCTTCTTAATCTAATTCACTATATCTATAACACTCTAAAAAGTTGCCTGATTTAGACAGCTTAGTAAAGTGCGCCCATTTATGGCTGTCCTCTACTTTCTTTCACACTATGCTCCTATCTTGCGCTGTTTTTGCGCGCTGGTCTCCATTCTGTTATACTAGTATTGATAACTAAAATTTATTGTGCTATTTCAAGCACGTAACGATATATTTTCACGAAAGGGCTGCAAGCAAACCATGGACGATTACAAAATTATCTCCACCTTAAACGAAGAACATAAAGTATATCTCGTACAATCCGAATTTACCAACCAGGTTTATGTACAAAAAATTCTGGACGTCTACAATATTCACGTCTACGAGCATCTATATCAGAATCCTATCGCCGGTATTCCCCGCATTATCGACTTTTACGAGCAAAACAACACACTTGTCGTCATCGAAGAATACATCAGCGGAACCTCCCTACAGGAAAAAATAGATCACTCCGATCTTTTTATATCGGATATCAAAGATTATATGCTCATGCTGTTCAACATTCTAGAATCTTTGCACGCTATGAATCCACCTATTATCCATCGTGACATAAAACCATCCAATATTATAATTACAAGTTATAATTATGCTGTACTTTTAGATTTTAATGCTGCAAAACAGTTTTCTAGTGATGCTCCATCCGACACGGTCCTTCTTGGCACTCCAGGCTATGCTGCTCCAGAACAATACGGGTTCGGTTCCTCCTCTCCACTGACTGATATTTATTCCCTTGGAATTGTATTAAAGGAAATGATGGAAAGTCTTTCCGGCGCAAACAGTAGTTTTATCAATGTTTACCAGTTAATTATTAATCGATGCACACAGCTGTCTCCAGCTGCAAGATATCAGTCAGTTGCAGAACTAAAAAAAGCAATTCTGGAAATGACGGGTAAAAAATCTGTTCTTCCCTATACAGAACATAAACGTTCCATCATTAGTAGCGAATTGTCTAAAAAAGTTCTGCCTGTTGACAAATCAAGATTTCTTCCGCCCGGCTTTCGTTCTATGACGCCTTGGAAAATGGTTCTTTCTTCCATGGTATATCTTTTCATGATATTTATATGCTCATCTGTAGAGGTTGAAAATACATACGGTACATTGCTTTGGCTGAACAGAATATTTATGTTTCTTGTTTTTATGTTCCCTGTTTTTTGTGGATTTAATTATCTGAATATCCAGAATATTTTTCCTTTATGTAAAAGTAAGCAGCCTATCATACATTATCTTGGTATTATCTTACTCGATATCGCAGGCATGTTTTTACTTATGATTCTGCTCTTTATTATCGAGTCAGTCTGCTTTCCAGGTTAAAATACAACTTTATCATAACACACAAAAAAAATCCATGTTCCCACCGCTTTGGTGAGAATATGGATTTTTTTTACCTTATATACGCATGAACCTCCCAGAACAGACTTAGCGCTGTTAGAATATCATGTGCCTCCCATTTTGCACTTCTTTTCTGAAAAGTACCTTTCCACGGGAAATCAGCAGGTGCCTCAAAGAAATATCCCTCTGTTAAATTGAGTTCGCAACTGTAATGGTCTGCATACGGATAAGCTGTTTTATTTTGATAATCGCGAAAAGCATTTATCATGCCATCATAGATAATAGGAAACGTTTCTTCTTTTTCCGGTTCCCAATTTTTTGCTTTATCTTTTACCGTTATGCATGACACATTTGGCGACAGTTCCCGTGCCTCTTTGTGTGATGCCGCACATCCAATATTGGCGATATACGGAACACCAGAAAAACACATGACGCTCTCCCCGATTTCCGCAATGTGAATACCGTTTACATAAAATGATTCCAGCGGTGGCGTATGAATGGTATGTGGAAAATATGCATTTTTTTCACCATTTCTGGCATGCTGTCCAACGGTCACAATTCCGTATGGTTCTATCCCTGCTTGCCCTCTGATTCTGTGCCAATGCATTTCTCTGTCAGGAAGGTCAAAAACACGGACAATGGATGGCAGCTTTTCCAACTCAACATTGAATTCGCCGCATCCCGCAAAATGCATATCATATAACAGTATGTCATCTATTCCCATTTCCATGGCAGCCTTACACACCGCCAGAACATCACTCGTAATACACGCCCTTCCATAAGAACGCCACAATGTGTTTTGTGGATATATTTCCTCATGCAGACAAGCTTCTTTGTTTGACTCAAAAATTCCGCTTGCCCCCTCCATATCTGCAATTACAATCAACTGTCTCATCTTTTACTCCTTCATCTGCATCACATCGTTACTTCATAACATGTTTATTTCAATTCCATATTGATTGACTTCTCCGTAAAACCATATTTCTTATACATTTCATACGCTCTTTGATTCCTGGCATTTACCTGTAATTCAATCGTATCACAGCCTTTTTCTTCTTTGAGTTGCTTCACCTTCTCGAAAAATTTATGCCCAATACCTTTTCCACGGTAAGCTTCATCCACTGCCATTGTACTGATAAACAGAACATCTTTTGTTACCTGCGAAGGACTCTCCACATGGCGTCTTAGCACTTCCAGGACACCTACCACACGTTCGCTATCTTCCGCCACATACCAGTTATCCTCTTTTAAAATCTCTTCAAACATTTCTTTTGTAATCAATGGATTCGCTGGCTTGTATACATCCGGTCTCCAATTCACGTGAAGCTGCTGAACCTGATCCATAATATTTGAAAATCTATCGTAATCCTGCCGTTTTACCGGTCGTATTTTTATATTCATGCGTTCCTTTTTCCTTCCCATATCATGACATAGTCTTTTTCATTCGTATCCTCGTCGAGGCTTTCACCTTGAATTTCAAAACCTTCTCTTTGGTAAAAACGTATTGCACGCATATTTTTCTGGTACACATTTAAACATAACGTTTCTTTTTTATCTTTTATAAAATCGAGCAAACATTTTCCGATTCCCTGCGACTGTACCTCGCCTGCAACAAAAATGCCTTCTATGTATTCTTCACTTAAGCCTATGAAGCCCTGTATTTCCTGCCCGCTCTCATACACATAAACCTCTGCCTGCAACAATAGTTCTTTTACCAGTTCAAAATTATCTTTCCAATATTGCGCCGGAATGAAATCGTGCGCTTTTAGATTGCTGTCCAGCCATATTGCCGCGACCCTATCTATATCCGTTTTCTGTAATTTTCTAATCATAATAAACATCCATTTTCTATTTTCATATCCATGATTTCTTTTGCACGCTGCAACACCGGTAGTTCTCTGTTTGCAATAAGCGTTCCAAGTCTCGTGTTTGACCTCATTTTATATTCGTGGACAGCTTGCTCATATGTCAGCTTTAATGTTGATAAATGAAAACGCTGGATTTCGTCCTCTGTCAGATTTTTCTCCCCAAATGATTGAATTTTGCATAAGAAATAATTGTTGATGTTGTGTCTGTGAATCCGGTTATAGTAATCACTGACTACCCCGATTTTACAGATTACTTCCACTTGTACACCTAGTTCTTCCTTTAGCTCACGCTTAATCGCAGAGTTCAAATCCTCACCGGCCTCGACTCCTCCGCCTGATGTTTCAATTAAAGTAGCTTTTCCAAAATCATCATCTCTCTGGACTCTTACAAAATAAAACCAGCCATCTTCGTCATATACAATTGCCCGCGCGATATTTCTATCGTTGTCTGTATATTCATAGTCCCACTGCGTATCCTTTAAGTCTAATCTTAGTTCTGCGTTCCTGCTCATTTTTCGCTGCTCCCTTAATTTTGCAAACTTTTTTTTCCATTATAGTTTTATTATATCTGTTTTTTCCTATAACCTCAACCTATCCAGACCTTAACGAAAAAAGGGACAACGCTGTCATGTCGTTCTTATTCCAAACGACATAGCTTGTTGTCCCTTCTTTTTCCTATTTCTTCTTATTTATTCATTTGCTGCTTTTTCACGCTCCAGCACACGGATGAGTTCTGGTAGAATTTTCCCATTGCGGTATTCTTTTGCAATCTCGATTCCACGGTCCGGGTAGTTGGTAATCATGGCTTCTACCTGGTTCTCGCAGAGCATCCGCATGTATTTTTCCTCATTTACTGTCCAGACATGAAGTTTCTTTTTGGCCTTTTTACAATCCTGGATAAAATTTGGATATTGCAGGTTGTAAAGCGCCGGATGGAGAGCATCTGCACCAACTACATAGGAACAGTAGCTGATTGGCGAAATAATTCCATCACTGTAAAGCATTCCGGTCTCTGCGGTTTGGTCTAATTCCTTGATTTTCTGTACCGTATAGTGATTGAACGAAGAATAAATCACGCGGTCTTTTAATCCCATTCGCTCTGTCAAATCGAGCACTCGTTCCTCAATCTCCGGGTAAAAGACAACACCGCTCTTGATTTCCACATTGATGGTCATATTTGTCGTCTTTATCCACTCATAAACTTCTTCTAATGTTGGTATCTCCGCATGAATATATTCCGGATGTGTCTTATTGAAATTAAATTTACGCAATTTTGCAAATGTATAATCTTTCACCCAGCCGGTTCCGTTGCTGACACGATCAATTGTCTCGTCATGGATTACGACCAGTTCACCATCTTTTGTCATCTGAACATCTAACTCGATGCCGTCTGCTTCCATTTCGTAAGCCTTTCGAAAGGCTTCCATTGTATTTTCCGGGGCATATCCGCTTGCTCCACGGTGTGCCCAAACTAATGTTCTCTCCATTTTTTCTTCCACCTTTTTTTATACTTTACGCTATTTACTGCATTATCATAACGTTTCTATGTAAAATAATTGGAAAAGGTTTTGTAAAGAATAGGTAAAACTTATCGGGACAATATAAATGCTGCCAGCAAAAGCACCAACAGGAAAATAATATTTGCCACTGTAAACCAAAGAAAATAGCGTTCCTTTTTCTCATTATACTGATGCGCATAGATTTTATAGGAAATCAGACTTGCCATCGATGCAATCAGTGTGCCAAGTCCGCCAAGATTGACCCCCACCAAAAGCCCTTTCAGATTGTCGGTAAATCCTGATAGCAACAACGTTGCTGGCACATTACTGATGACCTGGCTTGCCAGAATGCCTATCAACTGCTCGTGTCCTGCCACCATCTGCTGCAACCCACTCTGGATGGACGGAATCCTTCCCATGTTTCCTGTAAAAATGAAAAAGCTGATAAACGTCAGCAACAAGCAATAGTCCACGTTCTTTAGCACATCCCGGTCGAGTACAAGCACCGCAAGAAAAATGAGTGCCAAAACCAGATACCATGGAATCATTCTTCCCACCACAAGAAGGCTTAGCAGGAAAAAAATCGTGTAAATCGTTATCTTGCATTTAGAAGATATCCTCTGTGATTTGCCTCCTGTCATGAACTGCTTTCCTTGTAACTCTTTTTTCTGAGATACCTCTTCCTCATTTTCAATTACAACTGTAATTGTTTCTTTCTGGCGCCCCAGCAATAACACGCCTGCCAAAAGTAAAATCCCGGATGTTACCGTATAGGGCAGCATCACCTGCACAAATTCCCCTACGGAAAAACCGCCAAACTGGTACAAATACAGATTTTGCGGATTTCCAATCGGCGTTAACATGCTTCCAAGATTTGCTGCAAGGGTCTGCAATACAATCACCGGTATTAACAATTTTTCCTGCTTACAACTTTTTAAAATCAGCATCGCAAACGGAACAAATGTCAGTAATGCCACATCATTTGTGATAAACATGCTAAAGAAAAAGCAAAGAAATACCAGAACTGCGGCAAGTTGCACTGTATTTCTTGTCTTTTGCAATAACCATTTCCCAATTTTTTGAAAAACACCATGCTTTTGAAAGCCTGCCATAATATACATCAGGCTTAATAAAATGCCAAGTACTCTCCAGTCAATATAAGAAAAATATGCTTTATCCGGTCTTACCCAAAATGCTGAAATAATTGCTAGTATTGTCGCAACCACCAGCACGGTCTCTTTTTTGATAAACGTAAAAACTGCCTGTTTCATGTTCCTTTTAATCCTCTAACGATTTTATGTAGTCCTTTATCGTTTGAGCCGCATCGGAACTGTTGTAGCTTAACACTCTTTTCTCATATGTTACCGTATGTGATGTCAACGCTCCTAAGGAATGTTCTCCGTCGTTGCTTAAAATTTCAGGACTTTGATACTGCTGCGTCAGTATGCTTTGAACCAGCACACCATTTGCGTCGATGGTATAAGTCACATCAATGCCCAACATCTGCGTCTGTTTTGCCGATTCCACCAATAATGCTGCTGCATCCTTGGAATCTGCGTCTTGGTTTACATAATATTTATAACTTTGTTCTGCCGAAGAAATCCCGCTCTGGTAAGCATCTTCCAATGCTTTTTCCGTCAGGGATGCCTGAATCGTGGTAAGTCCGTCTTCTTTTTTTACTTTTACGTTGGTTAAGTCATCTTCATTAAAATAAAATTCTTTTAAATTAGACAGATTCGGTGTCGTCTCTGCTGCCGTTTCCTCTTTTTCCCATCCACTATTTTTTTCTGTCGTCGAATAGCTGTTCGTTCCATCATACAGCCTGGACTGATAGATTTCCTTGGTATCCGCATCCTCTTTTGCGTAGACAGCAACCCATTTTCCACTTTCAAAATCTGCCCAGACTTCTGTGTCAATCCCCGTTTTTCCATCGGTCTCACTCTCGTCTGTAATCTTTGTCTCATAACAAATGTTGATTAAGGTTCCAATTTCATCCACTGCCGCTGTAATCCGGGCAATCTGTCTCTCCTTTTTCAGATTCTGGTTTATGATACTTCCTGCCAGCACTGCAATCAGTAAGCATACAGCGCCTGCACGATATAATTTTGCGTTCTTCATTTTTTTACCATGCCTTTCTTTTGACACATTCACCTATCTCTACAAATGGTATCATTTCTGCTTTGTTTGTACAAGAAAGATTCTCTTAATTTTTTGTGTCCTATGTGCGGTGCAAGAAATAATGATTGACAGGCAAGCAGCTGCTTTATTATCATAAAATCAAAAAACTACACAATTTCGATATTTTTCATACATCATGCACACAGAACGGAGACCAAAATGAACATTCGAAAAGCAGCCACCACGGATTTATCCAGAATCGCAGAAATCTATATTTTTAACAACAGAATCAATTATTTTCCAATTTTCAAGGATCCATCTTTTTCTTTTGGGGAATTGCAGGTTGTTTCCCTCATCGATCATTATTTGAAAAAAGAGGAAATTTTAAATCAACTTTACGTTTTCGATGATGGTCTGATAAAGGGCTTTCTGCAGATACAGGGCACCGAAATCTGTAAATTATATGTGGAACCTTGTTTCCAGAGCGAGGGCATTGGCCATGAACTCATTACTTATGCCATCCGGGAATTTGGCGCTGACCACTTATGGGCACTGGAAAAGAACACACGCGCCATCGCTTTTTACCAGAGACATGGCTTTTGTCTGACCGGGGAAAAGGAATTCGAGGAAGGCACGACGGAATATATCGTCAAATTAAGACGGTAACATTTTTCCTCCTAAGTGGGGAAATAGAAAAATCAAGGTTTAGCAGGGGGATTTGATGATGAACAAAGAATGGTCTGCACTTAACAAGACAATGCAAACACAGCTGAAAAGGAAAGACACTTTCGAAGATGGCATCCATACCTTATTTGATTTGCGAAACGAATTGATGGCAACCTTGGTATCTTTTCATGATGAGCTATGTCGGGAAGAATTTCATGCAATTCCTTTTATAAATGCAAACGGTTATCATTGCAAAACGATTGCTTATTCCATCTGGCATATTTTCCGCATAGAAGATATTGTTGCACATACCTTGATAAGCGGAGACGAGCAGGTATTTTTTTCTGGCAATTATCAGGAACGCATCCATTCTCCTATCATTACAACCGGAAACGAACTTGTAAAACAGCAGATTGCAGATTTTTCCAAACAGCTTGATTTACAGGAACTCTATTCGTATATTTTTGATGTAAAAAATAGCACGGAGCGGATTCTTCGGGGATTATCTTACAACGACCTGAAGCAGAACATATCGGATGAGAAAAAAGAACTTTTAAAATCTTTGCATGTTGTAAGCACAGACGAAAATGCAATCTGGCTGATTGATTATTGGTGTAATAAGGATATTCGCGGATTAATTCAAATGCCTTTTTCAAGACACTGGATTATGCATACCGAAGCGTGTATTCGGATAAAAAATAGGATACATTTATAAAATTTAGGGGATGAGAAAACGCATGGATGTACCTTTCAACGATACATCCATGCGTTTTCATTTTCCTCTGCTTAAACCAATTCAGATGGTTTATCCACCTCGTAGTCACCGTAAGATGGTGTCTGCAGTGCCTCACTGCTCTTATCCTCGGTAGAATAGGATTTTACGGTAATAGTGTAGGAACTTGTTCCTTTTACATATACTGTTCCATCTGTTCCTACAATTGAAACAGTATCACCATTTTCATCCACAATAGTTCCTGCATTGTATAAATCATCAATTTCAGAATCCGCAGTTACAACCCAGGTGGAATCATCACTGAGATATACGTTACAGTATCCGTCTCCGCCATTTCCGGCATAAGTTTCGTCATCGACAAAGTTACCTGTGAGGGTGCTTCCGTTTGTCATATAGAAATCAAGGGTACTGATACTGTCGTAAACAATGGTTCCTTGCATTTCCTGATTATCTCCGGTAAAAATGCACTGCGCACCGTTTTCTCCGGCAGTTCCCCAGCCTCTCTGATTCGTGTTCCCGGTTACCTGTAAAAAGAAATCATCGTCATCGGAGTAGTTGATATCGACATCGGACAATAAAATACTGCTTCCCGTATTTGTCGTGTAGAACAGTCCTCCATTCTGAGATGTAAGTGTTCCGCCTACCATATAAAATTCACTGTTTCCGACCTCGGAATCGCCTGACATACTCTGGTATAAAATAACAGACCAGGTGTTATCGTTCTGCTCGTTATCCGGCATATTAGATGTCAGGTCACATCCAAACAAACGTAACGTATTCAAACCTTCAATACAGATTCCTTCGGAATTTGTCGCATTTAACTTGGCGTCATTTACGGTAATGTCTGCGGTACAATAAACTGCCGGAGAACCTGTTCCGTTTGAAGTATAGCTTCCGCCATCTACTACCATGGTTCCGCCACCACGGTCGCTTCGGATTGCTGCGGAAGATTCGCCATTTGTCTCAACATTCAAATCCCTTGCGTAGAGTGTTCCTCCACCTGCTGCATGAATACCACCAGACGTATCCTGTTTTGTGGTGATAGTGCTGTCTGCCACATAAGTTACACCATCACCGTAGGAAAAAACACCTGCGCCACCTGCCGAATCTGTTGTGATTGTAGATTTATTTACATATGTAGTTCCATTTGTGGTAAGAAGTGCTGCACCAACTCCGTAAAAGCTGGAATTATCACCACCGGTACTGTCCGATGATGTCCGGTCAACCGTCAGATTGCTAAGTGTTGCTGTTGCGCCATCTGATACTAAAACAGCACTTTCATCGGTTCCATCGGAAGAAATGGTTTCACCGTCTAACTGTGTATCTTCTGTAATCTCATTGACCGCAGTGTATGTAATATCGGATGCCGAACTGCTGCCCGGTGCTCCGTTTGCCATTTGACCATCCTGGGAAGCTGCACCGTATTCCGAAATATCTAAGACGGAAATACTTTCAATCTCTCCGTTTTCATCTAATGTTACTTCCAGAATAGTTCCTTCTGAAATATCATCCATGCTGGTGTCCTCTAATACAGAGGTGTCGCTTACTGTAAAAGTTGCTGTTGTCTCGGATGCCACAAATACGGAGTTATCTGTATTGTCATCGGATGTACTTCCCTTGTCCTGCCCAGATGCGTTTTCTGTATTGTCACTTTCTGTGCTATCGCTTTGTGTATTGCCATCTTCTGTACTGTCTGTATTCTCATCGGATGATGCATCCTGACCTGGTGCATTTCCACTTGGTGCTTCTCCACCTGGTGCATTTCCACTCGGTGCTTCTCCGCTTGGTGCCTCTCCACTCGGTGCTCCACCACTTGGTGCACCTTGGTCTAAAGAATCACTATTTTGTGTATCACTATCCGATGCCTGACCGGATGCATCACTATTTTGTGTATCTCCACCATTTGTATTACCTGATGAGTCGCCACCTGGCATATCCGGCGGGTTGCCCATATCCTGGCCACCGCCCATTCCGCCTCCCATACCGGCGTTATTCATTTCTACGACACTTCCTAATGTCAATGTGATGGTATCGTCATCTACACTTTCAACCGTACCAACCACTTCTGTATCTTTTAATGTAACTACGTTTGTACTTTCTTCTGTCGTACCACATGCTACCAGATTAAAACTTGCTGTTGTAACAGCAACGGTAAGCATTCCCATAATGATCTTATTCTTCATAATTCATAATCCTTGCCTTTCCAAACCTGCCGGATTTGTTGCCGGCTGTTTTTATTTATCTTATGGCTATAAGATACAAGGCTTATGTGATGGTTTTTTGAATGTGGTCTGTATTTTGTGTAAATGTTAGGAGGTCAATCGGACAACTTACTCTTTAAATAACAGATGGGATAAAAGAATATTCTATATCCTTTCATCCCACCTGTTATTTAAGCTAAGATTATCCGATTGGCATCCTGACATATTCTATTTTGCGTCTCCTAGGATTTTGACTGCGGTACCGTATGCAATCACCTCTGCAGCCCCGGACATCACCTGGGAAGAACCGTACATTACACCGATAACGGCGTCCGCCCCGAGCTCTTTTGCCTCGTCAACCATGCGCTTTACGGCAATCTGGCGGGCTTCGTTTAACATCTCGGTATAACCTACAATCTCCCCACCTACCAGTGTTTTCATACCTGCCATAAAATCACGGCCGATGTTTTTAGTCTGCACGACCGTTCCTTTTACCATTCCTAATGCTTCAATTTCCTTTCCTGGAATATATTCAATACTTAGCAGCTTCATCTTCTTCTCCTCCTTCGATTTCTTTTAATCTGCTTCTCAACGCAACCACCGTGCAAATGATAAATAGAATTGGGAATCCAATCAGTAACACAAGCAATGCGGTGGGAATTGGTTCCTGGCTATTGCCCCACAGCAAAATTCCCATGACAAATGCCATTAAAACAATCATGAAAATTCCACCGATTGCAGCACCCAGCTTTTTCTTTCTGTGTACGTCAATTTTGCTTACGTTCACAAAATCCACTCCTTCCTTCTCCATTTTTTCCATCTCATCAAGCCACTCATCTGTGTTTAACTTGTCGAGCGTATTCTGATTCTGAAGGATTGCATCTGCAAGTTTCTGCATGTTGGCCAAATTCGCACATTCTTTTTTTAAGGTATCCTTGTGCCTCTCTAAACATTCGTCAAGCGACATATCATAATCTAATACCGCCTTGATTTCTTCCACCGACACACCCAGCTTTCGCAAAAGCTTAATCTTTTTTAAGGTATCGATGTTTTTCTGATGATATTCACGATATCCGTTCTCCGCACGCTCCGGTGTGAGAAGCCCCTGGCTTTCGTAAAATCGAATGTTTTTGCTGGTGATACCAACCAGCTCTTCCACCTGCTTGATTTTCATGTTACTCCTCCATTTTTACGCTGCAAACTTTTCTGACTTGCTTCATCAAATTTGCGTGTCCTGCGTTTCGATGTACCTTGTTTATACAGCTTCCACAAGGTGGAAGGTCAAGGAAAAAGTGAAAATTTTTGAAAAAAGTTCCAACTTCACCCCATGAAGCCTGAAAAAATTTAATTTTCGTTCTCTCCACGAATCACAATGATGTCGTTTAGTTTTAAAACCGTGTCCTTCTGTGGCAAAATCGAAAGATCATCCCGCAAAATCAAAAAGATGGTAAGCTGCTCGTTCTCTTCGACCTCTTCCACCGTTTTCGCCGCGTAACGCTTGTCTACAAAAATTTCTGCAACCTCTTTGATGTCCGTCTCTCTTAAATTGGAAAGATTACTTTTTCGCTGATACTGCTCCACAAAACCTGCACTGATGATACCGGTCGGGATTGCCACCGCTCCGACGCCAAGATATGCGATGCAGATTGCCATAATTCTGCCTAATGTTGTAATTGGATAAATATCCCCGTAGCCAACCGTAAGCAGCGTCGACATACTCCACCAGATACCGCTGAATGCATTTCGAAAAACATCCGGCTGCGCATCATGCTCTACGCTGTACATGCAAAGGCTGCTCGCCAGCATTAAAATTACAACAATGAAAACTGAGGAAATAATCTGATTTCTTTTTTCATAAAGAACGGTCGTAATGACATTAAACGAATCGTACTTCGCATTGAGCCGGAACAAATGAAAAATTCGTGCCACGCGAAGCATGCGGAAAATGACAAAACCGGACAAAAAGAAAACAGGCACAATTGTTAAAAAATCTACAACTCCGTCAAAGGAAATCAGGAAACGAAGCCTTGCGCACGTTTTTCTTTTCTCTGGATAAAGATAATCCGCCGTCCAGATACGGAGCAGATATTCTCCGCAGAAAATAAGAATCGTCACATATTCCACCACGTCAAAGAATCCTCTTAAATTACTTAACTGCTCAAACGTCTGCAAAAATGTGACGGCAATATTCAATAAAATCGTAATCGTAATAAAAATATCAAACCCCCGGCTGATCCGGTTGCTCTTGTCCCCAATCTGAATGATGTTGAATATTCTTTCTTTTAAAGTTTTATGACTGTCAACGGACTGCATATTTTCTACCTTTCCACGGTTGTTCTTGATTTCTTAATTTGCCATATCATATTGGATAATTAAAGATTCATTTTTCATTTCTTATCCAAAATCACGCGAAATCCTCTCGAATCTGGTTTACATAAATATGTATTTGGATAATTATAACTTATTTTAAAAAAATTTATACAATTTTAGGCGTTTTTCTTTCCTATATTGGGTAATCATAAACTTTCTGTTTCCATTTGCCCAAACTTTCAATTTTAGTTTACATAACATCCTATTTTTCTTAGTAGATTGGACAATTTTCCATTTGGCGCTTATATTTGACCAAAATTGGTAAACCTGAACCGTTGAAACATAGAAAGGTATGCAGCCGGCGCATCACAGAGGAACACCGGCTTACCTATAATTATGATACTAACCAGAATCCCATTATATATTCTTGCATGTATCACTATGAAGATTAGAATTTGTATATAACAATTCCATAAAATAACTTTTTCTCAAGTTTATCATTACTCATATTTTTTCATTTTCCTGGTAAAAATTCTACTTGCCCAACGTATTGCTGGTTCGAGCCGCAGCTTTTGCTTCCATATTATTTGTTGCTTCAAAATAAGATGCTGTGGACGCTACTGGACACATCAAAACTCTTCCTGTTCCACGGTAAACATTGACAAGCCCTTCTCCACTCACAGCGGAACCTACCAGCGTTTTTGTCGTTCTCTCTACCGTGAATTCCAGATTTGAAGACCAGCATACTGCAAGGTTTCCATCAATCTTCAATTCATCATTTTCCAATACAACCTCAATTAATTCCTCTTCCGGAACATTAGATTCCAATGCTACCACACCGTTGCCATACAGGCTAAGGTTAAAAAATCCTTCCCCTCCAAGCATTGTGGAAGAGAGATTTTTTCTGGTTACAACTTTATTTTTTACATTTCCGTCGCATGCAAGAAACATTCCATCCTCAATTGTCATACCGGCAGGTCCCCATTGCGATACATCTGCCAGAACAATATATTTATAGGTAGGTTCTAAAACCAGGCATCCCTCTCCGACATATTCCGGTTTTACAGCTGTTTCTTTTGTCATTGCACCCTTTATCGCTTTTCCAAGAAAATCTCCTACCCCTTTTACACCGGATGTTGCCTGCACATTGCCGCCCATCCACTGCATTGCGCCGGATTGAATAATTGCCGGGTGATCCTTGTCGATATCAATTACAATCTGGCGTCTTCTGATGTTCATTTGACTCATATAATACTCTGTCTGAGCATTTGCAATCGATACACTGGCATCCTGCATATACTCAAGAACATGAAAATTCCCCACGGATTTCACAAATTTTCTGTTTTCATTCTGTAAATTTAAGATTTTCATCTTATTCCCTCCCAATAAAAATTAATTTTCGTAACTCCCTTTACTATAACATAAGTCATCTTTTCTCTTCAAGGTTCCTGCGCATAACTGCTGCACTTATAACTATAAATGTAGTTGAGTATTTTTCAAAATCATTTCCTGGTAACTGAAAAAAGAATCCTGCACAGCAATTTCCTATAAAGATTGGGGTGTCAAAAGGCAGCCCACAAATTAGTTACTGGCAAATTGCACAAAGGCAAGTCTCTTTCTGTGACTTTGTACAATTTGCCAGCAAGAAAAATGTAAGCTGCTTTTCCGCTACTTCATTTTATATCCAATTTTCATAACTTTTCGAATAAACCTATTCATTGGCACTTCCCATCATGCCACATTTTATGTCAACCACATCTTCCTGTTTTACCTGCGCAATGAATAGCACAAGACCTACCACAAACATTGCCGCAATCGCGATAACACCTGCTTTTGAAGTATGGAAAATCTGTGTGGTAACACCCATCATCATCGTTCCCATGAAGGAAGCTCCTTTTCCAAAAATATCGAAGATTCCAAAATATTCTGTCGATTTTTCCTTTGGCACAATTTTCGCATAATAGGAGCGGGATAATGCCTGGATTGCGCCCTGGAACACACCTACAAAAGTTGCCATCATCCAGAATTTCCATGCGGCATCTAACTGAATGGCATAAACTGCAACTGCAAAATATGCAATGATGCAAACCATAATAAGACGGGATGTCTCAAATTTCTGTGTCAGTTTTCCAAAAAGAATAGCACAAGGAAACGCTACAATCTGTGTCAAGAGCAGTGCAAGCAAAAGACTGGTGTCATTGATTCCCACATCTTTTCCATAAGATGTTGCCATCTCGATGATGGTGTAAACTCCATCTATATAGAAGAAAAAGGAACATAAGAACAATAATACCTTTTTATTTTCCTTCAACTCACCGAAAACACCAAACAGACGGGCGCCGGCTTCCCCTAATTTCTTTGCCAGGCTCTCTTTTTCTGCTTTCGAATTTTCCACATAAAATTTCTGTTCATAATGTTTCAAAAGTGGAATCGTCACAAGTCCCCACCAAAGCGCATTGACAAGAAATGCAATCGTCATCGCAAGACTACCGGAAATGCCGATTTTATCAGACTCTAAGACAAACACCAGACTTATCACAAACGGCACACAGCTTCCGATATAGCCCCATGCAAAACCGTGGGAGGACACTTCATCCATGCGTTCCTCCGTGGTAACATCCACAAGCATTGCGTCGTAGAAAATCAGGCTGCCGGAGAATCCGACTTTTGCAAGAACAAACAGCACCAAAAATGCCAGCCATGCCTTCGGAATCGAAAGAGATGCACAGCCAAGCACACCCATCATAAAGAAAAATGTAAATAATGGTTTCTTGTGGTTTTTATTGTCGCCGAGCGTTCCTAAAATCGGTCCTAACACTGCGACAATCATGGTGGAAATTGAGATTGCATAACTTAAATATGCGGTTGAATTTGCGGCAGATACACCTGCTGCCGATGCCATATTTTTAAAATAAATTGGAATTATCGTTGAAACCAGCAATGTGAATGCGGAATTTCCAACATCATATAAGATCCAATACTTTTCGAGTTTCGTTAATTTTTGTTTCATTTCTCTGCCATACCTTTCTTGTTATCACCCTATCATTCTTTTTCTGCCATTCCAAAGATGGCTCCGTCATTACGGCTGTTTCCTCCCGAAGCTGCTCATCCCAGAAGGAAAACATTTGCTCGTAATAAACCTTTCTTTGCGCTTCGCCTGCGTGAAAAATTTCATGTTTGCTTCCCTCTATGCGCAATAACGAAGTCTGTTTTGTTCCGATTAGAAATTTCAGATGCGCACGATTTTTTACCATGTGATCCCACTCTGCCTGAAAAATCAGTACCGGAATCCGTATTTTCTTCATATTTTTCCGCTTTAACAACTGTTTCGTGGCAAGTATTCCAGCCAACAGCCATTGATAAGTTCCACCATACGTCTGATATGCCACGCATTCTTTTCGCAATTTAAAAATACGCTGATAGCTTTCCTCGGATGTACAACTGCTGTTTTTGAAATCTTCTTTTCCATCAAAACCATGCTGCCCTGCTGCATACGCTGTCCCCTGTCCCACAAGGCATGCCATCCTTGCAATCAGGTGTGCAATCGGCTGCGGACATTTTCCGGTCCGTATTCCAAACATTGGAGCAGAAAAAACCGCCGCATCAAAAATCGTCGGATATTTTTCTAAAAAAAGTGCCCCGATGGCGCCGCCCATGGAATGTGCAAACAAAAAGGTTTTGCGTTGTTTCAGCACAACTTTTCTTTGAATGAAACAATACAAATCCTGCACATAATCATCGTAGGAACGAATATACACCTTATCCCAGTCGCTACATTCCCTCTGTGAATATCCGTGTCCACGATGTTCCGGTAAGTAGACGGCATATCCTTTTTTCAAAAAAGCTTCCACCACTTCGTCATATTTTTCCGCGAACTCGCAAAAGCCGTGGCAAATCACTACATTTGCGATTGGATTTTTCGGAATATAAGAACAGTAATAATTCAGTCCGCCTGCTGCATTCCGGAAAATTCCTGTTTTAACTTTACAATTCTCTGCGAATTTTTCGTCCATGTTTTCCCTGCTTTCACATCATGATTCATTTGTTTCCAACCATCATCTGTTTTCTCATATAAAGAAGTTCTTCCTCATCCAAGAACACTTTTACTTTACTTTTTGCCTGTAAAATCTGACTCGTGCGTTTGTAAAATGCGGGTAATTTTTTTGTATGAAGATTAAGATGGCACAAAATGGTCCTGCTTTTGTTCCATTTTGCAATAAATCAAGGATTAACTATCTTATGACTATTTCATACAAAAAAAGAGACTGCGCATCAGAGTGCAACAGCCTCTTTTGGAGGAAGCTTATTCGTTTAATAAATTGTAATCTTCGATGGAAGAATTAATCTGTTTTGCCATCGCATCCACTGCTTCTTCCGGTGTCTGCTGGCCGTTTACCATGTTTTCAATTTCTGTCTCCACAATCTGTCTTGCCTCCGGGAAAACACTGAGTAATGCACCTGCGTATTCCGGTGCGGAATCATGAAGCTGGTCAATCGCGGTCTGGAACTGTGGATACTGTTTCATATTTTCGATATAAACATCTTCGGATGCTGCTTCTGTCGTAACCGGGAAGTAACCTGTCTGTGCGTTCCAGTATGCCTGAGATTCCGGGGATACTAAGTACTGTACAAATAACCAGGTTGCTGCCTGTTTTGTTGCATCATTGTTGTTCAATGCCCAAAGGGAAGCACCACCAATGGATACACCGCCTTTGTCACTGTCGGTTACGCTTGGGAAGTAAGCTGTTCCGACTTCAAAACTGCCGTTTACATCCTCTAAAATCTGTTTCAAAGATGCAGTAGAGCCTAATGTAATGGCTGATTTTCCTGCTGTAAAATCTGTGATGCCGCTGTCACCGCCACGTCCTACGTTTGGTGCAACGCCTGCATCACTTAAGGCTTTCCATTCTTTTGCAATCGCAAGTGCGGAACCGTTTTTATCAAAATCTACTGCGGTTGCTGCTGCTTCACGTCCGTTTCCATTGTCAACGTAAGCTGCGCCCTGTTTGCATACAAACTGCTCAAAGAACCAGCCGTAGATGCCAAGAGAAATCGTCTCTTCTGCGCCACCGTCTGTTGTCAGTTTGTCGCTGATTTTGGCAATCTGCTCTAAGCTTGTCGGAATCTCTGTGATGCCTGCTGCGTCAAACATATCCTTGTTGTAATACATGATTGGTGTGGAAGAGTTAAATGGCATAGAGTAAAGCTCGTCATCTACGGTGTAGTATGCTGCGATGTTTGGCTCGATGACGGAACTGTCAAATCCTGCCTGATCCATCAATTCCTGCATCGGAACAATCCAGCCGGAATCAATCATGAAACGTGTTCCGATATCATAAATCTGTACCAGGTCTGCTCCCATATTTCCAATCTGTGCACTTTTTAATTTGTTAATCGTATCATCATATTCGCCCTGATACTGTGCATCTACGGTAATTCCATATTCATTTTCTGCATTGAACTTATCTACAAGTGTCTGTAATGCCTCTCCATTGACACCGCCCATAGAATGCCAGAATGTAATCGTTGTTCCGTCTAAGTTAGATGTGTCTAACGGCTGTGCTGTCGGATTTTTTTCATTCTCAGAGACTCCTGCATCTGTCTCCTCTCCTGCTGCGTTGTCAACTGCTCCTGTGTCTGTTGTTCCTGTGCTACCACAACCTACAAGCATGGACGCTGCCATAGCTACTGTAAGCATTACGGAAACCACTTTCTTTTTCATTTTGTTCTCTCCTTTTTTTGAGTACTGTTTTTTATATGAAACTCTGGTGCTAACCTTTTACCGCACCGGAGAACATACCACGAATTAACTGTTTCTGTCCGATAATAAAAATTGAGATGGACGGCAGGATAATCATTACAACTCCCGCAATCATCATCGTGATGGACTGTGCGTCCACGCTGTTTAACATGCTGATTCCGATTTGCACGGTCCGCATTTCATTCGAGCCGTTTACTAAAAGCGGCCACATGTACATATTCCATGCGTTGATAAATGTGTAAACTACCATGGCACCGATACCGGATTTGGTAAGCGGCATCAAAATCGTAAGAATAAATCGGATATTTCCGCAGCCGTCTAACTTCGCTGCTTCATATAACGATTTTGGAAAACTCAGATAAAACTGCCGGAATAAGAAAATTCCCATCGCACTTGTCAGATACGGAATAATCAAAACCTTATAGGAATCCAGCCAGCCCCAGCTGCTGACCGTCAGATAATTTGAGATAATCGTTGCCTCTCCCGGAATCATCATCGTCGCCATAACCAGCATGAAAAGTACATTTTTTCCCTTAAAATCCAAGAACGAAAATGCAAACGCTGCCAGCGAACATGAAATAATCTGTCCCACGGTGATAAGTCCAGCTACCAAAAAGGAATTCACGACAAACCGCAGCAACGGTATTTTCGTCAATGCCTGTCTGAAATTTTCAAGCGTCGGATGCGACGGTATCAGGTTCATTTCCATGGTATACAAATCCGAGGAGGGCATAAAAGCGACGCTTACTGCGTACAGGAGCGGCAAAAGTATGACAAATGCCACCACAAGATTCGCACAAAGCAGAATGGCTTTTCGGCGTACTCTTTTTCGCTCGCCCATTTTACTCATCGCCCGGTGCAAATCTTTTAATTCTTCCGGGGATAGCTCCTGCATGGCGATGCCCGTTTTTTTCCAATCTAATGTCACTGTACTCATGAATACGAAACTCCCTTCTTCTCAATTCGGAACATGATGAGCGTCAGTATCATAATGATGATAAATAAAACGACTGACTGTGCTGCTGCACTTCCAAACCGGTAATTGAAAAAGGCATCGCGGTAAATCGAATAGACAATCAGATTTGTAGATTCTCCCGGTCCGCCCTGCGTCAAAATCTTGACCTGTCCGAAGGACTGGAATGCCTGAATAATATTGACCACAATCGTATAAAAAAGGATTGGTCCAAGTCCCGGCAGTGTCAATCGGAAAAACATCTGCGCGCTGTTTGCCCCATCCACGGCGGCTCTTTCGTAAATGCTCTCATCGATGTTGCTAAGTCCTGCTGAAAAGTATAAAAAATTAATCCCGCTGTTTAACCATGCCGTCAGTACCGCCACACAAATCAGCGCATATTTCGGGTCCTGAATCCAGTTGATGTTCAGCTTTAACAGCTTATTTACAATTCCAATCGTCGGGTCTAACATAATTTTAAAAATCATGGCTGCAGAACTGGATGCGATTGCCATTGGCAGTGCGTAAGCCGTCGAGAAAACGCGGATTCCCGGAAACGCTTTGTTACACAACATTGCCCCTAAAAGTCCTAATAACATACTTCCGATTACAACAATTGCTACAAATTCCACCGTCACAAACAGGCTGTTGTAAAACGACTTTGACGTCAATAGCTCCGCGTAATTTCCAAATCCGACAAATAATTTTGCCTGCCCCATTTTATTCGTCTTAAAAAGACTTAAGTAGATGGTTTTTACAAACGGATAGAATAAAAACACGCCAAAAATAATCAAACTCGGTAACAAAAACAGGTATCCCTGCCAGAATCCAGCTCCTTTTTTTCTACGATTCATCTCACATTTCCCTCCTGCAAAATATTTTTCTCTGTATTCAAATCAAAGAACTGCATTTTTTCCCGTTCCAGACAGATTTTGATTTTTTCTCCCTTTAAAAAAGTTCGCGCTGCATCCATTCTTGCGCACCATTTTTCTTGTCCCATCCGGAAAAAAACATTCTGCTCAGAGCCAAGAAGCTCGGTTGCTTCTACCTCCACCTCAAATGGCTCGGTATAAAGACCGTCCTTACCTTCTCCCATTTCTTCTAATGTCTTCTCCCACAGATGAATACATTCCGGGCGGATTCCAAGCGTCACGTACTCTCCCCAATACCCAATTCTCCTGAAATACTCCGCTAATTTTTCACCTGTTGGAATTTGAAAACCATCCGCATCGATGTAAATTGCATTATCATGAAGCGCAACCTGAACTTTTGCAAAATTCATAGATGGGGAACCAATGAACCCCGCAACAAAACGATTTGCCGGGTGTTCATACAGATTCTTTGGCGTATCCACCTGCAAGATTTTTCCATCCTTTAGCACCACAATTTTGGTTCCAAGCGTCATCGCCTCCGTCTGGTCATGCGTCACATAAATCACGCTTGCATTCAATTTGTGATAAAGCTTTGCAATCTCTGTCCTCATCTGTGTTCTTAATTTTGCATCCAGATTTGACAGCGGCTCATCCATCAGGAAAAAGTCCGGCTCCCGCAAAATAGCGCTTCCGATTGCGACTCTTTGCTTCTGTCCGCCCGAAAGTGCTGCTGGTCTTCGCTCTAAAAGTCCATCAATCTCTAACATTTTTGCCACTTCAAGGACTTTGCCGCGGATTTCTTTTTTCTTTTCACCCCGTATCTGTAAGGAAAACGCCATGTTGTCATACACGGTCATATTCGGATACAACGCATAATTCTGAAAAACCATAGAAACGTTACGCTCTTTTGGCTCGGTATAGTTCATCAGATTTCCATTCATCCAAAGCTCCCCGCTTGTGATATCTTCCAGTCCTGCTATCATGCGAAGTACCGTTGATTTTCCACATCCCGATGGACCCACAAACACAATAAATTCTTTTCCTTTTGTCTCTAAAGAAAAATCTTCCACTGCATAGGCATCCGCTTGATACTTTTTACAAACATTATGTAAGGTCAGTTCTGCCAATTCTTTTTCCTCCAAATCTATCTCTCAAACATGAACCCTACTTTACCCTCTCTCTGTAAAATACACCACATTTGTCCGTAAAATGGATGTAAATGTTTTGTATGGTTCTGTATAAGGAATTGGGTGGCAAAAGCAGTTCTTATAAAACAAAAAAGCCCGGCTGCAGTTTCTTTTCAAACCACAGCCGGGCACTCCGACACTTTCTTATTTTTTACAACAATCCTAATTTCTCAAAAGCATGATAGATTCCGTCATCCGTCACATCCGTTGTCACCATATCAGCTAATTTTTTTACCTCTTCTTTTGCATTCCCCATTGCAACACCGACTCCGGCGTACTCCATCATCTGAAGATCGTTTGGTCCGTCCCCGATGGCGATGGAATCTTCACGTCCAACTCCTACATGCTCTAAGAAAAGTTTGATTCCAGTCGCTTTGTGGATATTGTTAAGTCCAATCTCACCGCACACACCCTCGGTACCGCTCAGGCTTAGCGCAACCGTATCAAAATATGGCAGCATGTCCGCTTTTACCTGTTCCAATGTAAACGGTGCATCATAAAAAATGATTTTCTCCAGATTCGGAACATCCCACGGTGTCTCTGTCAGATGAATCACGCCATGCAGACTCTCCATCATCTCCTCGCTCATTCCATTCAAACGGTCAATCTCCATCATTCCGTCGTAGCTGCGTTGATTTAAAACGATTCCATCCTCGCCCTGATAGCAGTAGAGGACGCCGTTTCCCTCTAAATAATCGTAAGAACTTTTGGCATGCTCGGCATCTATCACCATCTGACAAAGAATTGTGCCTGTTGTTGTAATTTTTGAATCATTTGGGACAGTTTCATCAGTTGCAGAAATTCCTTTTTCTGCTGCACTGTCAAATACCTCTACAAATGCTCCTGCGCCTGCAATCACACCATCCATTCCAAGATCCCATAATTTCTTTGGAATCTGAAATCTGCTTCGTCCGGTACAAAGCACCATTTTATGTCCATTTGCCTTTGCCTGCAAAATCGCCTTCTTTGTGGACTCCGGCACATTTCCGTTGTAATCCACCAATGTTCCGTCTATATCTAAAAATACTACCTTCATTTTTCTATATCCTTTCCAAAGTCTTCCTATATCGTAACACAGAAAACGTAAAGACACAATTTCAGATTGCGAAAGGTGACAATTCTGCCGGGTGATGCCGGTGGTAAAAGATTGCTTGGAGTTTTGTAAATGACAAATTACATAAAGATAAGGTTATTTTTGTAACTTTGGGAGAATATTAAAAAATCTTAGTATGCCTATCAATTTTCAGTGCTGTTCTGCCACGGACGGCAGAACAAGGCTTCACGAGTCATGGACGACTCGTTGAACGCCGTTCACGTCACTTCAAAATACCTTTATAAGGCATACTTAGATTTTCTTATATTCGTACATCGGAACAAAATAGCCTTAGCTTTATATAATTTGTTAATTAAATAAACTTTGCACACTCTTTTACTACCGGCATCACCCGACAGAATTGTCCCACTCTCCAGAACTTTTCCTTGACAAATGATTTTTCAGATGCTTATAATGTCTTTAAGTCATGACTGCTATATGCGAAACAGCTTTGACGGGAAAAAGTAGCAATAAGTGAAACAGACAGAAAGCAACCGGCTGATGAGAGGTGCATGGGAAACTTATCGTGAATACATCCCTGAGCTTTGTACCGAACATTCTTTTACATTTGTAGTTAGATGTATGGAGTAAGTAGGCTGCAACGGAGTGGCGCACGTTATGAGCGCTGGAGTGTTGACAGACACTCAATGAGGCAGATTGTGTGAATGGTCTGCGAATAAAGGTGGTAACACGAGTTTATACCCTCGTCCTTTTCTATCGTTTTGATAGAAGGACGGGGGTTTTTTTGATGGATACAAAGGCGATTCCCATGATACGATTTGCAAAAGACTTTTGCATCCTCTCAAAATGACAACTACGAAAACATTTTAAAATCATTTATATAAAGGAGAACTACAATGACATTATACGATGAATTAGTTGCCCGTGGCCTGATTGCCCAGGTGACAAACGAAGAAGAAATCAAGAACATGATTAACGCAGGAAAAGCTACTTTCTACATTGGTTTTGACTGTACCGCTGATTCTTTGACTGCCGGACATTTTATGGCGCTCACTTTAATGAAGCGTCTTCAGATGGCAGGCAACAAACCAATTGCTTTGATTGGTGGCGGAACAACCATGATTGGTGACCCATCCGGAAGAACCGACATGAGAAAAATGCTGACAAAAGAAGACATCGACCACAACGCAGAATGTTTCAAACGCCAGATGGAGCGTTTCATCGACTTTAGCGATGACAAGGCTCTTATGGTCAACAACGCTGACTGGCTGTTAAAACTCAACTATGTGGAATTACTCCGCGAAGTAGGTGCCTGCTTCAGTGTCAACAACATGCTTCGTGCAGAATGTTACAAACAGAGAATGGAAAAAGGTCTTTCCTTCCTTGAATTCAACTACATGATTATGCAGAGTTACGACTTCTACATGTTATACCAGAAATACGGCTGTAACATGGAGTTCGGTGGAGATGACCAGTGGAGCAACATGCTCGGCGGTACCGAATTGATTCGTAGAAAACTCGGAAAAGATGCGCATGCAATGACCATCACACTTTTAACAGACTCCCAGGGCAAGAAAATGGGAAAAACTGCCGGAAACGCTGTTTGGCTTGACCCGAACAAGACTTCCCCATTCGAGTTCTTCCAGTACTGGAGAAATGTTGCCGACGCAGACGTTTTAAAATGTATCCGTATGCTCACCTTCCTTCCATTAGAAGAAATCGATGCTATGGAAAACTGGGAAGGCGCACAGCTGAATCAGGCAAAAGAAATCTTAGCATATGAACTGACCAAGATGGTTCACGGCGAAGAAGAAGCGGAAAAAGCAAAAGAAGCTTCCCACGCTTTATTTGCAGGTGGCGGAGATTCCTCCAACATGCCAACCGTAGAGCTTACCGAAGCTGACTTTGCAGACAGCCCGGTTGCAGGTTCCCTTGACATCCTTGCTTTATTAGTAAAAACCGAGCTGGCTCCTTCCCGTTCCGATGCACGCCGTGCCGTAGAACAGGGCGGTGTTTCCCTCGCCGATGAAAAAGTAACCGACGTAAAAGCATCCTACACTGCATCTGATTTTGCAGGCGAAGGTCTTGTCTTAAAACGTGGTAAGAAGAAATTTGTGAAGATTCTTGTGAAATAGGTTCGATTAAAAATAGGAAAAGAGCAGTTATAAAAAAGTAGCTGCTCTTTTGTTAATTCAATTTTTATTTATTCACCATTTTCGCATACATATATAGTCTTTTAAGTGCATCACTCTCAACACTTGATTCTTCTTTCAGATAATCCCTAAATCCGTTATATGTATTAAATCCTAACATGTATACAGCCATAGCCATTGTCATCTTCTCAGAGTCTTCTCCAATCTGAATAGCAATATTCTTAAGTTCATCTAATACTGTATCTTCTGGAACCTTAATACCTTCTCCACTATTGACTACATTTTCAATGATTTCAGGCAACACCATACAAATTTGATAGAATGCATCTTCCTCACCAGTTACTATCGCATAAAACTGATCTAAACTTACTCGTCTTATTCGTCTATGAGAAACCTTATTTTTGTCAACCGTTGTTTCCCATTTGATATTCTGCGATTTTTGAGCAATTGCTTCTACAAGAAAGCAGGCACAATCATCATCTTTCAGTAACTGATTCTGCATCTTTATATACGTTTTACCTGCGGATGCAGAATTCATTGTATTATGCTTATTCTTCATTTCAACATAAACATTATGAACCACATCTCCATCTGGCAGCTTAATTCCATCTGGATTGTTGTATATTACATCCCATCCACCTTCTTTTCCATTTTCGGGAACGTGGCAGTTTGCAATATACTGGAATATTCTTTGATGAAAATACCCAATATCATTATTATTTGCCTTATCTCTTTGTCTAAAAATTTCATTACTTACAATCTCATCCCATGTTGAACGATATACTGTTTTATCAAAAATTAATTTAATTGGATCAATGATATTCTTATTAAAGCGCTTAATATCAAATGACTCCAGTTTATCTCCATACTTCTCAATAGTTGCCCTAACGTGTTCTATAAAGTCTTCTTCCGTTATAAATTTTATTTTCCAATCCATTCCTTTCCTTCCTCCAGTGCATTGTAAATTTCCTTTGCAACTTCATATGCCAAATTAACCGGTACCGCATTTCCTACCTGCTTATACTGTGACATAACCTTTCCGCAGAATTGCCAATCATCCGGAAAGCTTTGACATCTCGCATTTTCTCTTACTGTAAATGGTCTTGCTTCCAATGGATGACAACGTTCTGTCTGCTTTTGGGATGGAGATGTCAATACCGTCAGCGAAGGCTCATCCATGCTCATTCTCCTCAATATTCCTGTTCTGCCACCTTGCATATCCCAACAGCTCTTCATATATGATTTTGCAATTTCCGGATCAATGTCTCTCCAATATCCCCCTGGTGGTACTAATTCAAATATTTTTCTTTTACTCTCACCATATGGAACACCTACACTTTCAGGAACATCCTGCAAAATATCCCTTAGTATTGGCTTGTACTCATGTGGCGTTGGAAACGAGTATTTTATTTTACCAGCAAGATCCTTTCGAATGCCAACTGTCATTAATCGTTCTCTTTTCTGCGCTACACCATAGTTCCAAGCATTTAAGACTTCCTTTTGAATTTCATATCCTGCTTTTTCAAAAATATCTAGAATGGTGCTGTAAGTCTTTCCACCATCATGAGTGAGTAATCCTCTTACATTTTCAAATAAAAACATCTTCGGTTGTAGCTTTTCAAGAAAAACCGCATAATGATAAAATAGTGTTCCTCTTGCATCTTCAAGTCCAAGTCTTTTACCTGCATAGGAAAAAGCCTGACATGGTGCTCCGCCTGACAGAAGATCTAATTCTCCTTTTTTTATGTTAAATAATTTTTCCAGATTCTGCCCAGAAATGTTTGCAATATCATCACATATTACATTCCATTCAGGTCTATTCGTACGCAATGTATCGCACGCATCCTTATCAAATTCAATCAGTCCAATCGTATGAAATCCTGCTTTTTCAACACCCAATGCCAAGCCTCCGGCACCTGCAAATAATTCAATTGTCGTAAACATAATATACCTCTTTTTCTGCCTATTGTCTTTTCATTATATCTTTTAGGGTGTCCGTTTTTTAGGACTCGTTTTTTTTCATAATTAACCGTCATTATGAACACCTTTCTATCTTAACAAATTAAAAAATGTCAATCCTATTATAGAATATCATAAAAAAGTATGATTATCCATTTTGTTTTTCCACTAAAAAAGGAAGATATGGAATTTTCCTTTATCTTCCTATGCTTTAAAACTTCTTAGGATGTTTCTATACAATATTCTCCAACCCCTTATGCAGCCCAAACAGCGCAACCGTCACCGCACACGCCACAAAGATATTCACCGTAAACAAAGTTCCTTTTCCAACCCACGCAAATACGAAAAGTAAAAGTGTGACCACGATAACACCCGCTATTTCCGCACCTCTTTTTTGCATCTTCTCCTTTTCCATGGCATTTTTTACAATCGTATTTACAATCAAATTTGCCACCAAGATAATCACTACAATTGATAACGCCGTCCAAGCACTGATGGCAATATTCAGATTGACCTGCCCGCCCACGATTGCATTTTTTATCATCTCAATAGTATCTCTCGACAGCACAATATTAATCGCAAACAAAATAGAAAGGCATAGACAAATCATATCCAATTTTTCCACCAGTTTCTGCTTCGGTGTCTTCTTCGGAAGTGTCTCAATCACACTGTCACAAAATTCCTTATAATCCTCTCCAATTACTGCATCAATTCCCTCGCCGCGCTCCTGCGCCGCCAGCACCATCTCTGTCAGGTCATGACGAACCGATTCCACATCATAATCGGTTAAATCAGACCCCCTCAGATAACAGATCATATCTGTAAATTTTTCCTGGTTCTCTTCTAAAATCTGCTCATCCAGACGATTATTTTCCTTCTGTAACATTCTTGTTTTTCGCATCATGTTCCATGCCCTCCAATTCCATCTTTGTTTCTGTAAAAATACGATTGATTGCTCCGGACAGCTCCTGCCAGCTCACATAAAACTGTTCCAATTCCACTTTTCCCTCCGGGGAAATAGAAAAATATTTGCGCTTCGGTCCAACTGGTGACTGGCGGTGCTCCGCCGTAATCAACCCATTTTTCTCAAGCCGGAGCAAAAGCGGGTAAATCGTTCCCTCCGAAATGTCCGAAAAACCGTATGCACGCAGCTTTTCAGATATCTCGTATCCGTATGTCTCCTTCTCGCTGATAACCTTTAAAATGCAGCCTTCCAGTGTCCCTTTCAGCATTTGTGATGGTATCACGTTTCTTCCTCCTCTATCTTGCAATACAAAGTAGCTTTTGCTATATTGTATTGCAAGATAGTGAATTTGTCAATCTATTTTTACTCCGCAGCCAGAAAATCAAACTGTGACATATAGAGGTCATAATATTCGCCCTTTTTCTCAATCAGCTCATCATGATTTCCGCGCTCTAAGATGCTGCCTTTATCCACGTACATGATGCAATCCGCGTTGCGAATCGTGGAAAGACGATGCGCGATGATAAAAGAAGTTCTTCCCTTCAACAACTCGTTTAATCCTTTCTGTAAAAGAAGTTCCGTCTCCGTATCGATACTTGAAGTCGCCTCATCTAAAATCAGGATTTTCGGGTCGGCAAGCAATGCTCTCGCAAACGAGATTAACTGTCTTTGTCCGGCGGACAGACGGCTTCCACGCTCGTTGACCTGCGTGTGGTAACCATTCTCCATGCTCATGATAAAATCGTGGGCACACACCGTTTTTGCTGCTGCAATCACTTCTTCCTCCGTGGCATCCTGTTTTCCATAACGGATATTGTCTAATATGGTTCCGGAGAAAATGAAGCTGTCCTGCATCATAATTCCCATCTGGGTTCTGAGTGAATGAAGCGTGACGCCTGCAATATCCACTCCGTCGATGAGGATTTTTCCACTGTTTACGTTGTAAAACCGGCTTATCAGATTGACAATCGTGGTCTTTCCTGCTCCGGTCGGTCCGACAATCGCGTAGGTTTTTCCTGCTTCCGCCGTAAAATTGATGTCTTTTAAAATACTCTGCCCCTCTTCGTAGCCGAATGTCACATGCTCAAACCGGACTTCTCCTTTAATTTCCGGCATTTCTTTTGCGTCCGGTGCATCTTTTACCAGAACAGGCTCATCAATCGTCTCAAAGATTCGCTCCAAATAAGAGATTGCGGTCAAAAGCGTATTATAAAATCCCGCCAATGTGTTAATCGGTGTCCAGAATCTTCCAATGTATGCTGTAAACGCTACCAGCACACCGACGGTCAGGTTTCCGTCCGGTGCTAAAATCCAGCGCACACCAAGAATATAAACTGCGATTGTAGTTAATGTGGAAATAATATCCACGCTCGGTCCCATTGTAAAATTGTATGTAACCGCACGCATCCAGGATTTCCGGTAATTTTTACTCAAATGGTTGAAAATTCCGGTATTCTCCTCCTCACGCACAAAAGACTGCGTTACCTGGATTCCGTTGATACTCTCGGCGATGTAGGCATTTAAGTTTGACTGCTTATTGCTCTGAATCTGCCATGCCACACGCTGTTTTTTCTTGATGAAGACAATGACAAGCACAAGAAACGGCAGACCGCAAAGGCAGATTAACGTGAGCCTTGGGTCTAAATACAGCATGAATATCAGAATGAAAACAAGGTTACACATATCGGTAAAAGTATTTACAATACCGTTGCTGAGCAGGTCGCTTAAACTATTGACGTAGTTGACGACACGCACCTGAATCTTGCCATGTGGGCGGTCATCGTAGTAAGAAAACGGCAGTTCCTGCAAGTGTGCAAAAATATCGGAACGAATCTGGTGAACAATATCCTGTCCCACCACGCTCATTGTCTTTATTTTTATGCGCAATGCCCATGCAGAGAAAAACGCGATGAGCAGCGTCAGCAGGCTATAAACTACAATCATTTTCATATCTTTTTCCGGGATACAGGTATCCATTACATTCTGTAAAAAAATCGGTATCAGCATTGTCGCTGCCGAGGAAAGAAGCATCAGAACAATAACGCCTGCCATTTTCTTTTTGTAGGGCGCAATGTAGGACGCTAAGCGTTTTAACTGGTTGATGTCGAAGCTGTCCTCTAATACTTCGTCCACATCATAACGGTTTCTAGCCATTCTGTTTTCCCCCTTTCTTGTAACTTCCGTTCTTGATTTCCTCCGGCACTTCTCCATACTGGTGATGGAACGCCGAAGCATAGTAACCGTTCGCTTTTACAAGCTCCTCGTGCGTTCCCTGCTCCACGATTCTGCCGTTGTCCATCACGAGTATTTTATCTGCATCTTTAATAGAAGAAATCCGGTATGCAATAATGAAAATCGTACAATCCTTTTCAATTCTGCCAAGCTGCTCCTGAATGTAGCTCTCCGTCTCCATATCCACCGCCGAAGTCGTATCATCCAAAATTAAGATGGATGGATTTTTCAAAAGAGCACGCGCCAGCGAAATACGCTGTTTCTGTCCACCGGAAAGACCAACGCCACGCTCGCCGACAATCGTATCGTACCCTTCCGGGAGCTGCTTGATAAAGTGGTTTGCGTCCGCCTTGATGGCTGCCTGGCGCACCTCCTCAAAGCTGCTGTCCGACCTTCCGTATGCGATATTTCCCTCGATTGTGTCCGAGAAAAGGAACACATCCTGCATCGCCATTCCAATATTATCGCGAAGTGCATACAAATCCATCTCCCGCACATCCGTGCCATCCACCAATACCTGCCCCTCCGTTGCATCATAAAAACGGCAGAGCAGATTCATCACCGTAGATTTTCCTGCTCCGGTGGAACCGATAATTCCTACCGTTTCTCCCGGCTCTACTTTAAAATTAATATCCTGAATGATGTCCTCATCATCCGCACGGTACGAAACATCCCGAAACTCAACGGCACCCTTTAACTGCTGCCGTTTGTGTTCACGCACCGGTGTTTTGACATCCGGTTCCTCGCTGTATGTATGGTAGATTTTTTCAACCGAGGTCACAAAATTGCCGATGTCATTGACCAGCCATCCCGCCATACGGAGCGGCGTATTCAGCATCCAGAGATAACCGTTGACCGTTACAAGCTGTCCCAATGTAATCTCGCCCTGAATCACCATGTAGCCGCCGTATAAAATCAGAATCACCGTCAGCGCATAGGAAAGCACTTCAAAAATCGGCACATATTTCATCCAAACTCTCGATGCCGCCACCTGCGCATCGCGGAATTTATCATTTTCTTTTTCAAAACGCTCAATCTCATACTGTTCACTCGCAAATGCCTTTACCACGCGGTTTCCGCTGACATTTTCCTGCACAAACGCATTCAGGGACGAAAAGCAGTCCCGGTTGCGCTGGAACGCCGGATAAACATCCTTCGACTGAAAATACGTGCACAGCGCCGTAAACGGAAGCACCGCCACCATGCAGAGCGCAAGCTTCACATTCACCGTAAAAATCATGATGAGCGCAAACAAAAACATCAACGAATACTGATAGACATTATAAATAACATACGCCACAAAATGCCGGATAGCGTCCATGTCCCCTGTCTGACGGCTCATCAGATCACCCGTCCGCTTTTTGTTGTAAAATGCGAAATCCTCCTCTAACAGCTTCCGGTAGACTTTGTCACGCATATCGTAGAGCACGCCCTGTGACGCTGTCTCAAAGACAAGCTGATAGAAGAAACGTAAGATTCCGAGCACAATCGTCACGCCCAACAGACAGGCAACCATCGGCATCAGCAGGTCATAATTTTGCCCCTGAATAACCTGATCGACAATCTGTCCGGACAAATATGGATTGACAACCAACAATACAGCTAATATTGTAGTCAAAACCATTCCCAGAACCATCAACCCTCTGTATTTTTTCAAAAAAGAAAAAAACCATTTCATTGGTGTCATTTTCATACCTCCTCGTTCGCACCAAATTTTGTTGTGTACCCTAGTATAAAATGTTTTGCCAAAAAAGAAATGTACTATCTTGCCCCTTTGATGTCACATTTTGTTTTACTTTTCTTTTGGAAAAAGATACAATAGAATTAGAATTTTTACTTGGAAAGGACGCCACTATGCGCTGTCGGAATGATTTAATTGAGAACTTTAATCCAACCTTTCTATTTATCTGGTCTGCGACGAGGACGCACGATGAGCTGTCTTATCACAGCCACGACCATATTGAGATGGATTTTATTTTATCGGGAAATGGTACTTACCTGATTGACGATAACTATTATGAGGTCAGCGAAGGCGATTTGATTATTTTAAATCCCGGCTGCAAACACCAGTCTCTCGTCACCTCGCCGGGACATCCCGCCACTGAGTTTTTCGTGGGATTTTCCGATGTGCAGTTCCGCGGGTATGAGAAAAATATGATTCCGCTCCCATCGGGCAATTTCATCCTGCACACGACCGGTGAACTCCGCCAGAAGCTTTTTAAAATCTGCACTTCCATGTCCTTAGAGAACATGACTTATCAGGAAGGACGCTACTTTATGCTGCAGTCCTACCTCATGCAGATGCTGCTCATCATCCTGCGCGAACAGTTTAAACCGGAAGGCTCCGCTCCCGGATGTTCCTTCGACTCCACCAACAAAAAATACGTGGTCGAGCAGATTGTCAATTATTTTGAGGATCATTACGCAGAAAAAATTTCCTTAGACCGCATCGCAGAGAATATGTATCTAAGCCCGTTTTACATCTCAAAGATATTTAAAAGCGAGACCGGCGATACCCCAATCCGCCACTTAATCAACATCCGGCTGGAAAAAGCGAAAGAACTGTTAGAAAACGGCTGGAACGGCAGCATCCAGGAAGTCGCATCCTCCGTTGGCTACGATGACGTCTACCATTTCAGCAAGCTTTTTAAGAAAAAATATGGGGTTTCCCCATCGAAGATTAAAAAGGAAGTGTAACAAAAAATCCCCGCACAACTTTCACATCCGGTTCACGCAGGATTCCGTGAAAAATTGTGCGGGGATTCTTCCTATTTTGCCTGATTAATCCATGCTTCTAACTGCTCTTTTGGCAGGAAACCAATCTGCTTATCGACAACCTGTCCGTCTTTCAGTAAGTACACTGCCGGGATGTTCATGATGCCGTACTCGCGGGTGATTCCCGGATTCTGGTCTACATCAATGTTGTAGAACTTCACATCGCCCTGGCTGTCGGATATTTCCTCTAACACCGGTGCTAACATCTGGCATGGTCCACACCATGTTGCCGAAAAATCAACTACTGTTGTACCTGTTAATGCTTCTGCCTTAAATTCTGCTTCGTTTACTTTCTTTACCATAATAATCCTCCATTCCTGCGCTTCTTTGCGCATATCAAATTGGTATACAACATGTGAATTTTTCACACGATATCCTTTTTCATTGCTGCTCTAGTCTGCACTCTCTCGTTTGCATTCACTCACATATGCCACTGCAGAAAGTGCTGCCACATTTCCTTCGCCTGCTGCCTTGATGTACTGGTACGGCGCACCTGTGATGTCTCCGCATGCAAAACATCCTTTTAAATTGCATGCCATCTTTCTATCTACTTCGACATGATTGCCATCTAGCTTTAATCCCGGAACCAGCTTGTCCGGTGAAACACATTCACGCAGCAAAAACACTCCGTCAACTGCTAACTCCTGCTGCTCGGTCACAAATGCCTCCACCTTCATGCCACCTTTGATTTCAAGCGGCTTCTCATGAAGCACCTCAATATTTCCCGGTAACTTTACCTCCCCATTATACATCGGCAGGTAATAAACCTTATCCGCCACCTCAGCAAGAAACGCTGCTTCTGCCTCTTCCTTTGCGGAAAAACCGACCACTGCTGCCGTTTTTCCTTTATATAACGGCGCATCACAGGTTGCGCAATAGCTGACCCCTCTTCCTAAGAGTTCATTTTCACCCGGATACGGCTTTCCAAAATTGACACCGGTTGCCAGAATTACAGATGTAGTTTCATAAAAATTCCCGGCAATCTGAAGCTGATAGGAATCTCCCATCTGGTAAATCGCCGTCACCATCTCATCCATGATTTCAATCTGCATGTTTTCCAGATGTTCCGCAAAACGCTTTCCCAACTCCTCACCGCCAATATCCGGCAGGCCGAGATAATTTTTAATGGTATGTGCCTTCTGCACTTTCGGGCTCAAATCCTTACTTCCAATCAGCAAAATCTTCTTGTTTCGAATTTTCGCTGTGATAGCTGCTGATAATCCAGCCGGTCCGGTTCCAATAATTGCAATATCATAACGCTCACCCATTTCGCATTCCTCCTGTTTGTATCATTCCTATTTTTATAAAAAAGATACCAGCTATCTTCAAATTTACATAAATTTAATTGAACTCAACCGATTTTTCCCAGAAAAAGGAAATCCACTTTTCGAATTTCCCACTTCTTTTTCTCAAAACTGCTGCAACATCTTATCCAGCAATTTCCTTAACTGTAATGCTTCCTCCGGTTCTAGCTGCATCTGACAGGACATTGCCTCTGGAACTTTTACAATTTCTTCTTTTAGACTGCGTCCCTGCTCGGTCAGCTCTACCATCACAACACGGTCATCTTCCCTGGTTCTATATTTGTGAATCAATTTCATCTGTTCTAACTTCTTCACAACCGGCGTCATTGTCCCGGAATCCAGATGCAATTTCTGTCCCAGTTCCTTGAAAGTGATACTTTCCTTCTCCCAAAGCACCAGCATTGTGATGTATTGCGTATAGGTCAGGTGAAATGGATCTAACACTGGCTTGTATTTCTTGATAATTTCGCGCGAGATTGCGTAAAATGGAAAACAAAGCTGATTTTCTAATTTGAGTTTCTCATACGAATCCATCTTCTTCCCCTCCCTTTTGAATCTCTCACTTTAAATGTGTTAAATTTAATTGAACTCAATTGATTGTGAATTCATAATAACGTATGCTCTTACTTTTGTCAACTGTTTTTGTAACTTTGTGGGAACATTAGAAAATTGTAAGCTGCTTTTTGCCCCCAAATCCTATAAAGTCCAAAAAACAGGGTAAGCCTCGCTTACCCTATTCTGCCTTACTCCAAAAATCAACCGGCTCATAATCCTGCAATTTCGCCAGATAACCTTTTTCTTGTAATTTTTCCTGAATTAAATCCAGCAAAGTCTCCGTCTCCGCCAAAATCGTATGGTAATGATACCCTGATGTTACATTTTTGAGCAACGAAGATTTTCCGGATCTGATTTCTTTCAAATAATTGACAATGTCAATACGCGACTTGATATTCAGTTCTGCGCGCACAACTCCATACACTTTATGGTATACAAAAACATCTTTTACCTGTCCGCCATAATCTACGATGGTACTCAGTTCGTCCTCCACATCTTCATCCTCGTGCATAACTTTAAATACACGGCTGACCTGTTGTGTCTGCTGGTGCACCAGATAACCTCTGTTTGTGGAAAAAATATCAACGCCGTTTGCACGAATTAATGCGATGTCCTGTACAATCACCTGTCTGCTGACCTGAAATTTCTCAGCAAGTGTTACACCAGGAATCGGTTTTTCACTCTGTGAAAGTAACTGCACAATCTGCTTTCTTCTTGTTTCCCCGCTCATGTTTGTTCCTTTCTTTTATTCTCATGCTCTTGGTAATGCTGCTTTCAGCATTACGCGCCTAAAACCTCTCTAAATAATACTATATCGCTCTCTTCCAAAAACGTCTAGACTGCATGAAGATTTTTTAAGGAAATATCTAAAATCGGTGCGGAATGTGTCAATGCTCCACTTGAAATAAAGTCCACTCCAAGGTCTGTCAAGCGGCTGATATTTTCCTTTGTGACATTACCGGAAACTTCCACTTCTGCTTTTCCATCAATGATGTGCATCGCCTCCTGCATCTGCTCGTGGCTCATGTTATCTAACATGATGATATCTGCACCGGCTTCTACTGCATCTTTTACCATCTCAAGCGTCTCAACCTCGACCTCGATTTTACGGACAAAAGGTGCATACTCTTTTGCCATTGTGACTGCTTCCTTCACGCCACCGGCAGCTCCGATGTGGTTATCCTTTAACAACACACCATCGGAAAGGTTGTAACGATGATTGTTTCCACCACCGATGCGAACCGCATATTTTTCAAAAATACGATTGTTTGGCGTTGTTTTTCTGGTA
This sequence comes from Roseburia sp. 831b, assembly GCF_001940165.2. Taxonomy (NCBI): domain Bacteria; kingdom Bacillati; phylum Bacillota; class Clostridia; order Lachnospirales; family Lachnospiraceae; genus Roseburia; species Roseburia sp. 831b. The sequence goes on along the minus strand of NZ_CP135162.1, from coordinate 2,817,476 downwards.
TCTAAAAGTTTTGTCTTGCTTCCTTTTAAAAGTGCAGCGACAGAATGTGTATAGGTTGCAATTCCGCTCATTCTCTGTAAATAATTAAGGGCTGTACGCTCTCCGCAAAGAAGGGTACGGATGTCACCGTGTACCTTTGCCATCAGCTGTCCTTTTTTTACCTCATCTCCATCTTTTACAAAAAATTCTACCTCTGTCGTCTCATCTAACAGCGTAAACACCCGCTCAAATACCTGGAGACCGCAAATGATTCCGTCTTCCTTACAGATAAGGTCTACTTCCCCTGCCTGTGGATGCGGCATCACACTGTTTGTCGAGACATCCTCGCTCGTGATATCCTCTCTTAATGCACTCATGATAAGTGGATCTACATTTAATTTTAACGTAACCTGATCGTACATACTGTTTCCTCTTTCTATTTGATATTCTTATTTTTCATTTCAGCACTTTCTTTCACATATCTCATGCATGTCATCAAATGCAAGATTTATGCTAATTTTGACTGCTGTTCCGCTTTCTCCATCTCATCCCAGACTGTCTTTTCGTATTCTTTTGCCAGCTCTTCTTTATTCTGGTACTTACTCAAATCAACCTGTTCAAACACACTGCTGTCATGGCGACAGGCGGATTGTTTTGCAACCATGTCCTGTGCCGCTCTTTTTGCAAAAACAAGGCTCTCCAGCAATGAATTGCTTGCCAGACGGTTTCGTCCGTGTACACCGTTGCATGCTGTCTCACCAACTGCATAAAGCTGGTTCATACTTGTCTTGCTGCGATGATTTACCTTGATTCCACCCATAAAATAATGCTGTGCCGGAACAACCGGGATGCACTCTTTTGTCACGTCATAACCCATCTCGCGGCAATGTTCTACAATGTTAGGAAAATGACTCTTCAGTTCGTCCGCTGGAATCGTACGCAAATCCTCCCATACATAATCGGTATGGTCTTTTTTCATTTGCTCATGAATTGCCTCTGTCAAAAGATCTCTTGGCAAAAGTTCATTGACGAAACGATTCATATTTTTATCGTAAAGTTTCGCACCTTCTCCACGCACAGATTCTGAAATCAAAAAGCTTCGATCTTCCTTTTTCTCTGAATAAAGTGTGGTTGGATGAATCTGAACATAATTGATATTTTTTAATTCTACACCATGACGTGCTGCAATCGCAAGTGCATCCCCGGTCAAATGGCGGAAATTCGTAGAATGTCTGTAAAGTCCGCCAATTCCACCTGATGCAAGTACAGTATCATCCGCTTCCACTAATTCAATGCTTCCATCCTGCATTCTCAACACTGCACCATAGCAGGTGTTCTCTTTTTCCACAATATCCAATAAGGTTGTGTACTCCATTAATGTGACGTTTGGTAATTTTTTCACCTGCTCTAACAGATGGCTTGTGATTTCTTTTCCTGTAATATCCTCATGAAATACAATTCTTTTCTGGGAGTGAGCGCCCTCTCTGGTAAAAGCTAACTCACCGTTTTCCTCTCTTTTAAAATCAACTCCATAGGATAACAAATCACGAACGACATCCTGGGAAGAACGAATCATGATTTCAACTGATTTTTTGTCATTCTCATAATGACCTGCCTTCATCGTATCCTCAAAATAGCTGTCATAGTCGGACTCATCTTTCAACATACACATTCCGCCCTGCGCTAAAAAAGAATCATTGCTCTCTAGGTCTGCTTTGGTAATAACGGTAATTTGTTTGTCTCTTGGAAGCTGTAATGCACAATATAAACCGGAGCATCCGCTTCCTACGATTAAAATATCAGTTTTCATATTCTCACAACTTTCTTCTTTACTCTTGGTAAAGCATTTCTCTTTTTATTTATTTTCCAAGTTCTAGCATCCGCTCTAATGGTTTCATCGCTGCTGTGCGAACCTCCTCGGATACGTTCACCTCATTGGCTCCCGTTTCTAGAACTTCCTTTACTTTTTCTAAGGTAACGAGTTTCATATCGTTACAAATCTGGTGGTTAGAAATGGTGTAAAATTTTTTTTCCGGATTCTTTTTCTTTAATTCATAGAAAACACCAATCTCCGTTCCAATGATAAATTCTTCCGCTTTCGCATTTGTTGCGTGGTCAATAATCCCCGCTGTACTTCCAATATAATCAGCCTCTTCCAAAATATCTTTGGTACATTCCGGGTGAACCAGAAAACTGGCATTTGGGTGTTCCTTTTTTGCCTTTAAAATCTCTTCCTTTGTCATAGCATTGTGAATTGGGCAGTAACCATCATTTAACATAATATTTTTTTCCGGCACCTGCTCTGCCACGTAACGTCCCAGATTTCCGTCTGGAATAAAGAAAATATTTTTGTTTGGCAGTTTTTTCACAATCTTCACTGCATTAGAAGATGTCACACAGACATCCGCATGCACCTTAATCTCGGCAGTGGAATTGATATAACAGACAACCGCAAGGTCATCGTACTGCGCTCTCATCTTCTCAATCTTTTCCACATCAACCATATGTGCCATCGCACAATCTGCGGCTGCATCCGGCATTAGAACTGTCTTCTGTGGATTTAAAATCTTTGCGCTCTCTCCCATAAAAGATACCCCGCAAAAAACAAGCGTATCCGCTGACACCTCTGTCGCAGCCTTGCTTAAATAAAAGGAATCCCCGACATAATCTGCAATCTCCTGCACCTCATCCGGCACATAATAATGTGCGAGAATTACTGCATTTTTCTCTTTCTTCAACTTCTGTATTTCTTCTGCTATCGTCATACATTCTCTCCTCAAAATGGTTCCTTTGAAATTACATGTTTTGTATTATATCACTTATCTTGTCATGTGACAAGACACATGTAAAATCAGTTGTATTTTGTCTGAAATTACATCCATTCCTTCTGGATTTGTGGGATTTTCCGTTTTCTTTTACAATGAAAAATATATCGGTTTTTCTCTTTCTTCCATTGACAAATGCCCGGTTTTTTACAAACTTTTAAAGATTGCTTGCTTTTATAATCTGAAAACGATATAATTTTTCTGATAGGCTGACATTTGTAGTTATAATATTTTAAACTTAGGAGGATTTTGTTATGGAAAAGGGAAAATTAGGTTTACGCGTATCATTCTATGGAGTTGTTGGATTTATCCTTGCATTTATGGGATATAGCACCCTGTTATTTTTACTGTTAGGTGTCGTGCTTCTCGTAGAAAAAAATGAATGGGCAACACGTCAGGTTATTCAGGCTCTTTGTCTTTGTCTGATTGCTTCTTTCATTTCTAGTATTTTAAACATTACAGACTTTGCGTATAACATTCCATTTATCAGCAGTGTATGGAGCACCATTTTAAACATCATCAATTCTTTGATTGATTTAATTGTTTTCATTTTCTGTCTTGTTGGTTTGTTTGCAAATATGAAGGGAAACGACGCAAATATTCCTCTCGCTGGAAAATTTGCTGACTGGGCTCTTGGTATTGTAAACCAGGCTCCAAACTTTAATCAGGCTCAGGGATTCAACCAGCAGCCTAACAACTTCAATCAGGCTCAGGGATTCAACCAGCAGCCTAACAACTTTAACCAGGCTCAGGGATTTAACCAGCAGCCTAACAACTTTAACCAGGCTCAGGGATTCAACCAGCAGCCTAACAACTTTAACCAGGCTCAACAGCCTAACCAGAATCAGCAGCCTGACCAGAATCAGCAGCCTACTCAGAATCAGTAATTGATTTAAAAGAGATTCTGATTCAATCATTTATTCAAGTTTCGTATTTGATTCTGATTTAGATTCACAGATTTAAAAAAGTCCCCGATTCGTGCCATAGAAAAAGTTAGATTAGACATCTAACAATTGCTGCTAGTACAAATCGGGGACTTTTTGTCTCCTATTTATAAAAATATTTTTTCTGTTACTTGATTTCCTTAGAAAGGATTATCCTCTTTTCTATCTTGATAAATAATTTATCTTTTATTGTGACACACTCTTTTGAACAATATTACAGATAGATGCAATTACGCCATACAGAATTCCGGCAATCGGCCATACAATCCAGGTGAATCCCCAATCCATTGTCCAAAAGCTCCAACCCAAATAAATTACGGTTGCAATTGGCCAATAAATTCCACCGATAACATCCATTAATTTCTGACTCTTTTTTCCTTCTTTTGAAAACTCCTCTTCTTGAAGTAATATCTTTAGCGAATTCACGGTACTGCCACCTGCAATGAAAAACCAGATAGAAACAGAAACCATAACCAAAAGAAAAATAAGTGCATATGCAGCATACAAATCATCATCAAACATTGCTCCAACAACTAAGAAGGGCATTACAGAAAAAATGCAAAGTAAAATTCCAATAATAAGTTTCAAGGTTGCCTTTGGCTTCTCCTGCTCCTGTCTTTGTTTCAAACCCTCTTTAAAAGCAGCATCCATCTGAAAGTTTTCTTTTTTCATGTATTCATATTTTTCCATCTTCATGCCATTCCAGCAAAACATCACAACCGCAATTGCAACGAGTAGGAGTAACGGAATTAATCCAAACAAAACAATCATGCCATCTGAAATACCATTTTTCGAATAATCCTGAAGTGTACCTATATAAATAAGCGCACACGGTGACAAAATGCATAACATAACGCCAAATGATACCCATATGGATGTTCTCCTTGACATTTCAATAAATGCTTCCGCCTCTTCCCTATCCACATAACGGGATGTATCCCGTTCTACATTCTGATGATTTACAACCTGTGAAATTCCCAACTCTTCTGCTAATTCTTCAAGGTTTCCAAATTCAGAAATCACAATTCCGACTGCTTCATTTTCTTTCCTGCCTTCCGCTATCAATTCCTGAAACTTATCTTCCATCATGTTACCAAGTTCCTGCTTTGCACGCAAAACTTCCGGTGTTTGTGGTAATTGCAAAAACATATTTTCCAAATAATTGAATATTGTCTCCATCCTAAACTCCTCCTTTTTTCAATTCCCATTCTTCGCATTCATCTACAAAACAAAACTATCAACAATTTCCTTTACCAAATTCCACTCCTCACATTTGCTTTTGAAAAATTCACGTCCATTTTGTGTAATCGAATAATATGTTCTTCTTTTTCCATTTGTTTCTGTTCCAAAATAAGATTGAATGTACTCAGCTTTTTCTAACCGGGAAAAAGCGGAATATAATGTCGTCTCTTTCATACTATATTTTTCATCTGATTTATCTCGGATTTCCTTTGAAATTTCATACCCGTAGGAATCTTTTTCCATAAGTAATGATAAAATCATAAGATCATTATAGCCACGCATAACGTCGCTGCTTAACACACCCTTTCCCTCCTTTTTCTTAGATATTCTAAACCCAGTCTTTCGCTGTGCAATATAAAAATAAATTTTTAAAACAACTGTCGTACTACATCTGTCGTAGTAGTTATATCATAATTACTACGACAGGTCAAGTACTTTTTCCAGACATGTTATCCATTTTCCAAAATTGCACCATGTTCTACGCAATCACGCTTTCCTGAATACTCCACCCCCACATCGGAAAATGAATTGTATTCGGTGAGCGCTATATTTTTATCATATGCCGGCCAATTATCACAAATCTTCCTTGCAAATTATCCTCATAACTTCTTCTCTTTGCATCTTCGTTTTGTTATAGTGTTCATTTTATAAAGCAAAAAAAGACTGAGTTCAAACTCAGTCTTTCCAGAGGCGACAATCGGATTTGAACCGATGATAAGGGTGTTGCAGACCCGTGCCTTACCACTTGGCTATGTCGCCGTATTCATTTTAGTATATCATTTTATAAAATATACTGTCTAAAGATGATTCTAACAAAACGTATTCTATTCGTCAATACTCTTTTTGTAATTTATTTTTTATTGTACATTCAACTCGTCTTTCAAATTTTTTTCTTTGATATTATATGCACATCACACTTCTTTTATCACACATTTTCCCACTTTTCATAATTTTTATGTGGATAATAACCTCTTTTTCTTAAAATATGTGGAATGATTGCAGAGCATTTTTTCCGCAATAGGAAATATTGTTCCTATTACAAAAAAAGACCAAGTTAAAACTCAGTCTTTCTAGAGGCGACAATCGGATTTGAACCGATGATAAGGGTGTTGCAGACCCGTGCCTTACCACTTGGCTATGTCGCCATATATATAAGTGACTCCGACGGGAATCGAACCCGTGTTACCGCCGTGAAAGGGCGATGTCTTAACCGCTTGACCACGGAGCCATAAATTTTGAGCATAAAAAAACTCCCCGAGTAGGACTCGAACCTACGACAGCGCGGTTAACAGCCGCGTGCTCTACCAACTGAGCTATCGAGGAATAAATTGAAAGTAATCAACATTTCTGTTGTACCTTCAAAACTTCATACAGATTTCTAAGAAACTTTTTGGTCAAGCCCTCGACCTATTAGTGACAGTCAACTGCACATGTTGCCATGCTTCCATCTCTGCCCTATCTACCTTGTAGTCTTCAAGGGGTCTTACTCCCGAAGGAGGGATATCTCATCTTGAGGGGGGCTTCACGCTTAGATGCCTTCAGCGTTTATCCCTTCCGAACTTGGCTACTCTGCCATGCCGTTGGTCGACAGCAGATACACCAGTGGTTCGTCCATCCCGGTCCTCTCGTACTAAGGACAGCTCCTCTCAAATATCCTCCGCCCGCGCCGGATAGGGACCGAACTGTCTCACGACGTTCTGAACCCAGCTCGCGTACCGCTTTAATGGGCGAACAGCCCAACCCTTGGGACCTGCTACAGCCCCAGGATGCGATGAGCCGACATCGAGGTGCCAAACCACTCCGTCGATGTGAACTCTTGGGAGTGATAAGCCTGTTATCCCCAGGGTAGCTTTTATCCGTTGAGCGATGGCAATCCCACTTTATGCCACCGGATCACTAAGTCCTAGTTTCCTACCTGCTCCACCCGTCGGTGTCGCAGTCAAGCTCCCTTCTGCCTTTGCACTCTTAAAATGGTTTCCGACCATTCTGAGGGAACCTTTGAGCGCCTCCGATACCCTTTCGGAGGCGACCGCCCCAGTCAAACTCCCCGCCTGGCATTGTCCCTTCACCGGATCACGGTGACAGGTTAGAAACCCAATACTGCAAGGGTGGTATCCCAACAGCGACTCCACTCAAACTGGCGTTCAAGTTTCTTAGTCTCCCACCTATCCTGTACATGCAGTACCGAATCCCAGTACCAAACTGGAGTAAAGCTCCATGGGGTCTTTCCGTCCTGGCGCGGGTAACCAGCATCTTCACTGGTACTTCAATTTCACCGGATGTATTGTCGAGACAGTGCTCAAATCATTACGCCTTTCGTGCGGGTCGGAACTTACCCGACAAGGAATTTCGCTACCTTAGGACCGTTATAGTTACGGCCGCCGTTTACTGGGGCTTAAATTCAAAGCTTCGATTGCTCTAACCTCTCCTCTTAACCTTCCAGCACCGGGCAGGCGTCAGCCCATATACATCACCTTTCGGTTTCG